>NZ_JAVFKJ010000016.1:0-107232 GCF_032667185.1 Neobacillus sp. YIM B06451 | reverse complement strand
TTATTGTTTGTTGACGCTTGTTTGTTTAGTTTTCAAAGAGCAATTGTCGCCCAACAGCGACTTTAATAATATATCATATCAGCTGGTTAACGTCAACACTTTTTATTAAATATTTAACTTCTCAGTGTTAATAACTCAAGCCGACCTTTGTGATTATATCAGCAACCTGGCAAACAGGCAATACCTTTTAAAACAGAAAGTTATTTCTGATAATTCCTTTAAAAAACGGGAAGCCATAATCCGGCTTCCCGCTTTAATTTACCATTTGGCGCTTATTCTTCGCCGCTCTCTTCTTCTGGATCTTGGTCCATGTTTTCTGCAGGCTCATCCAACTCGACAACCTCTGTTACGACAATATCTTCATCTGTATGCGTAGCTTCAACTACTGCACCGGATTCGTCTTCGGGCTTTTCTTCTTCCCTTTCTACTTTCGCAACCGTTGCCACACTTTCATTATCTTTAATGTTAATCAGCTTGACACCGATTGTGTTCCTTCCTACCTTCGAAATGCTGTCAACCGGTATACGGATAAGCACCCCGCTTGTGGTAATGAGCATAAGGTCTTCCTCACCCGTAACAGTTTTCATTGAAACGAGTTCACCGTTCCGTTCAGTTACGTTTGCTGTCTTAATACCTTTTCCACCTCGGCCCTGGATACGGTATTCGGCAGCGGCTGTCCGCTTTCCATACCCTTTGCTTGTTACGACAAGCACATCCGTGCCTTCCTCAAGGACCTCCATCCCTATGACTTCATCATCAGGATCAAGCGTAATTCCTTTTACGCCTGTTGCAGTCCTTCCCATTGTCCTTACATCTGTTTCAGGGAAACGGATCTGCATTCCTTTTTTGGTCGCGATTGCGATTTCCTTGCTTCCGTCAGTAAGCCGGACTGAGATCAATTCATCTCCCTCTCGGAGGTTCAGGGCAATGAGGCCGTTGTTCCGAATATGGGCAAATGAAGTAAGCGGTGAACGTTTCGAAATCCCTTCCTTTGTTGTAAAGAAGAGGAACCAGTCATCGACAAATTCATCAATTGGGATGATTGCGTTGACCCATTCGCCTTTCTCAATGCCAAGAAGGTTAATAATTGGGAGTCCTTTTGCCGTACGGCTGAATTCCGGAATCTCATAGCCTTTGGCACGGTATACTTTCCCCTTATTCGTAAAGAAGAGGATCGTATCATGGGTGGACGTTGTAATCAGCTGTTCAACAAAGTCATCCTCATTTGTCCCCATCCCCTGAATTCCTCGTCCACCGCGTTTTTGCGCGCGATAGGTGGAAACTGGCAGGCGTTTGATATAGCCATTATGGGTAAGGGTAAGAACAACGGTTTCTCGCGGAATCAGGTCTTCATCCTCGATGTTTTCAATTCCGCCCGCCACGATTTCAGTACGCCTTGTGTCGTTAAAGCGCTCCTTGATTTCGAGCAGTTCTTCTCGGATGATCTCGAGGATTTTTTCTTCATCGGCCAGGATTGCCTTCAACTCGGCTATCAATGCCATCAGATTCTGGAATTCATCCTCAATCTTTTCCCTTTCCAGGCCGGTTAAGCGCTGCAATCTCATATCAAGAATTGCCTGGGCCTGCTTTTCGGAAAGATTGAAGGTTGACATTAACCCGTCCTTCGCGATATCGGTTGTCCTTGAATTACGGATAAGTGTAATGACCGCATCAAGATTATCGAGGGCAATGCGCAGCCCCTCGAGTATATGCGCCCTCGCTTCAGCTTTACCAAGTTCAAATTCAGTACGGCGCCTAATGACCACTTGTTGATGGGCGAGATAGTATTTTAAGCACTGCTTCAGGTTTAACACCTTTGGCTGCCCTTCTACTAGGGCAAGCAGGTTGATTCCGAAGCTGGTCTGCATCGCAGTTTGCTTGTACAAATTATTTAGGACGACATTGGCATTCGCATCTTTTCTGACCTCGATGTAAATCCGCATTCCATTTCGGTCGGATTCATCACGCAGGTCGGTAATGCCATCAATCCTTTTATCACGCACGAGCTCAGCGATTTTTTCAATCAGCCTTGCTTTGTTCACCTGATACGGCAATTCATTTACAATAATGACTTCTTTGCCGTTCTTCAGCTGTTCAATCTCGACTTTTGCACGGAGAGTGATTGAACCCCTGCCGCTTTCGTATGCTTTGCGGATGCCGCTTCGCCCGATAATAATTCCGCCAGTCGGGAAATCAGGGCCTGGAATCGTCTCCATCAATTCATGAATTGTAATATCTGGATCCTGGCTAAGGGCCAATACGCCATCGATTATTTCACCAAGCTGATGTGGAGGGATATTTGTCGCCATTCCAACAGCAATCCCGGTCGTCCCATTTACTAGCAGGTTAGGGAAGCGGGCGGGAAGGACAACAGGCTCCTTTTCCTCTCCATCATAGTTATCCTGATAGTCAATGGTATCTTTATTGATATCCCTTAGGAGTTCCATCGATATTTTCGACATTCTTGATTCCGTATAACGCATTGCCGCGGCCGCATCGCCGTCAACTGACCCGAAGTTCCCATGTCCATCGACGAGCATATAACGGTAGTTAAAATCCTGGGCCATCCTGACCATTGTTTCATATACGGCGGAATCGCCATGTGGATGGTATTTACCAATAACATCCCCTACAATACGCGCGGATTTCTTATATGGTTTGTCCGAATGCATTCCAAGGTCGTGCATTGCATAGAGGATACGTCGGTGTACCGGCTTCAGTCCGTCCCGGACATCTGGAAGGGCACGTGAAACGATAACACTCATTGCATAGTCCAGGAAGGATGATTTCATTTCCTGGCTAATATTTATTTCCCTTACTCGGGGGTTTTCAAAATCAGCCATCAAATTACCTCCATTAGGGACTGGCAGCTACTTGCTCGCCGGCCAATAAACCCTAAATTAATTGCAAAAGCAGGATAGATGACTATCTATCCTGGCTTTTAAGTTGAACCATCATGTCATGCGGCGTTCATCGTTTTTAAATATCCAGGTTTTTTACATAAAGTGCGTTTTCCTCGATAAAGTTCCGTCGGGGCTCAACTTTGTCGCCCATAAGGATTTCAAATGTCTCATCGGCTTCAATTGCGTCAGTCAGGCTTACCTGAAGAAGAGTCCTCGTCTCAGGATTCATCGTTGTCTCCCACAGCTGATCCGGATTCATTTCTCCAAGTCCCTTATACCGCTGGATATTAGGTCTAGGCGTTGCTGGGAGCCCAGCCATGATCTCATCCATTTGTTTGTCGTTATACGCGTATTCGATGCGTTTACCTTGCTGGATTTTATACAGCGGCGGCTGTGCGATATAAATATATCCCGACTCAATAATCTGCCGCATATAACGATAAAAGAACGTCAATAATAAAGTGCGGATATGGGCTCCGTCGACGTCGGCATCTGTCATGATAACAATTTTATGGTATCTCGCCTTGCTGATTTCGAAGTCTTCACCAATCCCAGTACCGACGGCAGTGATGATTGCCCTTACTTCGTTATTGGACAGGATTTTATCAAGCCTTGACTTTTCAACATTCAAAATTTTTCCGCGAAGCGGGAGGATTGCCTGGAAATGGCGGTCACGGCCCTGTTTGGCCGATCCACCCGCAGAGTCACCCTCAACAATATAAATTTCACTTTCGGAAGGATCTTTTGATGAGCAGTCCGCGAGCTTCCCTGGAAGGCTTGAGACTTCAAGCGCACTTTTTCTGCGTGTCAACTCGCGTGCTTTTTTCGCCGCGAGCCTTGCACGGGCAGCCATAAGCCCTTTTTCGACGATTTTCCTAGCGACGATAGGGTTTTCCAGCATGAATTTTTCAAACTGATCCGCAAAAACGGCATCGGTTACCGCGCGTACTTCCGAGTTGCCTAATTTTGTTTTGGTTTGGCCCTCGAATTGCGGGTCAGGATGTTTGATTGAAACGATGGCAGTCAACCCTTCCCGGACATCCTCTCCGGACAGGTTTGCATCGGCTTCCTTGAAAATACCGCTCCTTCGGGCATAATCGTTTATCACCCTTGTCAGCGCGGTCTTGAACCCGAATTCATGGGTACCGCCTTCATACGTATGGATATTATTTGCAAAGGAATATAGGTTTCCGGTATAGCCATCGTTGTATTGCATGGCTACTTCGACTGTAATCCCGTCACGGCCGCCCTCCATATAGATCGGCTCGTCATGGATTACTTCTTTTGTACGGTTCAAATGCTCTACATACGATTTGATTCCGCCCTCATAATGGTACTCATTCGATTTGTTCTCCTCGCGCTTATCCTCAATGGAAATGTTGATTCCGCGGTTTAGGAAAGCCAATTCCCGGAGCCTGTTCGCAAGTACATCGTATTCGTATTCAAGTGTTTCAGTGAATATTTCCGGATCCGGCTTAAAGTGGATGGTCGTCCCGGTCCTGTCGGTCTCGCCAATCACCTTCAAATCGGCGACTGGAACACCGCGTTCATATTTCTGATAATGGATTTGGCCGTCCCGGTGGACAAATACCTCAAGGAATGTGGACAGCGCGTTTACAACAGAAGCGCCGACACCGTGGAGCCCTCCGGACACTTTATATCCTCCGCCGCCAAACTTTCCCCCGGCGTGCAACACTGTCAAGATAACCTCAACAGCCGGCCTGCCCATCTTTTCCTGGATCCCGACTGGAATGCCCCGCCCATTATCTTTGACTGTAATGCTATTATCTTCTTCAATGATGACCTTAATTTTATCGCAATAGCCGGCCAGCGCTTCATCTATACTATTATCGACAATTTCCCAGACAAGGTGGTGCAACCCTTTGCTGCTTGTCGAGCCGATGTACATCCCCGGCCGCTTCCTAACAGCCTCCAGGCCTTCAAGCACCTGAATTTGACTGGCATCATACGATTGTTCCTTCATCATTTCTTGATCCATTGCCAAACCGCTCACCTGCTCTTTCATTGCATTTGCCTTGCTGATTTATGTTAAGTTCATATCAAAAATCCTGAATGCCCATCCGGGCTGAACGTTTTTTTAATGTAGTTGAGGCCAAAGGCGATAAATATATGTCTTTCTCCGTAACGACGACCGATTTGAAGGGGCCCTTCGACAAATTGATTGCTTTGCCCGATTCAGCAAATCGCGAATCCAGGGCACTGCTTTTATCGATGATGGCAATAATCTCCTTCACCCTTACCATATGGTCTTCGCCGATATGAATATACATAGGACCGCCTCAATTCCTGCGTATGATCTCCCCTGAATCGACAATGAATGTAGAAGCTTCCTTGATTGTCTGGTGGTCGATTCCTTCCACACTTGTTGTCGTTACGAATGTTTGTACTCTCCCAAGGATTGTATTAAGAAGGTGGGATTGCCGGTGATCATCAAGCTCCGAAAGGACATCGTCCAAAAGAAGGATTGGATATTCACCGATTTCGGACTGGATTAACTCAATCTCCGCGAGCTTTACGGATAAGGCCGTTGTCCGCTGCTGCCCTTGTGACCCGAAAGTTTGGACATCGCGACCGTTCACATGGAACAGGACATCATCCCGGTGAGGTCCGAAAAGGGTTGTTCCCCGTTCAATTTCCCTGGCTTTCACCTTTGTGAATTTTTCTTCAAATACCTCTATCATTTTCGACAAATCCTGTCCTTCTAATACATTGACAGAGGGGGAGTAGTGTATTTCCAATGTTTCAATACCTCTTGAGATGCCTTTGTGGAGGGGCTGTGCCCATTTCTCAAGGAGCCTGAGGAATTCAAACCGTTTCGCGGTAATTCTGACCGCAGCTTGGATAAATTGTTCAGTGAGGATATCCAGCATAGTCTCGTCACTGGTTTTCTTGATTTGCAGCATTTTCAAGTAGTGGTTTCTTTGCTGCAGGATTTTTAAATATTGGCTGACCCCGTGCAAATAGACAGGCGAAACCTGTCCAATCTCCATATCTATGAAACGCCGGCGGATCTGTGGACTGCCTTTGACAAGGTTCAGATCTTCAGGCGCAAACATGACAACATTCAAGTTTCCGACATACTGGCTCAGCCTTTGTTGCTCAATATGGTTGTACCAGGCTTTCTTGCCTTTTTTTGAAATAACGAGCTGCATCGGGAGAGAACCGTGCTTTCGATTAATCCGTCCTTCTATTTTAGCATAATCCGTATCCCAACGAATAAGATCTTTATCATTCGAGGTCCGGTGGGATTTTGCCATTGCCAGGACATAGATCGATTCCATTAGATTTGTTTTTCCTTGGGCATTTTCACCAAGGATTACATTCACCTTATTTTCAAAGCCGATTTCCAGGCTGTCGTAATTTCGATAATTTTTTAATGCCAGCTTTTCAATATACATGTCAACATCCCTTAAGCCTGTTCAAGGGTAAATTCACCAAAGCCCGGAATGGATATTCTATCTCCAGCCCTGAGTTTTCTTCCTCTTCTTTGGTCCTGTTCCCCATTGATAAACACTTCATGTTCGCCAAGGAACCATTTGGCCATCCCGCCAGTCTGAATGATGTCGGCGAGCTTCAGAAACTGGCCCAGCGTGATGTATTCCGTATCGATTGTTATCTCAACTGGCATTTCGCTCACTCTTTTCCAAAAGAAATTGGCTTTTCATTGAAACTCGATCAGCCCAACCCAAATGGTGGCTGAGCGTTTCCAATTAGAAGTATCTAATACTTTATTTTACTAAAAAAACTCCGAAGATACAAAGAATACTGAGATTTAGCTTGTTTATTCCTATTTACCATAATTTAGGAGCGTGTTTTTTCCCTGTTATCAAGAAAGGAAGCTGCCAGTTAACCGGCAGCTCCTTTTTAAACGAACTTGGAAATTAATAAGTTCTTACCGGAAGGATCAGCTGCAGTGTCGATTCGTCGTGAAGTGGACGGATGACGAACGGCCTCATCGCTCCTGTGAAACTTACTTTAATATCTGTACCTTCTAGGGCTTTTAGCGCATCCATCATATATTTTGCGCTAAAGGAGATTTTTAATTCCTCGCCTTCGACAGACTGGCTTTGGATTTCTTCAACAACCTTTCCGATTTCAGGGGTGTTGGAAGAAACTTCGACGATGCTATCTCCAAGGGTCGAAAATTTAACAACGTTGTTTCGCCCTTCTTTTGCAAGGAGCGAAGCCCTGTCAATCGCATGGAGGAAATCCTTCGTATGGACGACGACATCCGTTTTGCTGTCCTGTGGGATAAGCCTGGATGTGTCCGGATAGTTCCCTTCAAGAAGCCTTGAGAAAAAGAGCAGGTTTTTCGCTTTGAACAGCACCTGGTTATCGGTAATGACAATATCAATCGGCTCATTTGTGTCGGCAATGATTTTGCTCAGTTCATTCAGGCTTTTACCCGGAATGACGACATTATAGGAATCATTGTTTTCCGTTTCCACATGCGCCTTCCTCATTGCGAGGCGGTGCGAATCTGTTGCAATACAGGTCAGTTGATTGTTTTCAGCCTTCCAGTTTACACCTGTCAAGATAGGCCTTGTTTCCGATACGGATACTGCGAAAACGGTTTGCCTGATCAATGCCTTTAGCAAGTCGGCTGGGATGCGGAATTTGTTTTTTTCTTCAATCTGCGGAAGGTGCGGATATTCCTCCGCATCCAGGCCAATCAGGTTAAATTCAGATTTCCCTGAGCGGATGACGGTCTGCTGATGGTTTTGCACGTCTATTTCAACTGTATCGGTAGGAAGTTTTTTAACGATTTCGCTGAAAAATTTCGCCTGGAGGACAATTGCTCCCTGCTGCTTGATTTCAACGATTTCATCCCCATTTTCTTCTTTCGGGATGAACGATTGGATCGAAATATCGGAATCGCTCCCTGTTAATGTTACTCCGTCTGTTCCCGCAACAATTTTTATTCCTGTCAGGATTGGAATGGTCGTTCTCGACGTAACTGCCTTCATCACATCATTTACGCTCTGGACAAGATAGTCGCGTTGGATACTGAATTTCATTTTTCTTCCCCCGATTCATGCATAATTTTTTTTGCTTAAAATATAATAATAAGTTCTTTAAAAAGATCGTAGAAGTACTAGTAGGGCCTGTGAGTTTGTGGATAACTGGCCTGTTCAAAGGAAAGACAGTCTATCCACATGTGGACAGACTGTGTGTAACCTCAACGGAGTTATTCACAAAAAGGCTAAACTTTCAACAGCTCGTTCAGCTCTTTGACCTGCTTTTGGAGCTGGGCATCGGTAGCTAGCAGCTTCGAAATCTTTTCATGGGCATGGATAACCGTCGTATGGTCCCGGCCTCCGAACTCTTCGCCGATTTTCGGAAGCGAGAAGTCGGTAAGCTCACGTGATAGGTACATGGCAACCTGGCGGGGAAATGCTACGGATTTGGTCCGTTTCTTTGCTTTGAAATCCTCCAGCTTCACGTTAAACTGCTGCCCGACTGCCTTTTGGATATCAAGGATCGTGACGATTTTCGGCTTTGAACTAGGGATAATGTCCTTTAGCGCCTCGGCTGCGAGGTCGGCGTTAATATCCTTGTTAATTAATGAGGAATAGGCAACGACCCTGATAAGCGCTCCTTCAAGTTCCCTAATATTCGAGTCGATCTGGTTTGCTATATACAGCATGACTTCATTCGGAATATCAAGGCCTTCCGCTTTGGCTTTCTTGCGAAGGATTGCAATCCTTGTCTCCAGATCGGGAGGGGTGATGTCGGTTATAAGGCCCCATTCAAACCGGGAACGAAGCCTGTCTTCAAGGGTCGGAATTTCCTTTGGCGGCCGGTCACTCGAAATGATGATCTGCTTGCTTTCTTCGTGCAAGGTGTTGAATGTATGGAAGAATTCTTCCTGTGTTGACTCTTTTCCAGCAAGAAATTGAATATCATCAATGAGCAATACATCAACTTTCCGGTACTTATTCCGAAATTCAATCGCCTTGTTGTCACGGATTGAATTGATGAATTCATTCGTGAATTTTTCGGAAGACAAATAAACTACTTTTGCAGACGGATTATGTTCAAGGACGTAATGCCCGATTGCATGCATCAAGTGTGTTTTGCCAAGCCCAACCCCTCCATAGATGAACAGGGGATTATACGCTTTTGCAGGAGCTTCAGCGACCGCAAGCGAAGCCGCGTGGGCGAACCGGTTTCCTGATCCAATGACAAACGTGTCAAACGTATACTTCGGATTCAGCATCGTTTGGGGAATATCATTGTTTTCTTCCTCTTTTTTATGCTTCTTTTTCGGGAGAGCAAGTTCAGGCTCCTCGTCGTCCTTTACCTGCGGGATGATAAATTTTGCTTCAAGCTCTTCCCCGGTAATTTCATAAAGGATTTCCGAAATTAATGGGGCATATCGTTCTTCAAGCCAGTCTCGCGCGAATTCGTTCGGCGCCGTTACAACAAGTGTATTGCCCTGGAGCGAATGCGCCTTTGTCGATTTCAGCCATGTATCGAAGCTGGGCTTGCTTATTTTTGTTTCGATCGTAGCTAACGCCGCATTCCATAAGTCCGCGATATTTTCCAACTAGTTTCCCTCCCTCTCTTAATCTCTGATTCTCACAAGAATAGGTTCTTGTGTATTTGTAGAATAGTCGGGTCTGTTATACAAGCTGTACAACCCGTATGAATAAATATTCAAGGTGATGGATTTGTGGAAAAACATATTATAAGGAAAGAATAAGAGGTTTCGACAATATCCACGGGATGTGGACAAGTTTTTACAAAGTGGTTGGATAACCTGTCCACAACTTATCCACAATCTGTGGACAATTAAGATGTCCACAGTGATTTATTAGAAGTGAAAACACAAATATAATATCAAAAAAAAGTAAGTGGCGCAATGGGTTTTCGTAATTATCCACAAGAACCGGATTTATCCAGGTTCGATTTATCCACAATACTAGGGTATGTGAAAAACCTGTCAATAAGCAAGGGAGAAGGCTAGAAATCTGTCGGAATTTATCCACAGGGATAAAAAGAGGGCGTTTTGCAGTGGTAAAAATGGAGGAGAAAAGAGGGATGGCGGAAAAGGCCCCTTCCTTTTAGGGGCTGGAAGATGTATGAAATCAGAATCAATAGTTGACAACTTCCTGCATGCGTCTCTATAATAATTAAGACTGTCTTTACCAAGCGTAAATTAAAAGCAAGCTAGACTGTCTATATAAGCAATTCCTCAGGGAGGTGTCATACGATGAAAAGGACGTACCAGCCAAAGAAAAGAAAGCATAGCAAAGTTCACGGGTTCCGCAGCCGCATGAGCTCAGCGAACGGCCGCAAAGTACTAGCGCGCCGCCGCCAAAAAGGAAGAAAAGTATTATCAGCTTAGGCCACTGACCGTCTCAGTGGTCTTTTTTCTATTGAAAATCAAAGACAATTTTCTTCGGGCTCACCCAAAACCACTCTAAGAATCATAATTGAGCGGAATGTATTGATTGAACGCTTTTATTTCTCCTTCGCGGCCTTCCGAATAACGGACTGCCTCGAGGGAGAGGATGAAACGTAGAGGTGGCAGCCATCCGGTGGCGAAGATGGAAGGTGAAGTCATGAAAAAAGATTATAGAATTAAAAAGAATAACGATTTTCAGGCTGTTTTTAAAAAAGGGCGTTCGACTGCAAACAGGCAATTCATCGTCTATGTCCTGAAAAAGGAAAACCAGCCTTCATTCCGGATCGGCTTGTCGGTGAGCAAAAAAATTGGAAACGCTGTGGTCCGAAACAGGATCAAGCGATACATACGGCAGTCGTTTTTTGAAATGAAGGAAGGGCTTTCTGACGGTAATGATTATGTCATCATTGCCAGAAAGCCTGCCGCGGACATGGATTTTTTCGAGGTAAAAAAAAGCCTCGCCCACGTCCTAAAGCTTGCAAAAGTATTGAAAAGGAACTTTCCAGTCGACAATGAGGGGTAAAGAGCATATTTTTTCCCGCTTCCATAGATTTTGAAAGCACTTCCTTTAAAAAAATGATAGAATGATTCAGGTAGCATGTCCTTTTTTGGGGAACACCCAAAAATAAATTCACATACCCATCCGCTTAAGGAGGAAATTTCGGTTGAGTAAGCGAAAATTACTGTATTTAGGTTTATTTTCATTGGTTCTCCTGCTCTCAGGCTGTATGGAGGTAAATAAACCAATTGATGCGAACAGCAAAGGTTTTTGGAACGAGTATATTGTTTACCCGCTCTCTTGGCTCATTACAGAAGGAGCGAACATTTTATGGGGGAGCTTCGGGCTTTCGATCATTGTTGTAACAATCCTGATCCGCCTTGCAATCCTGCCATTGATGATTAAACAAACAAAAAGCTCAAAAGCGATGCAGGCCCTCCAGCCGGAAATGCAGGCGTTGCGTGAGAAATACAGCTCAAAAGACCAGAAGACACAGCAGAAACTACAGCAGGAAACGATGGCCCTGTTCCAGAAACATGGTGTCAACCCGCTGGCCGGATGTTTACCTATCCTAATCCAGATGCCGATCCTCATTGGTTTTTACCATGCGATTTCAAGGACAAGGGCGATTGCAGACCATAACTTCCTTTGGTTCGACCTGGGCGATAAGGATCCGTATTACATTTTGCCGATTATCGCCGGCATCACCACGTTCATTCAGCAAAAAATGATGATGGCCGGAATGGAAGGCAATCCACAGATGCAAATGATGCTTTATATGATGCCGATTATGATCCTGATTTTCGCCATCAACTTCCCGGCAGCCCTGTCGTTGTACTGGGTAGTGGGGAACCTGTTCATGATTGTCCAGACATATTTCATTAAAGGGCCGGACCTGAAGAAGTCATCAGCAACCGGCGGCGCGGGGGGAGCAAAGAAGTGAAACAGATAACTGCTAGCGGGCAAACCGTAGATGAAGCAGTCCAATCAGCACTGGCTCAATTGAACACAACAAAAGACCGCACAGAAATAGAAATTGTAGATGAAGGAAAAAAAGGAATCTTCGGCCTTTTTGGATCAAGGCCGGCTGTTGTAAAAGTTACTCTCAAACCTGATCCGATTGAAGAAGCAAAAAAATTCCTTTCCGAGGTCAGCGAGCAGATGGGAGCGCCCATTGAAATCGAGGCAAAAAGGGAAGGCAAGCTCGTTACTTTTGTCCTTTCCGGAGAAAAGATTGCGCTATTGATAGGGAAGAGGGGACAAACACTCAACTCCCTCCAATATTTGACTCAGCTTATTATCAATCGTTTATCGGAGCAATACCTTACAGTCATCCTTGATGCAGAAAATTACCGGGACCGCCGCAATGAGACGCTGATCCAATTGGCCCAGCGCCTTGCGCAAAAAGCCGTGAAAACAGGCAAAACGGTCACACTTGAACCAATGCCTTCCTACGAACGGAAAGTCATCCATACCGCTCTTTCCGAAAATAGCAAAGTAAAGACTTATTCTGACGGTACAGAGCCCCACAGGCACATCGTCATTACGCCGGTACGGTACTGAAATCGAATAGTTGTTGAAAACCCGCCTTCAAATTCCGAAGGCGGGATTTTTTTATGTAAAATTTCCCCTTGTCGCAAAATTTGTTTTTTCCTATCTTAACCGGGCTTTAATGTTCTTAAAGATGCTATGTCTGTTGATTGTATCTTCGCTTTATTGTTATTCACATGTGGATAAGTTAAAATAAAACATGTTCAAACGGAACATGTGGATAAATGTGTTTTTTTGAAAGAAACAGTATGCTATTCTGTTATTTTGGGGTCGATTGAAGTTTTATGAGCGGTGGCTTCGATGCCTGAGAATTTTGAGGAGTGGCGTTACTGCCCGTTATGAGTGGAAAAACCAATTCAGCAGATAAACTATAGATGAAATTAAAAGGAAAAGAGGTGGAAAACATGGAGTTTGATACAATTGCGGCCATTTCGACTCCAATGGGTGAAGGAGCAATCGCCATTGTAAGGCTGAGTGGGGACGAGGCGTTTAAAATTGCGGATAAACTATTCATGAGCCCGTCCGGCAAAGTGCTTAGTAAGGTTGCGTCCCATACCATCCATTACGGACATCTTATTGATCCAAAGACCGGGGAAACGGTTGAGGAAGTAATGGTCTCGGCGATGAGGGGTCCAAAAACGTTTACGAAAGAGGATGTAATTGAAATAAACTGCCATGGCGGACTTGTTTCGGTCAATCGTGTGCTTCAGCTCGTGCTGAATAATGGGGCAAGGCTGGCAGAGCCAGGAGAATTTACGAAACGTGCATTCCTGAATGGAAGGATTGACCTTTCCCAGGCGGAAGCCGTCATGGATTTGATCCGGGCAAAGACGGACCGGGCAATGAGCGTTGCACTAGGCCAGATGGAGGGCCGCCTTTCCCGGCTTATCAAAAAGCTCAGACAGGAAATTCTTGAAACGCTTGCCCATGTGGAGGTGAACATTGATTATCCGGAATACGACGATGTTGAAGAAATGACACACAACATGTTGCTTGAGAAAGCAGGTTATGTGCGGGATGAAATTAAAAAACTTTTACAAACATCCCAACAGGGTAAAATATTAAGAGAGGGCCTTTCCACTGTCATTGTTGGCAGGCCGAATGTCGGAAAATCGTCCCTCTTGAATAGCCTTGCACAGGAAAATAAGGCAATCGTAACAGATATCCCAGGTACAACAAGAGACGTCATCGAGGAATATGTCAATGTCCGGGGAGTCCCGCTTCGCCTCCTCGATACGGCCGGTATCAGGGAGACGGAAGACATTGTCGAGAAAATTGGGGTTGAAAGGTCACGCCAGGTACTAAAGGAAGCGGATTTGATCCTGCTTGTTCTGAACAATTCCGATAAACTGACAGATGAAGACCGGAATATTTTTAAAGCAGTAGAAGGAATGGACGCCATCATTATCGTCAACAAGACCGACTTGCCAAAAGCAATCGACATGGAGGAAGTAAAGGCTCTTGCCGGAAACAGGCGGATTGTTTCGACATCGCTCCTTGAAGACAAGGGTATCGATGAACTTGAAGAAGCGATTGCGAATTTGTTTTTTGCCGGGTCAATTGATGCGGGAGATATGACATACGTATCGAATAGCCGCCATATTGCTCTCCTGGGCCAGGCGTTACATGCGGTTGAGGAAGCAATTAACGGGGTTGAAAACGGTATTCCGATTGATATAGTCCAAATTGACTTGACCCGATCGTGGGAGCTTTTGGGTGAGGTCATTGGCGAAAGTGTCCATGAAAGCTTGATTGACCAGCTTTTCTCCCAATTTTGCCTTGGTAAATAGTGTTGTTTCTTTTTTTTCGGCGGATGTAATAAAATTCAGTTATTGTTGATGTTTAGAGTTATAGGAACGCTATGTCTGAAGTAGAAATCGATAACTAAGTTTAACAGAGCTATGAAGAACTGTTTTATGCTATATGAAAAGGAGGCAGCGTAATGCACTACGAGGCCGGAAATTATGATGTAATCGTCATCGGCGCAGGCCATGCAGGTTGTGAAGCCGGATTGGCAGCTGCCCGGATTGGCGCAAAAACGTTAATGATTACAATCAATCTTGATATGGTCGCTTTTATGCCATGCAATCCATCCATCGGAGGGCCCGCAAAAGGGATTGTAGTCAGGGAAATCGATGCCCTTGGCGGTGAAATGGGCAAAAATATCGATAAGACCTATATCCAGATGAGAATGCTGAATACAGGGAAGGGGCCGGCGGTACGCGCGCTTCGTGCCCAGGCTGATAAATTTTCCTACCAGCATGAAATGAAAAAAACGCTTGAAAGCGAAAAGAATTTGACTCTGCTTCAAGGAATGGTTGAAAAGCTCATTGTGGAAGATGGCATTTGCAAAGGGGTAATTACCCAAACGGGTGCTATTTACCGGGCAAAAACAGTCATCATTACGACGGGGACTTTCCTGCGCGGTGAAATCATCATTGGCGACCTTAAATATTCAAGCGGGCCGAACAACCAGCAGCCTTCAATCAAACTTTCCGAGCATCTTGAGGAACTGGGCTTTGATTTGGTCCGTTTTAAAACAGGTACGCCGCCGCGGGTCCACAGTAAAACAATCGATTACTCGCTAACGGAGATTCAGCCCGGGGATGATCTCCCTCAAGCATTTTCGTATGAAACAACAAAATATATCACTGACCAGCTACCTTGCTGGCTAACATATACGAATGAACATACCCATCGGATTATTGATGAAAACCTTCACCGTTCCCCGATGTTTTCCGGGATGATTAAAGGATCGGGTCCGCGTTATTGTCCATCAATTGAAGATAAAGTGGTCAGGTTCAATGACAAGCCGCGCCACCAGATTTTCCTTGAGCCAGAGGGGCGTAACACAGAAGAGGTTTATGTACAGGGGCTGTCAACGAGCTTGCCGGAGGAAGTACAGCACAAGATTATTAAAACGATACCGGCCTTAAAAGATGCGCAAATGATGAGGGCGGGTTATGCGATTGAATACGACGCCATCGTTCCTACCCAGCTTTGGCCGACCCTTGAAACGAAAAAGGTAAAAAATCTTTATACAGCTGGCCAAATCAATGGGACTTCGGGTTATGAAGAAGCAGCCGGCCAGGGATTGATGGCGGGCATCAATGCGGCGTTGAACGCGCTAGGCAAGGATGAACTTATTTTGAGCCGTTCGGAAGCTTATATTGGCGTCATGATCGATGACCTGGTTACGAAGGGGACGAGCGAGCCATACCGCCTCCTGACTTCAAGGGCTGAATATAGGCTTCTTCTCCGCCACGACAATGCCGACCTCAGGCTGTCGGAAATCGGCCATCGGATTGGGTTGATCCAGGATGAGCGGTTTGAGAAGTTCCGAAAGAAAAATGACGCGATTGAGGCGGAAATAAAAAGGTTAAGGACTACGATTATCAAACCTACAGCGGAAGTCCAGGAATTGATTCGGAGCCTCGGAGGCAGCGAGCTGAAAGATGGAATCCGTGCCGCCGACTTCCTAAGAAGGACCGAAATGAATTACAGCCATATTGAATCCATCATTCCCCCGGAAATAAGCCTTGAGGATGAAGTCAAGGAACAGGTGGAAATTCAAATCAAGTACGAGGGGTATATTGAGAAGTCCCTTCAGCAGGTAGACCGGCTGAAGAAGATGGAAAATAAAAAGATCCCGGAAAATATCGACTATGATGCCATCTCCGGGATTGCGAATGAAGCCCGCCAGAACCTTAAACAAGTAAGGCCTCTTTCGATTGCCCAGGCATCAAGGATTTCAGGGGTAAACCCAGCGGATATTTCGATTCTCCTCGTGTATTTGGAGCACGGCCGGGTTGCAAGGATAAAAGCAGAATAAGAGCGGAGTTGGATGAAGATTATGAACGTAGAACAATTTGCCGGGCTGCTTGGGGATAGGGGTATTTCCCTCTCCTCCACCCAGCTTGGGCAGTTCGATACATATTTCAAAACATTGGTCGAATGGAATGAAAAGATGAATCTAACCGCGATCACCGACCGCGAAGAGGTTTATTTAAAGCATTTTTACGACTCCCTTTCGGCCGCATTTTATTTTGATTTTTCAGGATCCCTTTCCCTTTGCGATGTTGGCGCGGGAGCTGGGTTTCCAAGCATCCCTTTGAAAATCGCCTTTCCTTCCCTGAATATAACGATCGTTGATTCGTTAAATAAGCGTATTACCTTCCTGAACCATCTTGCAAAGGTCCTCGAATTGGACAATGTACAGTTTGTCCATGACAGGGCGGAAACATTCGGAACGAATCCGGAGCATCGGGAAAGATATGATATCGTTACAGCTAGGGCGGTTGCCAGGCTATCAGTATTAAGTGAACTTTGCCTCCCGCTTGTGAAACAGGGCGGCCATTTTATCGCTTTAAAAGCTGCTAATGCAAAGGAAGAACTGGCAGATGCGAAGAAGGCAATCACCGTTCTTGGCGGCCGGACAGATGAAACAAATACCTTTTCGCTGCCGCTTGAGGACAGCGAGAGGACGATCATTGTCATCAAGAAGGAAAAACGAACTCCCAAAAAATATCCGCGGAAGCCTGGAACCCCTGCCAAATCGCCGATTGCATAATCTTGTTTTCTTTTAAGGAATGGCGGTATCGTGAAATCACCATTCCATTCGGCAGGATTTTTTCGAAGAATAGAGAATTAGTTTAGAGGGAGTATTTTAAAGGTGGTGCAGGAGATGAAGAGTTCTTTCTCACGCTTTTTTGGCCGGGGTGAAAAAGAAGAGCAAGTTGACCTTCAAAAAGAGATTGATATAGAGACAGACGATAGCAATGAAGAAATAAAGAAAATAGCGATAGATTTAATCGTCCCAAACCGGTTTCAGCCAAGGACGGTTTTTGATGATGAAAAAATAGAGGAATTGTCCCGTACCATCCATATGCATGGCATCATCCAGCCTATTGTCGTCCGCGAATTCGAAGGCGGCCGCTATGAAATCATTGCCGGTGAACGCAGATGGCGCGCAATGAAAAAACTTGGCTGGGAAGAAGTGCCTGCCATTATTAAAAATATGTCCGATACCGAAACGGCTTCCGTCGCGCTAATTGAGAATCTGCAGCGCGAGGAGCTCTCTCCAATCGAGGAAGCCCTTGCGTATGGAAAACTGCTTACACTCCATAACTTGACTCAGGAAGCGCTTGCCCAGCGCCTGGGAAAAGGGCAGTCAACGGTTGCCAACAAGCTTAGGCTTCTGAAGCTTCCTCAGGAGGTCCAGGATGCGCTATTGAACAAGCAAATTTCCGAAAGGCATGCCCGCGCGCTCATTCCTTTAAAAGATGGCGCGAAACAGGTTGCCGTAATGGAAGAAATTATAGCCAGAAATTTAAACGTGAAGCAAACCGAAGAAAGGGTCATCAAGCTTCTTGGGCAGCAGGAACAAAAACCAAAGCCGAAGCGAAAGGCGTTCAGCAAAGATATGAGGATTGCCGTCAACACGATCCGCCAGTCGCTAACAATGGTTTCGGATAGCGGCATCCCCCTTGATTCAGAGGAAGAGGAATTCGAAGAGTATTACCAATTCACAATTAAAATTCCAAAGAAAAAATAATAGAGAACACAAACCGGATTCCTTTTGAGGTCCGGTTTTTTTATGAGGGAACAAAGGAACTCTTATTGAACACATGGAAACATATGTTCCTGTAACAATGGACGGTGTTTCACTTGGGCGCTATAATGGTAGTGAAGGTATCTTCTCTGAAGATTTGATTTATTTTTTTCCCGTTCTTAGATATTTCAGTCATTTTAGTACTCAATTCTTTTGATGGAAGGATTATTTTCATAAAAAAACCTCCATCAATGATTTTTCATGATAAAATAGAATGCATGGCTTTCTCAAAACTTTTTGGCAAAGCCAGTTATTTTTAAGCAAAAAGGTAGGTGACATCGTGGGCAAAATACTTGCAATCGCGAATCAAAAAGGAGGAGTCGGGAAAACGACCACCTCTGTCAATCTGGGCGCCTGCTTAGCATACATAGGAAAAAAAGTCTTAATGGTCGACATTGATCCCCAGGGGAATGCAACGAGCGGGATTGGAGTGGAAAAGGCCGATGTGGAGCAATGCATTTACGATGTGCTCGTCGATGATGTCGAAGCAAAAGAGGTCATCAGGCCGACATCTGTGGAAAATCTGTCCGCAATTCCCGCCACCATCCAGCTAGCCGGGGCTGAAATCGAACTGGTACCCACAATATCCCGCGAAGTCAGGCTTAAAAGGGCCCTTGAAGAGGTAAAGGACGAGTACGATTACATTATCATCGATTGCCCTCCCTCCCTCGGTTTATTGACCATCAATGCCCTTACTGCCTCCGATGCAGTCCTGATTCCCGTGCAATGCGAATATTACGCGCTTGAAGGGCTGAGCCAGCTGCTGAATACCGTCCGGCTGGTCCAAAAGCATCTTAACCAGGATCTGAAAATAGAAGGGGTCCTCCTCACTATGCTTGATGCCAGAACAAATCTTGGAATCCAGGTTATTGAAGAGGTTAAAAAATATTTTCAGGACAAAGTCTATAAGACTATTATTCCCAGGAATGTACGCTTAAGCGAGGCTCCGAGCCATGGGGAGCCAATTATCATCTATGATCCGAAATCACGAGGTGCTGAAGTTTATCTAGATCTGGCAAAGGAAGTGGTTTCTAATGGCTAAAGGACTTGGAAAAGGGCTTGATGCCTTTTTTGCCAATATGGATTTGGAATCTGAAGAGTCCGTCCAGGATATCAGAATTAAAGACTTGCGTCCAAACCCTTACCAACCCCGAAAGCATTTTGAGCCCGAAGCTATCGAGGAGCTGAAAGAATCCATACAGGAACATGGAATCCTCCAGCCGCTCGTTGTCCGCAAAAGCATAAAAGGGTATGAAATCGTTGTCGGGGAGCGCCGTTTCCGTGCCGCCAAACTAGCGGGGCTGGAAACAGTTCCGGCTGTGGTCCGGGATTTATCCGAACAGCAGATGATGGAACTGGCCGTGCTTGAGAATTTGCAGAGGGAAGATTTAAGCCCAATCGAAGAAGCCGCAGCTTACCAGACGCTTATGGAAAAGCTAAACCTCACACAGGAGGAAGTGGCGAAACGCCTTGGGAAGAGCCGGCCGCACGTCGCTAATCACATCCGCCTGCTCTCTCTGCCAAAACAAATTCAGGAGCTTATTTCAAAAGGCACCATCTCAATGGGACACGGAAGGGCTCTTCTCGGGTTGAGGCAAAAGGCCAAACTTTCGCTCCTTGTTGAAAAAACCGTCAAGGAAAGCCTGAATGTCCGCCAGCTTGAGAAACTCATTCAGCAGCTAAATGAAAATGTTTCACGTGAAACAAAGAAGCCGGAAAGGAAAAAAGACCGTTTCATCCGTGAAAGGGAAAACCAGCTTCGTGAAAGGTTTGGGACCACGGTCCACATTAAACAATCAAAAAACAAGGGCAAGATTGAAATCGAGTTCTTTTCAAAAGAAGATTTGGAAAGGCTTCTGGATCTTTTGGAACCCGAATCAAACGACTAAGCCATCACTTGATGGTTTCTTTTTTTAGGAAGTAAGTTTTTAACAGACAGGGGAAAAAAGATATGTTTTTATGGGGAACACTGGTTAACGGGCTGTTAATCATCGTAGGCACCTTGCTAGGCAAACTTCTCCATCGCATACCTGAAGGAATGAAATCGACCGTCATGTACGGAATTGGCCTTTCGGTGATGGTACTTGGTTTGCAAATGGGCCTTAAAAGCCAAAACTTCCTTATCGTCATTTTGAGCCTTGTTCTTGGAGGGGTGCTTGGCGAGGCTTGGGACCTGGATGGCAAGCTGAACCGGCTCGGCCTTTGGCTGGAACGAAAAATTGGCTCTAACGGAAAGGGGAGCATTTCCCAGGGGTTCGTAACGGCGACACTCATTTTTGTAATTGGGGCAATGGGTATCATCGGTGCCTTGGACAGCGGAATTCGCGGGGATCACGATGTTCTTTATACAAAAGCGATTATTGACGGTTTTACTTCGCTTATCCTGACAACGACCCTTGGCATTGGGGTTATATTCTCTGCCATTCCGGTCATGCTGTATCAGGGGACAATCGCTTTGTTCGCGACCCAGATAGACAGGATAGTCCCGGCTGCATTAATGGATCAATTCATTGTGGAAATGACGGCCACCGGCGGGGTAATGATTTTTGCCATCGGCCTGAATCTAGCGGGTATAACGAAAATAAAGGTTGCAAACCTGCTCCCAGGCATACTTGTTACGGCATTGGCAGTAGGATGCCTCTATTTTTACCATCAGCTTACATAGGAAACGAAAAACAGGAGAAGGCTCGCGCTCTTTTCCTGTTTTTAGGTTGTTTGTTCGTTTATTGCTGCTCCCGTCTCCCTATTCCAACGAATTTCCGACCAGCCAAGCTGGTTATATTGGTATTTGGAGGCTAAATGGATTCCATTCGCAATCGTTTTAGCCATTTTAACAACGAGGCTGAGCCTCGTATTTTGCAAAACGAAAAACTCCATGAAACCACTTACATTGACGATTCCGGTAATGTGCATATCCCCAACTTCAGGCAGTTCCTTGTTTACTCCGGCCCCTGGTTTGACAGGGCCATCGCAAACCTGTATGATTCCTACACTTTTAAAACGCCCAAGGCAAGCATCGATTGCCAGAATGAATGGATTGAAATGCTTTTCCGTTATTTCCTTCAGTTTTTCTTCCAAATTCACTGCATGAATTGGATCATCCAATGTTCCATATATATGGAAAGACGGCGATCTCTTTTCCTCAAGGAAACTACCAACGAGAGGGCCCAATGAATCCCCTGTCGACCTGTCAGTCCCAATGCAGACCACTACAATTGGCCGGCTTGTTAACAGGGGCAAATGTGAAATGAGTTCAGACGCAAGCTTTGCTTCTGCTTTGGCGTCCTCATGGTGAATCCGGCTGTTCTGCACCCTGTCGAATAAGCCTGATTTAAATGTCATAAAGCCCACTCCTCCATGGAAAGCGTACACGCATTCGTTTCTATTGCTATGCTGGTAAACGTCCGGGGCAGGATATGAAAATTCAGGTGGGGTAAAGCCTTTTCCCGGTGCGGAGATAAAGAATAGTATCAGTATACGAATATATTTCGTACTCTATACATACCTGTTAAATGTTTTTGCTAAACAGGGTAGAAAGAAGGATGAATCCGGAGTTTTAGGGAGTATTGGACTAGAATCGTATGGGATTTGACCGGGAAAAGTTGAAAAAAATCCCGCTTCTAACTAGAATGATAATGATTGATTGATTGGCGGTGGAAAAGTGGATTCACTTAACAGAGTATTGAACAAGATACATAACAGGTTCCTTGATGAAGACAAATGGGTCGCTATTGGGGAAAGCGCGATAAAAATCCTTCTTATCCTGATAGTATCAGGGATTCTGATTAGGATAGGGAAGGCGGCAATCCATAAAGCATTTGATTTAAGACTTAAAATGCCGCTGAGGGTAACGGAACGGCGAGAAGCAACCCTTGTAAAGCTGCTTGATAACATTCTTTCGTATGCCATCTATTTCATTGCATTTGTGATGATTCTTACCGAGCTGTCGATTGATGTAAAGGCCATGCTCGCGGGGGCTGGAATTGTTGGCTTGGCAGTGGGGTTTGGCGCGCAGAACCTCGTTAGGGACGTCATTACCGGATTCTTCATTATTTTTGAGGACCAATTCTCGGTTGGCGACCATATTAGGATAGATACGTTTGAAGGAACTGTGGAGTCGATTGGCCTCCGGACGACAAAAATTAAAAGCTGGACGGGGGAAGTACATATTCTTCCTAATGGGAGCATTACACAAGTGACCAATTACTCCTTAAATAACAGCATGGCCGTGGTGGATATCGGAATAGCATACGAAGAGGACATTGCAAAAGCCGAAAAGATTATCCTGGAAATTATAGGGAAGTTGGCGAACGCGCATGAGGATATGGTGAAACCGCCTGAACTGGTAGGGGTGCAAAACTTCAGCCCCACAGAGGTAACCTTAAGGGTTGTCGCGGAAACAAAGCCAATGAAACATTTTGCGGTTGCAAGGATGATCCGTAAAGAAATCAAGCTTGGATTGGATCAGCACGGTATTGATATTCCTTTCCCAAGAATGGTCATGTATTCACGCGAGAATAAAGGCGGCCAAGCCGCTGACAGGGGGGAAAGCTGATGGAACAAAAAGAATTCGGCCTGAATGATATAGTAGAAATGAAAAAGCCTCATCCATGCGGTGTGAATCGCTGGAAAATCATTCGCCTTGGGATGGACATCAGGATCAAATGCGAAGGCTGCTCCCATAGCGTTCTCATACCGCGGAAGGAATTTTCTAGAAAAATGAAAAAGATTCTTGTGAAGCATGAAGAATAATTTCATGCTTCTTTTTTTTGTAAAAATGTATTAACCTTGTATTTAAAAACATGTAGAGGGGCTTGCGGGGGTGTGGAGTTGCAAACAATCGTGAAATCAGCGTGCCCGCTGAATTGCTGGGACAACTGTGGTTTTCAAGTAACAATGGAAAAGGGGAAGATTATTCAAATAGATGGCGATCCTGACCATCCGATTACAAAAGGAAAAATCTGTGGCAGAGGCCGATCCTTAATCAAGAGAATTGAATCGGATGACAGGCTGCTTCATCCTCTAAAAAAAATAAATGGTGAATTTGTTCAGATATCATGGGAACAGGCACTAGATGAAATTGCTTCAAAGATGGCGCATATTAAGGACACATACGGTACAACAGCAGTTCTTCACAGCCATGATTATGCGAACAGCGGGCTCCTGAAAAACCTTGACCAGCGGTTTTTTAATGCTTTCGGCGGGGTGACGGAAGTGGTTGGTTCGCTTTGCTGGGGATCAGGCATCGAGGCGCAAATTTGGGATTTTGGCGACGCGCTTAGCCATGCGCCTGGCGATTTATTTAACAGCAGGCATATCGTTGTGTGGGGAAGGAATGCATCGAGGACGAATCTGCATTTCTATCAAAGCCTCCTTGAAGCAAAGAAAAAGGGAATCCACATCCTTGTGATTGATCCAATATATAATGCCACGGCGAAATTGGCAGATGACTATATCTCAATTAAGCCAGGCATGGACGGCCTGCTTGCTGCGGGCATTTTAAAGGAATTGCTCAGGGGTGGAAAAGAAGACCGGGCCTTCATTGACCAATTCACCGAAGGCTTTGGTGATGTCGAAGCCCTTCTTGATACGATAACGATAGAGGAAATTAGCGAAAAAACAGAAGTTCCAAAAGAGACGATTGCGCGGCTGTCGGCCATTTATGCCGAGCGGCCTGTGTCAACATATATTGGCCTCGGCATGCAGCGTTACCGGAATGGCGGCAATACAATCAGGTTTATTGATGCGCTCGTTGCAGCCAGTGGGAATATTGGCATTCCTGGCGGTGGAGCCAATTATGCAAATCTTCAGGTTGGAAAGAGCTTTCAGGCTGGCAGGCTTTCATTGAATGAGAGGAAAAAGGAATTTCGCCAATTCCCAATCATGAGGCAGGCGGAAATGATTCTATCCGAAAAAAATCCTGAAATTAAGATGGCCATTGTCACATGCGGCAATCCTGCAACCCAGGTTCCGGACTCCAATATCGTCGAGGAGGCTTTTTCAAAGGTTGAAACGGTTGTCGTGATTGACCAGTTCATGACTGACACAGCTATGCTTGCCGATTATGTCCTGCCTACAACGGCCGTTTTTGAAGAAGAAGACCTTTATTATGCTTCCATGTTCCATCATTATGTGAACTATGCGCCTAAACTGATGGATCCACCGGGAGAGGCTAAACCAGATCTATGGATATGGACTGAGCTGGCAAACCGCCTTGGCTTTGGCGATGATTTTGCCTATACACCCGGACAATGGCTGGAAAAGTTACTGGAGCCTTTGAATAAAGATGGACTGAATCTTGCATTTTTAAAGGAACACCATACATTCGAACTGCCGGTTGTTAAGGTTCCATGGGCGGATGGAAGATTTAACACACCTTCAGGAAAATATGAATTCACTTCAAATCTCGCAAGGCAAAAGGGAATGAACGGAAAGCTCCAGCTATCCTTGCCAAATGAAACGAAATGGACAAATCCTGAATTAGCGGCCAGATTCCCATATTCACTCTTGACAATCCACCCGCTAAGATCGAACCATTCGCAGCACTATCATATTTTTCCGAAAGAACCGCGTGTTGTTATAGAAATCGCGGCAGACATCGCGAGTAGGCATGGACTTTTGGATGGTGACAGGGCTAAGGTATGGAATGAGCGGGGAGAGGTAATCGGAACAGTTTCCATTTTGCCAAAAGCACATCCGGGAACAATTAATATCGATGAAGGCATTTGGAAGAAGTTCGGTGGCTCCGTCAATAGCCTTACATCGAGCCTTCCTTCCGATAATGGGCTGGGCAGCACATTGTATGACTGCCTAGTAGCAATAAAAAAGATTGAGGCCATCTAAACTGCCGGTTCTTCCGGCAGTTTTTATTGGGAAGCCAACCTTGTGTTTTTAATTAGGAATGCCTATAATTGTGTAGGGCTTTTAAATACAATTTCAATGCTAAATTTTCCAATAGATTATGTTTATATTAGAGGAGTGACCGAACTATGGCGTTAACAGCAGGTATTGTAGGCCTTCCAAACGTTGGGAAGTCCACGCTTTTTAATGCAATAACCCAAGCAGGTGCCGAATCAGCCAATTACCCGTTTTGTACAATCGACCCGAATGTCGGAATCGTCGAAGTGCCGGACCATCGCTTGAACAAGCTTACAGAACTCGTCCAGCCAAAAAAAACTGTGCCTACAACCTTTGAATTCACCGATATCGCCGGGATTGTTAAAGGTGCCAGCAAAGGGGAAGGCCTTGGAAACAAGTTTCTATCCCATATTCGTGAAGTTGATGCGATCTGCCAGGTGGTTAGATGTTTTGCGGATGACAATATCACCCATGTTGCCGGTAAGGTGGATCCAATTTCAGATATCGAAACAATCAATCTTGAGCTAATCCTTGCTGATATGGAGTCGGTGGAAAAACGGATTGGCCGTGTTGAAAAGCTGGCAAAGCAAAAGGATAAGGATGCTTCAGCTGAATTTGAAGTGCTATCTATGCTCCGTGAAGCGTTTGAAGCGGAAAAACCTGCGAGGGCAGTTGAATTTACAGAAGATCAATTGAAAATTGCAAAACAGCTTCACCTGTTGACAATCAAGCCAGTATTGTATGTAGCGAACGTTGGCGAGGAAGATGTGGCCGATCCTTCTTCGAATGAATATGTCCAGCGTGTCCGGGAGTTTGCAGCAAATGAAAATGCAGAAGTCATTGTGATTTGTGCAAAAATTGAGTCAGAAATTGCCGAGCTAGAAGGGGAAGAGAAGGAAATGTTCCTCTCAGAGCTAGGGATTGAAGAATCCGGCCTTGATCAGCTGATCCGGAAGGCGTACAGCCTCCTTGGGCTTGCCACTTATTTTACCGCGGGCGTCCAGGAAGTGCGTGCATGGACTTTTAGAAGAGGGATGAAGGCACCGCAATGCGCCGGAATCATCCATTCCGATTTTGAAAGAGGGTTCATCCGGGCTGAAACGGTCCATTATGATGACCTGCTGGCGAATGGTTCAATGAATGCCGCAAAAGAGGCAGGAAAAGTGCGTTTGGAAGGAAAAGAATATGAAGTGAAGGATGGCGACATCATTCATTTCCGTTTCAATGTATAAGAAAAAACATTTCATCGAGGGTGTTCGCCAGGTTTAATGGAGAATGCCTTCTTTTTTTGTCCCGAATTCAAGCGGCTGTTGCGCTTTTGGCGTTTCTATGATATACTTTTACACTGTGAGTAATTGATAAATTGCTCCTTGCCCATTTTGGGCCGCTTAGACCAAAAGGAGGTGACTGTGATGAGAAAGTACGAAGTTATGTACATCATCCGCCCAAACATTGAAGATGAGGCCAAGAAAGCGCTTGTTGAGCGTTTCAACACGATTCTGGCTGACAATGGTGCGGAAGTGGCTGAAGCCAAGGACTGGGGTAAACGCCGTCTCGCTTACGAAATCAATGATTTCCGCGACGGATACTACCAAATCCTAAAGGTGAATGCTGAGCCTGCAGCGGTAGAAGAGTTCTCCCGCCTTGCGAAGATCAGCGAAGATATCATTCGCCACATCGTAATTAAAGAAGAAGAATAATCCTTACAGATAAATTGTTCCGGGAAAGATGTTCCACGTGGAACATGGCTAGGAAAAGGGGAGTTGATTCTGATGATGAATCGTGTCGTACTGGTTGGCCGTTTAACGAAAGACCCTGAACTACGATATACGCCAAGCGGTGTTCCGATGGCTACATTTACTCTTGCGGTTAACCGTACATTCTCAAACCAGCAGGGTGAGAGAGAGGCGGACTTCATTAACTGTGTGGTATGGAGAAAACCGGCAGAAAACGTCGCCAATTACCTTAAAAAAGGGAGCTTGGCGGGCGTTGATGGCCGCATTCAAACCCGCAATTATGAAGGACAGGACGGAAAGCGTGTCTATGTAACAGAAGTCGTAGCAGAAAGCGTTCAATTCCTTGAACCAAGGAATTCCGGCAATAGAAACGACAACAATAACGATTACTATGGCAGTGCTCCAAGGGAACAGGGTAATCCTTTTGGGAACAGCAATCAGAATCAACGGCCTGCGCCTGCAAAGCAGCAGGGCTATACTCGGATGGATGATGATCCGTTCGCTGGCAGCGGACAGATTGATATATCCGACGATGACTTGCCATTCTAGGACGATAACGAACTTACTATAAATTTTTAAAGAAGGAGGGACATACCGATGGCAATGGGACGTAAAGGCGGCCGCGCTAAGCGCCGTAAAGTGTGCTACTTCACTGCAAACGGAATCACACACATCGATTACAAAGATGTGGATCTGTTGAAAAAGTTCATTTCTGAACGTGGCAAGATTTTGCCTCGCCGTGTGACTGGCACAAACGCAAAATACCAACGCAAATTGACAATCGCAATTAAACGCGCTCGTTTAATGGCATTGCTTCCATACGTTGCAGGCGAATAATCGCCTGATTTGAAAAGCAGCAGGGAACTTTCCCTTGCTGCTTTTTAACATTTTCACGTGCTTTTTTACAAGAAGGCTGTGAAATAATAACGGCCTACAGCCTTGTTTATTTTTAAAAAACCAAACAGCAAAAGAATAAAAACTCATATCGTTTGTTCTGTATTTAGAACATTTTGTGAAAGCAGTTGTTTTTCTTTTCATGAATAAGATATTGGGTATAATGAAATTAGGATTCGGTATGTGGATTCTTTTGAAATAAAAAGTTTTCTACTTTGCCGACGGTGAAACGTTGGAACATTTCTGTCAGGGAGCTGAAAGAATGCCGTCATTTTTGGAAAAGCGGTCAATACGTTATCCTTTTTACGGATTACTATGCTTAACTTTGGTGCTATTGGGCATCCTTGCTCGTTATCATATGGTTATAAGCATAGCAGGCTACGTCCTGGCGGGAGCCGCTCTTTATTATTTGCTTCAAATCGATAGGCGCCAGCGGAAGGAAATGGAGGAGTACATCTCCACTCTTTCCTACCGGGTTAAGAAGGTTGGGGAAGAGGCGCTCATGGAAATGCCTATCGGAATCATGCTTATTAACGATGATCTTTGCATCCAGTGGACCAACCCTTTTCTGGCTTCCTGTTTTGATGAGGAGACATTGGCGGGGAGGTCCCTTTATGATGTTGCTGAGTCGCTAGTTCCTTTGATTAAGCAGGATGTGGAAACAGAACTGATTACGCTCCATGACCGGAAATTCCGGGTCATTCATAAAGTAGATGAAAAGCTCCTCTACTTTTTTGATGTAACCGAGCAAACTGAAATTGAAAAGATGTATAGGGACGAGCGGACAGTCATTGCCATTATTTTTCTTGATAATTATGAAGAACTCACCCAGGGGCTTGATGATCAGGCACGGAGCAGCATCAATAACCTTGTTACATCCATCCTGAATAAGTGGGCGAACGACAATGGCATTTACTTGAAGCGGATTACATCTGAACGTTTTATAGGCGTTTTCAACGAAAGCATACTTCAATCGTTGGAAAAGGGTAATTTTGCGATTTTGGATGTTGTCAGGGAAATGACCATGAAACAAAATGTGGCCCTGACACTCAGTATAGGTATAGGAGCGGGAGTCTCGTCATTGCCAGAACTGGGGACACTTGCCCAATCGAGCCTAGATCTCGCACTTGGCCGCGGAGGAGACCAAGTAGCAATCAAACAATCAAATGGAAAAGTAAAGTTTTACGGAGGCAAAACAAATCCGATAGAGAAGCGGACGAGGGTCAGGGCGAGGGTTATTTCCCACGCTTTAAAAGAGTTGATTGCCGAGAGCGACAAAGTCATCGTAATGGGGCATAAATTCCCTGATATGGACTCTGTCGGATCGGCAATAGGAATTAGCAAGGTTGCCCAAATGAACGAGCGTGATGGTTATATCGTAATGAATTACGAAGAAATTGATACAGGAATCCAGAGGCTGATGGAGGAAATAAAGCAGCACCCCGATTTATTCGAGCGCTTTATTACGCCGGAGCAGGCGCTTGATTTGGCTACTGATGATACTCTGCTTGTAATTGTCGATACACATAAGCCTTCGCTTGTCATTGATGAAAGGGTTCTCGACTCCATAAGCGATGTTGTCGTTATTGACCACCACAGGCGAGGGGAAGACTTTATCAGCAATCCTCTGCTTGTGTATATGGAGCCATATGCGTCGTCGACTGCCGAGCTCATCACCGAACTTCTTGAATACCAGCCAAAAAGGGCCAGGTTCAGTATGATAGAAGCAACTGCCCTGCTGGCGGGAATTACCGTGGATACGAAGAGCTTCACACTTAGGACAGGAGCGAGGACGTTTGACGCGGCATCGTATTTAAGGTCACTGGGCGCCGATACAATTCTTGTCCAGAGGTTTTTAAAGGAAGATGTTGAAACTTATATAAAAAGAGCAAGGTTGATTGAATCAGTCTATTTTTACAGAGAAGGCATTGCGATTGCAAAAGCGGATGCGGGCAAGGTTTATGATCAGGTGATGCTGGCGCAGGCCGCGGACACACTGCTTGCGATGGATGGCATCCAGGCTTCATTCGCGATGTCAAAAAGGGACGATGGGCAAATTGGCATCAGCGCCCGCTCACTTGGCGAAGTCAATGTACAAATCATTATGGAAAGCCTCGGGGGCGGGGGACATTTGACCAATGCGGCCACACAGCTAACAGATATGGAAGTTGATGAGGCTGAGCAAATGCTGCGTCGAGCCATCAATGATTATTTTGAAGGAGGAAAAGCGGAATGAAGGTAATTTTTCTAAAAGATGTTAAAGGAAAAGGGAAAAAAGGCGAAGTGAAAAATGTCGCCGATGGCTATGCGCATAACTTCCTTATCAAACAAGGTCTTGCTGCCGAAGCGAACCAGGCAAATATGAGCAATTTGAATGCCCAGAAGAAGAAAGAAGAGAAAATGGCGGCACAGGAGCTTTCGGAAGCGAAAGAGCTAAAGGAAAAGCTTGAAAAAATCACGGTTGAACTAACCGCGAAATCCGGAGAAGGCGGCCGCCTGTTCGGATCGATTACAACGAAGCAAATTTCGGAAGAATTGCAAAAGAAACATGGAATTAAAATTGATAAAAGGAAAATGGAGCTAGAGGATGCCATTCGCAGCCTGGGCCAGACAATGGTGCCAGTCAAGCTTCATCATGAAGTCACAGCGACGCTCAAGGTGTATGTAAAAGAAGGAAACTAATTTTTAGTGGTAGATTTCGACAGAGAACATGATAAGATAATAGAGTAGCTTAAAAAATGTGATCGGCCCGGCTGGTCACTTTTTTTCGCGGTTTTAAGCAGTATTACCTCGAGGACGGGGGGATTTTTTGATGAATGATGTATTTGCGGATCGCATGCCGCCCCAAAATATAGAAGCGGAACAGGCAGTGCTTGGAGCGATTTTTCTGGAACCGGCTTCTTTGACACTGGCAACCGAAATATTGATTCCAGAGGATTTCTACAGGGCTGCCCACCAAAAAATCTTCAATACGATGCTTAAATTGAATGATGAGGGGAAAGCCGTCGATTTAGTCACTGTCACAGAAGAACTTGCCGCGGCAAAGCTCCTTGAAGATATTGGCGGGGTCAGCTATATGAGCGAGCTGGCCGGTTCCGTGCCTACGGCTGCCAATATTGAATATTATGCGAAAATCGTTGAAGAAAAATCATTGCTGCGCCGCTTGATTCGGACAGCAACGACGATTGCCCAGGATGGATATTCTCGTGAAGATGAAGTGGAACTCCTTTTATCCGAAGCGGAAAAAAGCATCATGGAGGTTGCCCAGCGCAAAAATGCAGGTGCGTTCCATAACATTAAAGATGTCCTTGTAAGGACATATGACAATATTGAAATGATGCATAACCGGAAAGGGGACATTACCGGGATTGCGACCGGATTCCGAGAATTGGACAGGATGACGGCTGGTTTCCAGCGAAACGATTTGATTATTGTTGGAGCGCGCCCTTCGGTAGGTAAAACGGCTTTTGCGTTGAACATAGCCCAGAACGTTGCTGTTAAAACCGGTGAAAATGTCGCCATCTTCAGCCTTGAGATGGGTGCTGAGCAGCTTGTAATGAGGATGCTCTGCGCGGAGGGAAATATCGATGCGCAGCGGTTAAGGACCGGTTCCCTGACTGATGAAGACTGGGGCAAACTGACAATGGCCATGGGCAGCCTGTCTCGGGCTGGAATTTTCATAGATGATACCCCTGGGGTGCGGGTTGGAGATATCCGTTCAAAATGCAGGCGCCTGAAGCAGGAGCATGGCCTTGGAATGATTATGATCGATTACCTTCAGTTAATCCTGGGAAGCGGCAGGAGCGGAGAGAACCGCCAGCAGGAAGTATCGGAAATCTCCCGTTCCCTTAAACAGCTTGCGAGGGAGCTTGAGGTACCGGTCATTGCACTTTCCCAGCTGTCACGTGGCGTAGAGCAGCGGCAGGATAAGCGCCCGATGATGTCCGATATCCGTGAATCGGGGAGTATCGAGCAGGACGCCGATATCGTCGCGTTTCTGTACCGGGACGATTACTATGATAAAGAATCAGAGAATAAGAACATCATAGAAATCATCATTGCCAAGCAAAGGAACGGCCCGACAGGCACAGTCCAGCTGGCATTCGTAAAAGAATACAATAAATTCGTTAACCTGGAGACCCGATTTGATGATTCGGCGATTCCTCCAGGTGCGTAGCTAACATCTATGCCGGCCTGTAACAGGGCCGGCAATTTTTAATTTAAGGAGATGACATATGGATACATATTCAATCGCTTCCGAAACAACCAGGCTTATAATCAGGCCTATTACACCTTCAGATTACGAGGCCTGGTTAAAAGGGTTTTCCGACAGGCTGCCTTCCCAGCACAAATATGATGATGGGCTTATTGATATGGAAGAGTGCACTGAAGAGTGGTTTGTAAATCTTGTTAATAAATATAAGGAATTGGCATTACAAGATTCATCCTATATTTTTGATGTTTTTTTAAAAGAGAATGGCCGGCATGTGGGAACGATCGATTTCTCTACTTTGGCAAGAGAGGGTTTCCAATGGGGTAGGATCGGTTACACAATCCACAACCAGTTCTGGGGCAGGGGGTATGGAAAAGAAGCGGTAAGGGAAGCATTGGTAATTGCATTTACAAAATTAGGCTACCATCGGATAGAAGCCCATATCAATGTTGATAATATAGCCTCAGAGCGTCTGGCACAAAGTGTTGGCATGGAGTTTGAATGTGTAAGGAAAGGGTTCATATTTGAATTCGGCAAGTGGACGGATAACCTGGTGTATTATCTGAATGAAAATTAACGTTGGAAATGAGGTGAAACTAGTAAATTACTAGTATATTACGAACATGACAGAGTTATAATGGAGTTAATGTTCGGATTTTCTTGACTTATTATCCGTTACCTTGGTAAGATTGGTATGGTTTGTTGCTTAATATAAAAAGAAACCAATTTCGGAGGTGCTTGTATGTCATCAGTTGTTGTAGTTGGTACACAATGGGGCGATGAAGGAAAAGGGAAGATTACCGACTTCCTTTCTGAAAATGCAGAAGTTGTAGCCCGTTACCAGGGAGGAAATAACGCCGGCCATACAATTAAATTTAACGGCGTTACCTATAAATTGCACCTAATCCCTTCAGGAATATTCTATGACGATAAAATCTGCGTGATCGGAAACGGCATGGTCGTTGATCCGAAGGCGCTTATCAAGGAATTGAAGTACTTGCATGGAGAAGGGGTCTCTACAGACAACCTTCGCATCAGCAATCGCGCGCACGTGATCCTTCCATACCATATAAAGCTCGATGAAGTTGAGGAAGAGCGGAAGGGCGCCAATAAGATTGGAACAACGAAAAAGGGAATTGGCCCTGCTTATATGGATAAGGCGGCAAGGGTAGGCATCAGGATCGCCGATCTACTGGATAAGGAAGAGTTTAAAGAAAAACTTAACCGAAACCTAGATGAGAAAAACCGTCTTTTTGAAAAAATATATGAAACAGAAGGGTTTACGGCTGAAGAAATCCTTGATGAGTATTATGAATATGGCCAGCAGATCAAGAAATACGTCTGCGATACATCGGTTGTACTGAATGATGCGCTTGATGAAGGGCGCCGCGTTCTGTTTGAAGGCGCACAGGGAGTCATGCTCGACATTGACCAAGGGACTTATCCATTTGTTACGTCATCCAACCCGGTTGCCGGCGGGGTGACAATTGGATCTGGTGTCGGCCCTACAAAAATTACGAATATCGTTGGCGTTTCCAAAGCCTATACGACTCGTGTCGGCGATGGCCCATTCCCAACAGAACTCAAAAATGAGATTGGCGACCGAATCAGGGAAGTTGGCCGCGAGTACGGCACTACAACCGGACGCCCTCGCAGGGTTGGTTGGTTCGACAGCGTTGTTGTCCGCCATGCGCGTAGAGTCAGCGGTATTACGGATTTGTCACTTAACTCAATTGATGTCCTGACGGGCCTGGAGACGGTAAAAATCTGCGCGGCCTACCGTTACAAGGGAGAAATCATTGAAGAGTTTCCTGCAAGCCTGAAGGTGCTTGCGGAGTGCGAACCAGTCTATGAAGAGTTCCCGGGCTGGACGGAGGACATCACTGGCTGCAAGACGCTCGGCGAACTGCCTGAGAATGCGCGCCATTACCTTGAACGGCTTTCCCAGCTTACAGGTATCCCATTGTCGATTTTTTCAGTCGGCCCCGATCGTTCACAGACAAATGTTGTCAGGAGTCCTTGGAGGACAAGTATGTAAGAATGCATACCGGGACCCTTCTCCTTTCGGGAGGGGGTTCCACTCTTTTTCTTATTTCGAGTCCTACCTATTCACGGTATTTGAAACGTCATTTTAATGTTTTAAAAATGATGTATAGGGAAAAAGAGTAAACATTGGGCTGCAGAAACAGGTTTAAATTAAATTTTTTCTAAAATTACTTGCTTCATATTCAGTGCGTATGCTATTATAAAAAACGTCGCCACTGCAAATGGCAATCATGCCGGATAGACGAGAGTAATAGTTTTTTAATACGAGCCATTAGCTCAGTCNAAAAAGAGTAAACATTGGGCTGCAGAAACAGGTTTAAATTAAATTTTTTCTAAAATTACTTGCTTCATATTCAGTGCGTATGCTATTATAAAAAACGTCGCCACTGCAAATGGCAATCATGCCGGATAGACGAGAGTAATAGTTTTTTAATACGAGCCATTAGCTCAGTCGGTAGAGCATCTGACTTTTAATCAGAGGGTCGAAGGTTCGAGTCCTTCATGGCTCACCATTTATTTTTTTGATAAATGGCCCCTTGGTCAAGCGGTTAAGACACCGCCCTTTCACGGCGGTAACACGGGTTCGAATCCCGTAGGGGTCATATACTGGTCCGGTAGTTCAGTTGGTTAGAATGCCTGCCTGTCACGCAGGAGGTCGCGGGTTCGAGTCCCGTCCGGACCGCCACTTTTATAAAGTGTTATACATATAATAAGATGGCTCAGTAGCTCAGTCGGTAGAGCAACGAGCAAAGCTCCAAGAATAGGCCTCGAGTTGTACACGCCGAGATGCTGCTTGCGGACCTTCCTGAGGCGGGGACAAAGGACTTAAAACTAAATTTAGGAATTATAACTTTATATGGCTCAGTAGCTCAGTCGGTAGAGCAAAGGACTGAAAATCCTTGTGTCGGCGGTTCGATTCCGTCCTGAGCCATCAATTAGGAAAGCAGAAACCTGCTTTCCTTTTTATATTTCCCAATAAAATAACCACCTTTGTAATATTACTGTAATAAAAAACCCTTATTTTACCAAAAATTAACCTAACTCTTCTTTCCTAAGTCATTATTACTATGTAAATTGTCGAAACCACTAAAAACCCACTATTTATAGGCTTTTAGACCTGTATTTCCTCTGTTTTTTTCTAGAAAACCTCCATTTTAAAGCGAAGTTACCGCCATTTTTTACCTGTAAATGTCAACTATTATACATTTTTGTTACATTATTAGTACTTATAATCTATTTAAATTAATTTATGGTAAAGTATAAATTGTGTAAAAATATTTTATATTTCCCAATAGGAAATTGGTTGCCAATATAAAAACAAAAGAAGTTTTGTTTCTGTCGCCCAGGGAGGATAACAATGGAAGTATTTTCAAAGGAATGTTCCTTGCCAACGAAAAAACCGAATATGACAATTAATCACATAAAAAAATATATGCTTACCGCTTTGGCGGCCATGGCATTATTCCTGGCAGCCGGGGAAAAGGCGGAGGCCGAACCAAAGCTTACCACTGTATACTATGTTTATCTTAATCATACATACATAGGCACCGTGACTGATAAAAACGTTGTCGAAGCCATGGTTGAAAAGCAAGTACTGGATATGCAGAAGATGAATAAGAACTTCAAACTTGGTTCTGAAATCACCTACATTCCAGAACAGGTTTTCCGGTCAACTGCCAACAACCGTGAAGCCGTCCAAAAGCTTGCACAGGAAATGACACTTGAAGTGGAATCCGCTGCAATTGTGATTGATGGACAGCCGGTCGTTTACCTGGACAGCCAGGAGGCTGCTGAACGGGTCATTAAACTGCTAAAGTATAAATATGTGACCAAGGAACAGCTGGAGGAGGTTGAGGCTAGGAAAAGCCAGCCTGATACTGTTTTACCTCCGTTAAAGGAAAATGAAACACGCATCCTTGATGTCCGTTTTTCTAGTGAAGCGGAAGTCAAAATGACAACAATTTCGCCAAAGAAAATCCTTACCCCGGAAAAAGCGCTGAAGTTCCTGCAAAAAGGTACGCTGGAAGAAAAGAAATACACTGTAAAAGAAGGGGATGTACTTGGGTCGATCGCCGTGGGCGCCAATCTTACAACAGCACAGCTGCTTGCTCTGAACCCTGGCTTGAAAGAAGATTCCCTTATTAAAATTGGCCAGGAATTGAACATTACCGTTCCCAAGCCTTATCTCGATGTAATAGTCGACAAGGAAGTTTTTAAAAAAGAAACCCTTTCGTTTAAAACGGAAGTAATCAATAGCGAATCAATGTTCAAAGGTGATAAAAAGGTGAAACAGGAAGGCCGAAATGGGGCCAGGGAAGTCACTTATACAATTTCCGAACAAGGCGGCCAGGTCATTAATAAGTCGGTTGTAAGTGAGAAAATTACGCAAAAGCCAACTAACCATATTATTGTCAAGGGAACAAAAGTCGTTCCATCCCGTGGCGAAGGTTCGTTCGTTTGGCCCGCTTCAGGAGGATATGTATCAAGCCAGATTGGCCACCGCTGGGGAAAAATGCATAAGGGGATCGACATCGCCAGGCCATCAAGCCATACAATCAAAGCCGCTGACAATGGAACGGTAATTTCCGCCGGATGGGACGGGGGTTATGGAAAGAAAATAGTTATTGACCATAACAATGGGTTCCGAACCGTCTATGCACATCTATCATCCATCGATGTTCGTGTTGGACAGACAGTGGCAAAAGGATCAAAAATAGGCCTTATGGGTTCAACGGGGGATTCGACTGGCCTCCACCTCCATTTTGAAGTATATAAAAATGGCAGCCTCCAAAATCCGCTGAAATATATTAGAAGATAGAATGCAAGAATAAGAATACAAGTCTCCGGCATGCATCCGGAGGCTTTTTTACGATTAGGCAATTGTTGCTAATAGATGATTTATGGCGAGTAAAATGGTAAAGTTAAATAGTATAAAAGAGAACACGATTGGTTCAACTGAGCTGCTTAAACACACAGCGAAAGCTTGAGTTCATTAATCTGAACCTTTACGGGCAGTTGGTTCCCCGCCTATCCTTTTGGATTCTCTGAATCTTGTTAGGGGGTTCTTGCTGCCCGTTAAGAGTGGATAAATGTAATAGAAACCGAAGTGAAGAGGAAGGAGTTTTGGGATGGAGAAGAAAATTTTGGTCGTAGACGATGAAAAGCCAATTGCCGATATACTGCAGTTCAATTTAAAAAAAGAGGGCTACACTGTTTATTGTGCATACGACGGAAACGAAGCTGTCTCCATGGTTGAAGAGGTTCAGCCGGACCTGATACTTCTGGATATCATGCTGCCCCTCCGCGATGGTATGGAAGTGTGCAGGGAAGTTAGAAAAAAACACGAAATGCCCATTATTATGCTGACTGCCAAGGATTCCGAGATTGATAAGGTTCTTGGCCTTGAACTTGGAGCCGATGACTATGTCACGAAGCCTTTCAGTACAAGGGAATTGATTGCTAGGGTAAAAGCGAACCTGAGGAGGCACCAGCTTCCATCCAGTCAGGCCAATGGGGAAGATACTTCGAATGAAATAGAAATCGGATCGCTCACCATCCACCCGGATGCCTATGTTGTATCAAAACGGGGCGAAATAATTGAATTGACACATCGTGAATTTGAACTCCTTCACTATCTTGCCAAACATATTGGACAAGTCATGACACGGGAACATCTCCTGCAAACTGTTTGGGGATATGATTACTATGGAGATGTCCGTACCGTGGACGTAACGGTGAGGCGGCTGCGCGAGAAAATCGAAGACAGCCCAAGCCACCCAGCATGGATTGTGACAAGAAGAGGAGTCGGCTATTATTTGCGCAACCCTGACCAGGAGTAAGTTTAATGAAAAAAGTCGGCTTTTTTAATTCAGTCCATCTTAAATTTGTGCTTATATATGTACTTCTAATCCTCGTGGCCATGCAGATCATCGGGGTTTATTTCGTCAGGCAGCTTGAAGAAACACTTACCGCAAACTTTCAGACTTCATTGAAAAGGCAGGTAACGATGCTTGGCTATAACCTCGTTGAACAAATGCAAAGAGAACGGGGAACAGGGGAAACGGACAGCAAAGAGGAGATAAGGAGAATTTTAAAGGAATTTGCCGTCGGCGATGTTATTGAAGTCAGGCTGATTGAAGCAGATTCGCTCAAAATTCTCGGGACGTCCAAGCAAAATGATCAGGATGTAGTCGGACAAAGGACTACGGAGATGAGGATCAAGCGGTCGATTGTCATTGAAGATGAACAAAGCGAAATTCTCGTTGACGGAAATGGCCGTCGGATATGGGTACTGGCCACTCCTATAAAATCAGACCGGAAAATCATCGGAGTTATCCAGGTTATTGCCAACATTGAAAGTGTTTTTGAACAAATGAAAACAATCAATGGGATTTTGGCAACAGGCACCGCGATTGCGCTGGCGATTACGGCTGCTCTTGGAATTCTGCTGGCCCAGACGATCACCCGGCCGATTACGGATATGAAGAAACAGGCGTTGGCCATGGCCAAAGGCAATTTTTCAAGGAAGGTCAAGGTGTACGGTTATGACGAAATCGGTACACTTGCGATGACATTCAATAACCTGACGAAAAAATTGCAGGAAGCCCAGGCGACGACAGAAGGGGAACGGAGAAAACTTTCTTCCGTCCTTTCCTATATGACCGATGGGGTAATTGCGACGGACCGGAGGGGAAGGGTAATCGTTATCAATGATCCTGCGGCTAAAATGCTTGGCGTTTCACGTGAAACAGTCCTTTCCCGGCCGATTGTGTCGGTGCTTGATTTGGATGAGGCGTATACATTTGAAGAATTGCTGGAAATTAAGGATTCAATCATTCTTGATTACAGTACTAAGCATACCCCATATATTTTGAGGGCGAACTTGTCCGTCATCCAGAAAGAAACCGGATTCGTTAACGGCCTGATTACGGTCCTCCATGATATAACCGAGCAGGAAAAAATTGATGCGGAACGCCGGGAGTTCGTCGCGAATGTGTCTCACGAACTGAGGACGCCACTGACGACGATGAGGAGCTATCTCGAAGCCCTGGCCGATGGTGTAATGGGTGACCCGGAGGTTGGCCCGCAGTTCCTGAATGTGGCTCAGACAGAAACCGAACGAATGATTAGGCTTGTAAACGACTTGCTCCAATTGTCAAAAATGGACAGCAGAGATTACAGGCTTTCGAAAGAATGGGTTGATTTTACCGAGTTCTTCAGCAGAATCATCGACCGGTTCGAGATGGCAAAGCGTGAAAATGTCCGGTTTACCCGGATCCTGCCTCGCAAGCCGCTCTTTGTTGAGATCGATGAGGATAAATTGACCCAGGTACTAGATAATATCATTTCAAATGCCCTGAAATACTCGCCTGAGGGCGGGGAAGTCATTTTTACCGTTCTTGAGGAAGAAGGGAAGATTACGGTTAGCATAAAGGATGAGGGCATCGGAGTTCCGAAAGAAAATCTCGGAAAGATCTTTGACCGTTTTTACCGTGTTGATAAGGCCAGGACCCGGAAGTTGGGCGGTACGGGCCTCGGGCTTGCCATAGCCCGTGAAATGGTAAATGCCCATGGCGGTACTATTTGGGCAACAAGTGAGGAAGGAAAAGGAACTCAAATCATTTTCACTTTGCCTTACGAGCCGACTGAAGAGGTTGACTGGTCATGAAATATGAAACTGTAAAATCGATTTTGCTGGCGCTACTGGTGCTTTTGAGTATTGGGCTGACCTGGTCTTTATGGACCTACCAGCCGAACCTTGACCTGCTTGTTAGCGGGAAATATGTTGAAGAAGTAAAAATGGGCGAGAGAAAAGAAGAGTCTAAAATCATCAAGCCTGATAGAATCCTTTATCATACAGAAGGAAAGCATTACGGAACTTCACGCATCAATGAAATTGACAAACTGATGAAGGAAATGTCAGGTTGGGTGTTTTTTGATGTGAAGAATCACACCGAACAGGCTGGGACTTTTAAACAGGCGGTACATGGGAACGACAAGGTTGAGATTGTGTATCCTCATGAGGTGCCAGTCGAGGTTTTCAGGAACATCCTGAACTTCGAGGAAAAAAAGCTGCCTTCCTTTCAGTTTGACCGGATTGTTATTGATATGAAAAGCCTCCAAAAAGACAGAGGCGTTGTTTATTTTGCGAATTCGAGGAACCGGGAGATATATATTAGCTATATCTCCGCGTCGCTTATGGACCAGTTCAATCGCAGCTTTTATGAACGGGCCAGCCAAAACCCGGCTTATTTTGCATTTGAAGCCACTGAAAAGCGGACAATTTTTCTGCCGGAAGAAGAAACGGAAATGCGCGCATATAAGTATTGGCCAAAAAATCTGGACTCAGAGGAATTTAAGGAAGCCCTTTTCAAAAACCCAAGCCTTGTTCAAAAAAGCATTGTCAGTACAGGTGAAGAATACGCGAACGATACGAGTAAAATGAATATTTACACGAACAAGCATCTGCTTGTTTTCATTAATCCCGCGGAAGATAACGGGTATTTGTCCGGATCTACAAACCTGTTAAAGCGAGGCATTGATTTTATCAATGAACATTACGGCTGGACTGACCCCTACAGGTTTGTCTACCTTCATGAAGCTTCGCAAAGGGTAACGTTCCGTCTTTACAGCATGGATGGTTACCCAATATTCAATGAGGAAGGCCTTTCGGAAATTAATCAGTTCTGGGGGAAAAATGCAATTACAAGGTTAACAAGGCCAACGTTTGCCATGGAACTTCCGCTTGAAACGACAAAAGTTGTCCGTCCATCCGGTAGGGAAGCCTTGGAGTTTTTGCAAAGCCAAAAAGGGTTCAAGCCGGAGCTTCTTGAAGATTTGATCCTAGGCTACAGGATGGACAGGGATTCCGCATCCAACAGGCTTATCACCCTTGAGCCCGCCTGGTTCTACCTCTACAATAAGAAATGGGTGCAAATCAGCACGGAAGAGTTGGGGGTGATGCGGCATGGATTGGAGTAGGATCAAAACGATCTTCATCATTACCTTTCTCATCCTGGACGTCTACCTCCTGTATCAGTTAATGGCAAAGCATAGCGCCAACCAGCTTGAGATGATGAAGGAGACTTCCGTCGAGGACCAGCTCAAGGCGGCTGATATCACCTATGAAGCAATGCCTAAGGCAGCGATAAAGGATCAGTATGTCCGCGCAAAAATTAAAGAATTTACAAAAGAGGATACAGAAAAACTGAAGAACCAGGCGTTTAGTATAAGGGAAAAGAGCGTCCTCGTTTCAAAATTGACCGAGCCTTATCAACTGGATGAAAATGCCGAACCCGTGTCGCTTTCAGGGTTTATCAATGAAAATATTTTGTTTGGCAGGGAATATCAGTATTGGGAAAAGGACGATAGGGAAAAAACTATCACGTATTTCCAGCAGTACCAGAATAAATTTTTGTACCAAAATGCGAATGGAAACGGCAAGATTGTTTTTGAGTTAAATGATAAGAATCAAATCGTTTCGTACGAACAGACGTATTTTGAAGACATTAAGAAGCTGGATGTAAAGGAAGAGGTCATCCAGCCGCTCAAGGCGCTGGGAATCCTCGTCCAAAAAGGGCTAATCGAGCCAAAAAGCAAGATAACAAAAGTGGAACTTGGCTATTCCACGATTGTGCCGCTTGCCTCTTCACAAGTATTCGCCCCGACATGGCGCTTTGTCATTGATAACGGCAAGAGTCTGTATGTCAATGCCTTTGAGGGCCAGGTCATCCCGTTTGGGAGCGAGGAAAACGAAATAACGGAGTGAACACAATGACATTGCAATTTAGTGTGCTTGCTAGCGGGAGTACGGGAAACGCCATCTATGTGGAATCAGGCGAGCATTCGTTCTTGGTGGATGCGGGCCTGAGCGGCAAGCAGATGGAAGGGCTGTTTCAGAAAATTGGCCGGGATATGCGCGATTTGTCCGGTATTCTGGTCACCCATGAGCACAGCGACCATATAAAAGGATTGGGCGTCGCGGCGCGCAAGTACAAGCTTCCAATCTATGCGAATGAAAAGACATGGAAGGCAATGGACCATTGCATCGGGGAAATTCCAACGGAGCAGAAGTTTGTTTTCGGGATGGAAACGGTCAAAAGCTTCGGTTCGCTCGATATTGAGTCGTTTGGCGTTTCGCATGATGCCGCCGAGCCGATGTTTTATGTATTCCATTCAGGTGGGAAGAAGCTCGTTCTGATTACCGACACGGGCTATGTGAGTGACCGGATGAAGGGAACCATCGCAAATGCTGATGCATATGTGTTTGAAAGCAACCATGACGTCCAGATGCTGAGGATGGGAAGATACCCCTGGAACGTCAAGCGCCGGATTTTAAGCGATGTCGGGCACGTCTCCAATGAGGATGCGGCAATCGCGATGAGCGAGGTTGCCGGGGATAATACAAAAAGGATTTACCTGGCCCATCTAAGCCTGGACAACAATATGAAGGACCTAGCGAGGATGGCCGTAGCCCAGACCCTTGAAACAAGAGGAATCCGGATTGGCGAGCAGTTTGATTTATATGATACAGACCCGCGTATCCCGACAGTGTTGACCGCTGTGTAGGATCGATAAAAAGAGTAAATGTACGTCCTTGGATGTATGTTTGCTCTTTTCTTTATTTACTTTAAATATACTTTAATATTGATTTACGCTCCGGACACTTCGCTTTCCGCGGGCAGTCAAAGCTGCTACCTGAAATAACTTCGAGAGAAACATCTATGATAAGCTTCGTGTAGCTTTGCGACGAGCTGAAGGTAATCATCCTTGAATAATCTTTGGCGCAGGAGGATAATGGAGCCTCCTCGGCGGAAAGCACGCCTGTGGGGTCTCCCCTGGCCAGCTATTCCCGCCAGGACGTTGAATCATCTTCTTGAAAAAGCACCGCAGGAGAAAATGCGACGGCATTTTCGAACGAGTCTCGTATCCTCCGCTGCAATCAACATTACAAAATTATCTTCATCTATAGCATTTTCCTTAAGATTAATGGATGGAGGGAGTATAATTATTTTATAAGCGGCATTGTGTACGGCAGTTTTGAAGGAGGATGTATTGCATGGGATATTATGACCAGGACTACCAGACCCGGTATAAAGCGCCGGAGCCGAAAAAGAGCGGAAAGGGCTATTTTTTTACCAGCATTATCGGGGCAATAATAGGAGCGTTCCTCGTTATTCTTTCTGTTCCTTTTCTTTCGGATGCGGGGGTGCTCCCTTATAAAGTGGCACCTACAAACGAGCCGGCACAGGAAACGGCGGCGGGCATCGGCGGAACCACTTCGACAGAGGTGCAGAAACAGGTTGCTGTCGATGTGGAAACTGATGTAACGAAAGCAGTCGAAAAGGCTGCCGATGCCGTTGTCGGGATCAGCAATATCAGAACATCTAGAGGCTTCTGGTTCAGTGAGGAACAGGAGGAATCCGCGGGAACCGGATCGGGAGTTATCTATAAAGCAACGGGAAACAAAGCATACATCGTGACGAATCACCATGTAGTGGATGGTGCGAAAGAGCTCGAAGTAACCCTTGCGGATGGCAATAAAATACCTGCCAAACTAAAGGGCAGTGATGTATGGACGGATCTCGCCGTCCTTGAAGTCAGTTCAGATAAGATTAAAACGATTGCCGAATTCGGTGACTCTGAGAGCCTGAAGCCAGGCGAGCCGGTCATCGCAATCGGAAACCCGCTTGGGCTGACCTTTTCGGGATCGGTTACGAAAGGGATTATTTCCGGCCTTGAACGAGCCATTCCGGTCGATATTAACCAGGACGGGATTGCCGACTGGCAGGCAGATGTTATCCAGACGGATGCAGCCATCAACCCGGGCAACAGCGGAGGAGCCCTTATCAATATTGCCGGCCAAGTGATTGGCATCAATTCGATGAAGATTGCCCAAAGTGCCGTTGAAGGAATTGGCCTGTCCATTCCTATCAATTATGCAAAGCCGGTGATTGCGGACCTTGAAAAATACGGTGAAGTGCGCCGCCCGTATATGGGGGTCGATCTCAGGTCCGTATCCGATCTGCCGACTTCGTTTCAACACGGGGAATTGATGTTACCAGGAGATGTGAATTATGGTGTAGCACTTAGGCATGTCGTGCCGAACTCGCCAGCCGATAAAGCGGGGCTGAAGGAACTTGACGTCATCGTATCGATGGATGGGGAAAAAATAAAGGACGCCATCGATCTCCGCAGACACCTGTACAATAAAAAGAAGATCGGCGAAAAGATGACAATCAAGTTTTACCGCGCGGGCAAGCAAATGGAAACGACCATTCAGCTTGGTGAAGGGGATATTTAAAACGAGAACGGGAGGGCCTGTTAATGGGCCATCCCGTTTTTTGTTGTGGAAAAGTTGAAAGAGCCTGAGTTTGAGCGGTATGGTATGATGTGAATAACTGGCTACCGGCTGTGGAAACTAAAACTAGCTGCCATCGAAGTGGTTTGTAGAGTAAAGATGGAGGTGGACAAACTTGATTTATTGTTGCGAAGAACATGTTGAGCTTGCGCTTGATATGGTTGTCGATGAGCACGAAACGTTTCCGATTTTGGAAAAAGTCGATGTGGATAACTTATCAACAAGCTGTGAATTTTGTCAAAATACCGCAATATATGTTGTGGCGAACGAATGATCTGCTACAAGATGTGGATAGAAAATGTGGACATGTGGATAACTTCTGTGGATAACGTGTTTGTAAACTGTTTGTAACCATTTTGTAAAGGGTTGTGAATTGTGAATATCTCTGTTTTAACGGTTGGTAAATTGAAAGAGAAATATTTGAAGCAGGGAATCGAAGAATATACGAAGCGGCTTTCCTCCTATGCAAAAATAGAAATCATAGAAGTCCCTGATGAAAAGGCGCCTGAGGAAATGAGCGAAGCCGAGATGGAACAGGTGAAGAAAAAAGAGGGAGAGCGGATTCTGGCGAAGGTCAGCGCAGATGCCCATGTCATAGCCCTCGCCATCGAGGGGAAAATGCAATCGTCCGAGGAGCTTGCCGCCAATCTGGACAGGCTCGCCCTCCATGGTAAAAGCAAAATCGCTTTTATTATCGGTGGTTCGCTCGGCTTAAGCAGCGAGGTCCTAAGCCGGGCTAATGACAAGCTTTCCTTTTCGCGGATGACCTTTCCGCATCAGCTCATGCGGTTAATTTTGGTTGAGCAGATTTATAGGGCTTTTCGGATAAATAGGAATGAACCGTATCATAAGTAAATGAGGATTAAAAAAAGCACTATTTGCATTAGTAATAGCGCTGCTGACAATTCATTAAGAATCTCTTGTTTCGCTAATATATCATTAACGTCATTTCTCTAAAATGGTTGATTCAGGGGGAAATCACGAGGACAGGTCCCTTGGCTAAATAAACCGAGAAGCCTGTCCCCGTAACCATTGCCAAGATTATCAGCCAAAGGAGTTAAAGTTTGTTCCTATTAAAAATATTCTTCTTAATATTTAAATAGTTCTTAATCGCGAAATTTAAATAATATAGATTTGCTCTAATTTCAAATTCTTCCCTTGTCTTCGGTAATTCTGTTTCACGTATAGACTCTTCGTACTCCTCTAATTGCTTTAATGCGATAGTGGTATCTCCTGAATCTACATGTTGACTGATATTTAGGAAGATATTAGCAAGCATTCCCTTTTGTTTGATATCTAACTCTGATGAAGAAACAATGCTTACAATGGCTGCCATCTGTTTTAGAATTTCCAGTTGATCTTCGCGCATTTCAAAATAATAATAATCTTTATTTTCTTTTCTTAACAGATGATTCTCTACATCTTGGATAGTTATGCTTTTAGCCTGATTAAGAATATTTTCTACTTCGATTAATTCTTTTTCGTCCCAGTTTCGCTTATTATCTTTTAAAAAAGCTGAGAATTCGTATAGAATAACGCTAAATTTATTTTCAACTTTTGTTTTATATTTTTCAATTTCCTTCTTAAAGCTGGGCATAATGCTGTTTACGAGCAAGGCAATTCCTATACCAATGAAAATAATATAAAGTTCATTCAATAAGTTTTCCAGGGTGGCTTCCTCTACTGTGTAAATATGTAAACAAATCACTATACTTGTGACCAATCCTTCTTGAATACGCGTTTTTACAAGGATTGGGACAAAAAATAAAATAAATAGCGTTAAGACAATTGGATTATATCCTAATAGTTCAAAACATATGGAACCAAGAATTAAAGATAAAAGAGAAGCGAAAAACTTTTTCTGAATGGAATGCAATGTCTTTTTCTTTGTCTTTTCAATACACATAATGACGATAATGGCCGCAAATGACGCGAATTCCAAGTCGAGCAAGCTCGCAATCCAAATTGCTAACCCTGCCCCTATTGCAGTCTTAATTGTCCGATATCCCATTCCAACCATATGTACCATCCTATTGTTTTCTTTATTTCATTATAACTAGTAGTTATTAATTGTAACAGAAAATCATAGGGCCGTGATAGCGCAGGTTCCTTGGTCTTATTTTAATGAATTAGGTCCATGAAAAAACCGCACTTAATTGAGGTACGGGGAACCGTATCACAAATAGATGCAGTGTTTTAATTAAGAACAATTAGAGACCACCTCATTAGTGAGAGGTTGCCAAAAGGAATAATAAAAACAGAGATGATAAAGAACTCATCTCTGTTCATTATTTACCTGGTTGTAATAGAGGCCATGAAGGCCCATTCAAATAAAGGACAACGATATTGGTAAACTTTTTATATAATATGGTTATTTCTTAAATTCCCTTTCTTCTCCATATCCCATCGTTACCACTTCGGTTTGTTGATAATCGTTTAACAACTCTTTTAGGTCCTTATCTCTATCTATCATATTTTCCACTACGGGAAAGGCGTTCAATAATTGATCAAGGGTCTCCGGTGATGGGGCACTTTTTTTAGATGGAAATGTATGGCTGGGAATAACGTATTGAACGTTCAATAGGTGCTTTACTGCATAGGCTGCTTCTTTTGGCCCCATTGTAAAATGGCCTGATGAAGATAATATTGCGATTACTGGATTATACACATCTTGAATCAACTTCATATCGTACATAAGAGCCGTATCCCCAGAATGGTAAACGGTATAATCATTGTCAAAGTCAAAAATATAACCAGCTGCCTCGCCCGCATAGATTGGGGTTCCTTCTATCTCTCCATATGAGGATGTATGTTTTGCTTGAACCATTGTGACGTTAAGACCTTCGAAGGACACTGAACCACCTAGATTAATAGGAAGTACATTTTTAATGCCCTTTTGCAGAAGTATCATGGCCAAATCATATTGGGCAACAACCATAATATCGGGTTTGTTTTCCACTATCTTAGAAAGCCCACTCGTATGATCAAAATGTCCGTGTGTCAAAAATACACAATCAATGGCATTATAAAAATCTTTATTATCAAGATGTCGTGGAAATCCTGGATTTAAATCAATAAATGGATCTACGAGGTAATTTTTCCCCTCTTTACTTGTAAACATATACATTGCATGGCCAAGCCGTAATATTTTCATTACATTCTCTCCCCCTAATATTCGTAAAGTACAACCACTATCATTCTATTCCTGACTTTCTAATTAATAAGTACGAATTTCCAAAATACATTATTGGCTTAATGAATATCATGGGAAGATCGGACAAATATCAGTTGTTTTAAGCTGAGGTATTAAGAGCAAAAAGCGTCAAAGAACAATTCAATGTTCTGACGCTTATTTCATTTGGCGTACCTTTTTAGATAGAGGTTTTTTCAGCTAATTAGGAAGTTTTCTAAGGGTGGAGGAATACACGCACACCGAACTTTACAAGATCTAAAAAGAAGGGAAATATTTTGGTGATATAATAAGAAAAAAAGTAAGGTTTGTGTGATGGGGAAGTGGAGAATTAGAGTCAGCTTTAAAGCGAGGGAAATGGTACAAATGCTTATTTTTAATTATTAACCTGAGTATTTTACCCGACTTAATCGGAGAAATAAGAAGTTCTGCTATACATAAAAGTGAAAAAAGCCCTAAATGATTTCACTTCATTTAGGACAGCATAAAATTGCTTTAACTATTCTGTTTTGGCGGGAAATTTGAAATTCAGCCGAAATTAGATAATGGTCCAATTTTGTAATAAGAAAAGGAGCAATCAGTATGAGAGAAACACTAAAATCTGACTCTCCCAAATCCCCATCGATTTTTAAACAGGCATTAACTGTTAATAGGAAGCCTTTTCCGTGGTTAAAGGCGTTTTCCGCAGGATTGGCAGCGTCTTTGCCAGTTTTTATTGGATTATTAGTTGGGAATCTGGAATATGGATTGATCGCTGGAATGGGGGGCTTTGCCTATCTTTATGTGTTTAATATTCCTTATGCCCAAAGAGCCAGGAAGATATTTTTTGCTGTACTGGGGATGACACTAGCCTCTGCCCTGGGGACTCTTGCTGCCCCTCATCCACTCGCAGTAGCGATTTTGATGGGGATTATTGGAGCTGCGGCTATTTTTATTTTCGGAGCATTAAAAATTAAAGGGCCGTCAGCAATCTTTTTTGTGTTAATCTTTGCTATGACAACCGGTATGCCTGTACATCCGGAACTTGTATGGGTGCGTGCCGGCCTTGTATTTCTGGGAGGGGCACTATCGTGGGTGCTTGCAATGATTGGGTGGTTTTTTAATCCCCATGGACCGGAAACAGGTGTTGTAAAAAAGGTATATACAGAACTGGCCGGGTTTCTTGATTCAGTCGGTACGGAGAAATTTAATGAGGCAAGACACGCACTTATGTCAGGCATGAGGGAAGCGGAAGAAACACTGGTCGCAGGATATATTCCTTGGCGAAATACAGACATTTTTAATCGTTTAGTTATCTTAAATGATTATGCAAACTCAATATTTTTCTATGTCCTTGAAAATTTTTCGGCGACAACCGATAAATTGCCACCAGAGTTTGGGGAATTTCTCCGGGAAATCGCTCATTCGCTTGACCTGAAGCAAAGGAATGAGATTCCTTCTAAAAAGCTTCTTCTGTCGGAAGGAATGGATGAAACAGTATTAAAGTTATTCAAAGAAATAACGGATGCGGATGCGATTCTGAATGAACCAACTTCTAAGATTAATCATGAGCTTCACATTTCCAGACCATCACTGAGGACCATTTTTCTAGGGGCCTTTGATAAAAACTCAATTGTGTTCATTACTGCTGTAAGGTTCGGTCTTGTAACCATTATCGCTGCTGTTATAGCGTACGAGTTTGAATTTACACGTCCATTTTGGGTACCGCTATCCTGTGTAGCAGTGATGTCGGGCTTTACGATTGTCGCTACCTATCATCGAGCGATCCAACGAGCAATTGGTACAATCCTTGGAATAATGATAGCAAGTTTGGTTCTTATGACTCAACCGAATGGATACATCATCGCGGTACTCATCCTGCTATTGACGTTCATTACAGAGCTGTTTATTGTAAAAAATTATGGTTTGGCTGCGTTGTTCTTTACGCCGAGTGCTTTGCTTATGGCTGAAAGCACAAGTCATGGGAACTTTGCCTTTAGTTATTTTGCATCTGCTAGGATCATTGATATCTTAATCGGCAGTATCGTTGGACTAATTGGGGTGTTCTTCGTAGGAAGGCGGTCTGCCTCCAGCCGCGTCCCGCATTTAATTACCAAAACGATCCGTAGCCAGGCGCAATTTTTATTGGTACTGTTCTCTGACCAAGGGACTGGTTTTAATGCGAGAAAAAGCAAAGAAAGAATGAAAATGCGAACCAATTTAAATAATTTAAAAACACTATACGATACAGCTGCCGGGGAGATTCCAGTCGATAAAAAATCGCTGGAATATTACTGGCCAGTGATATTTTCCATAGATCATTTAGGATATTTACTGGAAAATTGTTCGAAAACTGAACAACGGCCGATTTTATCAGACCAAACACTATCCCAATTGCTTTATGTGTGTGAAACAATGGCCAATGCCGCCGATCGAAAACTGTCACCTTCGATTAAAAATGTCCCTGAAATAGAAGGGTTTCCAAGTATACGGAATGAGCTTATTCACTTGCAAAAATCCTTTCAAAAAGATGACAGAGTTTTTAATTAAATTTAAGGGCACTTTTCTGATAGCTAGAAAGCCGTCACCCAGATGCCCCTCATTAAGGTGCGTTACTGCGAACCGTACCATAAAGAAATGCAGTTTTTTACGGACGCAGGGACCTTAATCCATGCTGCACTGCTTTGGATTTAAATTGTGCTAAAATGAAGGGATATACTATCTAGAGGAGACATCGGAATGAGTGCGGAAAAAAACGAAAAATTTATCATACTAGCTGTGGCATTGGGTACTATACTTAACCCTTTAAATACAACGATGATTACAGTAGCTTTACCAGCAATTCAAAAGGATTTTCAACTGACTTCTACAAATATTTCATGGTTAATTGCCTCTTATTTTATAATTAGTGCAATCTTTACGCCGTTGATTGGAAAGTTAAGTGATATTTATGGGAGGAAATTGATCTTTTTATGTGGTCTGGTGGTTGTGGTGTTTTCATCTATTTTGGCACCGTTATCTCCGAATATGCCTGTGTTACTTGCGATGCGTGGAATTCAAGCAATCGGTACCTCCGCACTCTTTCCAGCCGGAGTTGGGATAATACGTAATACCATTCAGCACAATCAAAACCGTGTAATCGGGACACTAGCTGTTTTTGCAACAACGTCAGCGGCATTCGGGCCAACTATTGGTGGAATGCTCATTCAGTTCGGGGGATGGCCGGTTATTTTTTATGTGAACTTGCCGATCCTCGCAATCGGAATTGGATTAACATTGATGTTTATCCCGAAAGATAAGAAGAATACAGCAATATCCTATAAGTTGGATGGAATTGGGATAGTCCTATTTAGTTTATTTATTACTTCTTGGATGGTTTTTTTACTTGGACTCGAGCAACGTGTTCAAATCAAAACATTGATTCTTGCGGTAATCCTAACGGTTATTTTCTACCTATACGAGAAAAGAAGGGATGAACCATTTATCAATGTGAATTTCTTCCGGAGAAACTTGAATGTAGCACTTATTTTTGGCCAGTACATTTTATCAACCATCATATTTTTTGCCGTGCTGTTAAGCTTCCCAACATTTATACAAAGTGCGTTAGGTGCAAGCTCTCAAATGGCAGGAATCGTGATGCTGTCGCTTTCGATTTTCGCAATGATCATGACACCTATCGCGACTAGATGGATAGAGAGGAAAGGATTTCGCATTCCGTTATTGGCCAGTGTGTTACTAGGATTAGTAGGGGTTATCCTGCTATTCACTGTTAAGGATAATTCTCCTTTAGTATGGATTGGCATCGTGCTCGCGGTTACGGGGATTAGTAATGGGATACAGAATATAGGACTGCAAAATTTGTTGTATACCTTTATTAGTGTTTCGGAAAGTGGGATTGCATCTGGGTTGCTCATGACATCGAGATTTATAGGGAATATCCTTGCTTCGAGCATATATGGTGTGGCGTTTGCTACAGGAATGAATGAAGGAAATATGGATACAATGGCCATTGTATTAGTGGTTGTTGCTGTTGTGCTGCTTCCGGGGATGCTCTATGTTACGGGGTTTGAAAAGAAGAATAGTAAAAAGATGGTATAAAACCCCTGGTTGATGCTTCATTCTTATAAGTATAAAATTAAAAACAAAAGTGGAATAAGCACCTGTCTATTATAAGTCAGGTGCTTATTCCATTTTTTATGAAGAACGGTAGTATTCCTTTTAGTGAAGACCTAGAAAAAGAAATTTCCATCGTTTTTTTCTTTTTTTGGGGAAAAATAGGGGGAGAATTCAGCTGCATAGATGAAATTAGGGGTTGAAGGTATTGGTGTCAGTACGAAAAAGGAACTTGATATTAGCATTACTTTTTTTAGGTTGGGCTTTAGGGAATTTGGATCGGTATATTATGAACTATGCTGTTTTGGCTATAACAGAAGACTTGAATCTAAGCGCATCATCGACAGGAATCTTGCTCAGCAGCTTTTTCGCCGGGTATGCACTTATGCAGCTTCCCGGGGGATGGCTTGCGGATCGGTTTGGGGCTAGGAAAGTACTTATAGCCTCCGTTATTTTGTGGTCTATTTTTACCGGGCTAACGGGTGCTGCTTGGTCATTGGTGTCGATGGTGATTATTCGTTTCCTCTTTGGGATTGGCGAAGGTGGATTTCAGCCTTCCAGTTCAAAAATTATTTCGCAAATATTTCCCGAAGAAATGCGGGCCAGGGCTATGTCGATCATGCTATCCTCTGGGGGAATTATTGCACTTATTATCCCTGTTCTATCGGTTGGATTGCTTACAACGATTGGCTGGCGGACCACTTTCATTGCGATCGGGCTCGTCGGTATCGTTATTGCAGCATACTATTGGTATTACATAAAGCTTCCAAACGACGTAGAGAAAACAAATAAACAGAATAAGATTGTTCAAAGAGGTTCATTTAAGCAGTTGTTTAAAACACCTCTCATGTTAAATTTATTTATTGCTTATTTTTCCTTATACGCCGTGAACTGGGGCCTTGCTACATGGATTCCTACCTATCTGGTGAATGTTCGGGGATTAAACCTTGTTTCATTAGGATGGCTGCAGACCATTCCAGGGGTCGCCCAACTTTTGGGCATTTTTATTAGTGGATATTTGATTGATAAGTTATCAAAAGGAGCGGAAAAAGTAGCTGGCGCATTAGCCTGTATTTGTATCTCGATTCTTCTGTACCTTATGTTCACGGCTGCAAATGTAACGAATTTTATTGTTTTCCAAACCATCATTATGCTCATTATTTCGTTTGTCGTCATTTTATTGCCAGCAATAGTACTAAAAACGATGCCATCATCAGTAGCTGGTTCCAGTATGGGTCTGGTTAACACCGGTGGACAGCTTGCTGGGTTCCTTACGCCCCTTGCAATAGGGTTTATCGTTGATGCATTTAACGGCTCGTTCAACGCGGCATTTTGGATGCTGATTGCTTTTGCATTTATCTGTGCTGTTTCTCTTTTGACAATAAATTATCAAAAAGGCGAATTGCTTACCAATAAAATTTGATCGAAAAAAAGATGATGTAAGCCTACAATTAAAGGGCAGGAAGGGGTTTGGGTTTGGAAAAACAAACGTTTATTTCAGGCTGCATTGATAAACGAAAAGAAACATTTATTCAGCTAAGTGATAAAATTTGGGAAACGCCTGAAATCTATTTTGAAGAGCAACAGTCTGCCAACTATTTGTGCAAAGCACTGGAAGAAGAAGGGTTTCAGGTCAAAATAGATGTTGGCGGGCTTCAAACTGGTTTCATTGGGAGTTTTGGCAGCGGCAAGCCTGTGGCCGCCATTTTGGGTGAATTTGATGCTTTGCCGGGCTTAAGCCAGAAAAAGGGTCTTACAAATCATGAACCAATTATAGCTGGCGGTCCTGGACATGGATGTGGACATAACCTATTAGGAACAGGAGCTTTTGCCGCAGCTGTAGCAATAAAGGAATACATGGAAAAAACTGGCTTGAAGGGAACGGTTCGATATTATGGCTGTCCAGCCGAAGAAAATGGATCTGGTAAAGCGTATATGGCCCGTGCCGGTCTGTTTGATGATGTTGATTTTGCCCTCTCTTGGCACCCGGAAACAAAGCCGATTATTATGAACTTCAGCTCGCTTGCGAACTACGCCGTTCGGTTTATTTTTCATGGAAAGAGCGCTCATGCCGCCGCTGCCCCTCACTTAGGGCGAAGCGCTCTTGATGCGGTCGAGTTGATGAATGTTGGAGTCAACTATTTAAGAGAGCATATGATACCAGAGGCAAGAATTCATTATGCAATTACCGATACAGGCGGGAACTCGCCAAATGTTGTACAAGCTTACGCAGAAGTAGCCTATTTAATCCGCGCGCCGAAAAAAAAGCAGGTAACCGACCTATATGCCAGAGTAAATGACATTGCAAAAGGCGCGGCCTTGATGACAGGAACAAAGATGGAGGTTATCTTTGAAGGTGCTGCCTCTGACCTTATTCCAAATGATACACTGGCCAAAGTTATGTACGATAACTTAACAGCGATTGGGGTTCCTAACTATGATGAGTTCGATCAAGCGTATGCGAAAGAAATAAGAGATTCACTATCACCTGAAGAACGTGAAGCTGCTTTTATAGGATTGGATAAATCTACAGCAGAAAACCTAAAAGGGAAGCACATAGCCGAGTTCATTCCTCCACTTACCGAGAAAGCAATCATGCTGTCAGGCTCAACAGACGTTGGAGATGTAAGCTGGATCGTTCCAACCATGCAGTGCATGACAGCTTGCTGGGCGCTTGGGACTCCATTCCATACTTGGCAGGTTGTTTCGCAAGGCGCCATGCCTATTGCCCACAAAGGAATGCTGCAAGCTGGAAAAGTAATCGCATGTACTGCAATCGAGGTAATGGAAAATCCGGACATCTTACGAAAAGCAAAGGCTGAACATCAGGAGCGGCTTGGTGGGGAACCGTACGTTTCACTTATTCCCGAGCAACAAGAGCCGCCTCGAAAAAATTGATCTGGATTGAAACAACTCTGGTTGGAGTTGGGATGTCACGCATGGGAAAGTGAAGGGCACCACTTTTTTTAAACTTACTACAAAAAATTTCTTTCCGAAGCAAGACAGGTTGCCCCAGTATTTCATTTTCGTTAGTATTGGGATATCAAGCGCTGGAGAAGATGAGATGTTGACTGAGAACCCTACAGTAATTAAGCATTCTTCAAAATTTTCGAATGGTGTTATAAGGAAATGTGCCAATTTTAAAATTTGGTTAAGTAAATATTTTTTATGTGAGGGATTTTAATTGAAAAAAATGAATGTAGGTATTATAGGAATTGGAAGAATAGCTGGAAAATATTTAAATCCAGTATATAAAAATCCAAAATATAACCTTTTTGCTTTATGTGATTTAAAGGATTCTGCAGAAGAAACCTCTAGGATATATAATGCTCTCTTTTATACCAATTATAAAGAAATGTTACAGCATGAAGAGATGGATTTTGTTATTATTACGACACCTCCCAATACTCACTTTGAGATAGCGAAGAACTGTTTGCTCCGTAAAAAGAATGTTATTTTAGAAAAACCGGCAGTTCTAAATATGGAAGAATTGAATGTTCTTTTTGAATTGTCTCAGAAGAACAATGTTTCCTTTGATGTAATCTTCCATTGGATGCATGGAAATGAAGTTTTATATCTCAAGGACAAAATCGGAACCTTTGGAGATATAAAAAGGATAGAGTCTACCGTATTAGACCCTTATACGGATGAACATTTACATATTAAAGATGAGTATATTGGTTTAGAAGGCAGTTGGTTTGACAGCGGGATCAATTGCTTAAGTTTGTTATCCTGCTTTATGGATATTAGAAAACTCCATTTAGTGGAGAAAACGTATATTTATGATGAAAAAGTTCACCAAGATATCTATTCAAAGCACCAATATGTAATGGATGATATCGATATTTCTATTACGGTTGATTGGAGATATCGTGCCAATCATAAGTATACGAACATTTATTTTGCGAAAGATGTCCTATATATAGATCATTCCAGGCAAATAATCCTACTTAATAATGAGCTGCTGGTGGATTTAAATAATGGCGACCGACTGGAAAATCATTATAAAAATTACTTCGAAAGGTATACCTACAATTTAAATAATAATGATACTATTCTCACATTACATGATATATTATTAGGTGATAAGTAGGTCAGACAATAGGAGAATAGTATGGATAAAATGGTTAAGGTCTCATTGCAAATAGGGAAATTAGTAACGGTTATAATTATTGAGAAATTAACCCTGCTTCTAAAGGTGATTGGATTAAGAGCGTCATTTTACATTTTGACTATAGTAGCACTTTATTACTATTACCATCAAAAATCCCTTGATGTCTTGTTGCCCATCATAATTGGTATTTTCATCTCGGATCTAATCAAGTCGCTTTATGAGAATTTTCTAATGATAAAAGAAGACAAATTAAAGACTACTCATAGCATGAACTACTTGTTAGATATATACCAAAATAATTATAAAAAAGAATTGAACCTGAATGAATCGAGAATAGAGTTTTTATATAACGACTGCTTTGTGGATCAAAAGGATTATAAGATTATGATTAAAGATGCCCCCAGCAAAATGTTTGATCCCGATCCATTAATAAAAAGCAGCTACTCGGAAATAATGAAAGCACATAAGGGCAGTTATATTAAAAATTTTGAAACAATCAGGCTCGATGGGTATACATTGAATGAAACCACCCGTACCCTTACACTTTTGACGTCTAGAAGTAATTTTTACAATCATCTTTTAACGAATCGAGCAATAGACTATGAGTTTGAACCGGGATTATCCGTTAGAAAAATCTTTGAATATGGACCTCGCCTAAATAAGTTCGAAACGACAAAAATGTCAAACCATATTGGGATTAATGGAATTGTTCAGCTTAGTGATGGCTATACCATACTTCCTAAAAGAGGAACGAATGCTACCTATTCCAAAAATAAAATGACGGCATCGATTGCTTCACCATTAATCAGCAGCCATGATAAAAATGGGACGGTAGAACTTACGTATGAAGGGCTAATAAATGAAGTCAAAGGCTTATTAAATAGCAGATTATATATTGATACAGAAACGATTAGTGATTCTTCTGTTGAAGTTATTTTCCTCGGTTTCGGCAGAGAGATTTATGAGGGAGGAAAACCTCAGTTTTATTTTTTAGTTAAATTAAATTCGATAAGTTCCCAAGATTATTTGCAGATTTTAAAAGATAAAAAGAAAGAAATGAAAAATAATAAATTGATTGATAAGGATAGTAATTTATTTGTTTGTAATTTGTTGTCCCTAAAGCTAAAAAAGAATTATAGCGGATCGGTTGAATGTATGAACTATTATACAGATAAAATAAAATTCAAATCCGTCGAGTTTTCCTTTTTAGCAAACGTTTGGCATCTAAAAGAGGCCGGATTTCTTGAACAATTTAAGGTAGATCAAGTGGCCAAGGAAAATATCATCAATTTAGAGATGCAGAAAGAACCAGGGGAACAGTTGAAAGAATCGGTCTAACCCAAAATACTAGTCTTGCTGACTGAAAAAGTACATAAGCTAAACACTAAATATAAAAATGAAAGGCACTTATTAGAGTGCCTTTTGCTATTTTTGGGCTAAATAGTTCATTCCATGGAAAACAAATTGTGATGATCATGTTCGAAACAATTGAATTTTCCATACTAAGCTAGCTCAATCAAGTATTATAATAGTACATATAAAAGCATCTATTTTAATAGATTTGAAGGTGACGGAAGTGAAAAGAAAATTACAGGCTGTCATATTTGATATGGACGGGGTTATTGTAGATACATACGAGCTTTATTATATAGCTAATAAGAAATTAGCATCTATGCTTGAACTTCCCTTTACTAGAAAGGATAATGATAAATTCCGGGGAATTAGCAGAATGGATATTGTAGAAGCTTTGGTTAATCAATCGGGGAAAACAATCGCCACTAGTGAAAAGTTGGCTCTAGCAGAGGAAAAGAATCGCCATTATAAAGAGCTATTAAACGGACTAAATGAAGAGGCTGTTATGCCTGGGATAAAAAGATTAATAGATGAATTAAGGGAGCATAATATCAAAATTGCCATTGCATCATCAAGTACAAATAGTGAGACGGTATTAAAAAAAATAGGTCTCTTTAAAAAGTTCGACTATATCGTGGATGCGGCAAAGCTAAAGAAAGGAAAACCAGATCCGGAAATTTTTCTCAAGGCAGCTGATTATTTAAAAGTACCAGCTGAAAATTGCGCGGCAATTGAGGACGGGGCAGCCGGTGTGCAAGCGATTAAAAAAACTACGATGTTTTCGGTGGGAATAGGCCATACAGTAATTGACGAAAAGCCAGATTGGTATGTCGATAGCACATCTGAAATAACTTTTCAGGAATTAGTAAAGCGGTTCGAAGGAGAACAATATGGCGAATCGAAGTGAAATGGAAAAAGAGTTCAAATTAAAATGGTTTGACATCGTTTTAACAGAATATGATTCCCTTAGGAATGAATCGGCCAATGCATTGCAACACCAGCAGTCTATCATTAACTATGGATTAACCGCCATCGGTGTGTTAATCGCATTCGGTGCAAACCTATGGGCAAAGGATCATATCGTTGAAAGTCTATTTATTTTTTTTATTCCTTTTTTATGCAATTTAATCATCCTCATCTGGAACGGTGAGGTGCGCCGGATGTCGCGGGCGGGACAATATATAAAGCTGATTGAGGACAAAATAAACCTGCAAATTTCTAAAGAAGCTAATATTCCTGAATTGGCTTTGGAATGGGAAACGTATTTAAGGAGGCCAAAAAAAACAACAAGCATTCTCAAAAGTGAAAATTGGCTTCAAAGAATCATAAATAGTATTACTAGCTTTTTTTCTTTTTTGTTTAAAGATAACGAAGAAAGAAATAATAAAATAAAGAGCAACTATATTGCCATTATTATTATGTTTGGTGTGTTGAGTATTCTTTCAATTTTTTTAGGCTTCGGCAATAATTATTCGATATTCTTCAAAAATTCTTCATTAACAGGAGTTGAACTATTTCATTCCTGGGTGTTAGAAGAGTTTAAATTGATAACAGTCTATGTAATTTGTTTTGTTATAGATATATTTTGCTTTATTTATCACTATCGTTACTTTAATAGAGTGAAAAAATAGAGAAGTAAAAGGAGAGAATTCTTTTTGAATAAAGGAATTGTTATCGGTATTGATGGTGGAGGCACATTCACTCGGGTGGCCATTGCTGATATGAACGGGCACCTCTTGGCATTTTCAAAAAAAGCGGGATCTCATCCGGAAAAAAATCAAGACCCTGAAGGCAATGTGAAATCAGCAATGGCAGAGGCGTTACAAAAAGCAAATCGCCAAGCAGTAGACGTCCATTATATAGCATGCGGATTCGCTGGATTAGACCATCCCGATGATAAGAAATGGGCAAATAAATATACATCTCTCAGCGGTTTAAACGCGCCAAAATCTTTATTAAATGATGCTGAGATTGCCCAATATGGTGCTTTCTTAGGGGAAGAAGGCATTATTGCCATTGCAGGAACAGGCTCGATTGTCCTAGGTAAAAATGAAGAAGGGAAAGTAATTAGAAATTATGATTTTCACCATGATTCATTAGCAGGTGCAAGGTACCTGTCTTACGAGGCTATCTACGATATTATTACACAAAAAAACACACAAGAAGATCAGAAATTTATTAAGGCCGTTTTAGAGTATTGGGGGACGAAAAATCTTGACTCATTGCGGTTAATGGCTTCACAAGGCTTTCTCAGCAATCACATTGAAGCTGTTCAAAAACTTAGTAAGATGTCTTCAATTGTTGTCCATTTTGCTCAACAGGGATCTCCTGTTGCCTATAGTTCCTGTCTCAAAGTAATAAACTCTTTGGCCAGGGGAATCCATCTTGTTTCCTCTATGTTTTCTTCTCAAAAAGTGCCTTTATCTTTTTCGGGAGGAGTCATAACTTCCCCATTTATGACGAATCTGATGAAACAACACTTGGCATCATCAGGCCAAAATAAAAAGGAATTCTTGTATAAAGAACCCACATTACCACCCGTATTAGGGGCTGTATTATATGCTTATAATAAATTGGGTATATCTTTTGATGAGCCATTCGTGAAAAGAATGAAATTATCCTTTAAATGTGAGTAAAGGAAGGCATCTCAATCCTTTTAATATGATTGAGGTGCCTTTTTTGAAATTCTAATTTTTGAGTCAATTATAAATAATCAACACAAAATTTATACTCCGTTTATATTTCTCTTACAAGGGTAGGGTATAATCCAAATAAATTGATAGGAGGGATAATAAATGATAGCCAAGTTGGTTCATCACTTGTATCAATTCGAATGTAATATCTATTCAATGATTAACAATCGTTATGATCAAAAAGGTCTAAATTTATTCTTCCATCAAATTACTCATCTGGGCGGAGCGACGGCAACCATTAGTTTTACGGTCTTCTTCATTTTGTGCTTTGATTTTCCGACTAAATTATGGGGCTTGGAAAGTGCTTTATCTCTACTGACAAGTCATCTCTTTGTGTTCTCTACGAAAAAAATATATCCTCGAGCACGTCCATATCTATCTCTGCCCAATGCTCGGGTGGGAAAAAATCCACTAAAGGATCATTCCTTTCCATCGGGTCATACGACAGCTATTTTCTCGATCATTACTCCTTTTATCTTTCATTTGCCAATCCTTGGATTAATCCTTTTCCCACTTGCATGTTGCGTGGGAGTTTCACGGGTTTTCTTAGGTTTACATTATCCCTCAGATGTACTTGCTGGTGCCCTTGTAGGAATGGGTTTTGGGCTACTTGCAATTAATATTATTTAATGAAAGAGGAAACATGAGATTTATATTTTAATGGAGAGGCTCTAACATTCAACAATATACTGAATATCTAAATAAGAATCTAATTGATCATCGGCTTTTTTACCATAGAGGGACAAATTTTTCACTTTGTAACTAATGCTGCATGACCCCAATTGTGGCACTTTATCGACATAATCGGCAAGAAATGTCACCGTTCTTAGGTAAGTGCTATAATAAAATAGATTGCTCATTATTTCACAATAATTTAATGGGCATATTATCTTTAGCACATAATTAATCAATTGGAGTGATTTATATGAAGCGAAAAACAGCCGTTATTACTGGTGGAGGAAGTGGGTTTGGTAGAGAGACGGCGTTAAAACTGGCCGAAAAGGGGACAAATATTTCGATTGTAGATCTGTCCAAAGAAAAAGGGGAAGAAACGGTTAAACTTTGTAAAGAGAGTGGCAGTGACGCGGTCTTTATTCAAGCAGATGTGAGTAAAGTTGAGGATGTTAAAAATTATGTCGCACAAACGGTTGACCGCTTTGGGAAAGTCGACTTATTTTTTAACAATGCAGGCATTTCCGGTTCCGGCGTTCGCACGCTGGAATGCTCTGTGGAAGAATTCAATACGATCGTTGATGTAAATCTAAGGGGCGTCTTTTACGGGTTAAAATTTGTAGTAAATGAAATGCTAAAAACCGGTGGCGGAGTGATTGTTAATACGGCCTCATTGGGTGGTCTGGTCGGAATGCCTACTTTAGGTGCTTATTCAGCTACAAAGCATGCTGTGATTGGGCTGACCAAAACCATTGCCGGCGAGTATGGAAGAGAAAATATCAGAATCAATGCGATTGCTCCAGGTACGAATGAAACACCGATGGTAAAAGCATTTCCTGCAGAGGCGATTAAAGCAATGGCAGAAGCAGTCCCGATGGGTAGGTTAGGCCAGCCTCATGAAGTTGCTGATGTGGTCGCCTTCCTGCTGAGCGATGAGTCTTCCTATATACATGGCGCTGTTATTTCGATTGATGGCGGAGCTGCTGCTTTGTAAACCCACCCTTTCAGTGGTAGCAATTGGGTAAGTAGAGTTATTTTTGAAAAAAAGGTCCAATTCCCAAAGAGCAAATAAAGGGAATTGGACTTTTCTTAATGGCTTCACTTTTTTCTTATGCTGAAGGCAGACCATAAGAGCAAGAATGAGGACGAAATGGATGTCGGTTACTTGTTAGAATGGCTCCAATAGCATTAGGAAATAAAATGAATAACATTCATCCATCTGCATGTCCAGCATTTTTCAAAAGAACGATTATTTCTGGGAAACCCCTTGAATTTGTAATAAGCTTAAAAAGGAAAGAGTAAGACGTTTTAGCTTAGGAAATACGTTGAACTAGCACTAATTGGGGAAAGGCAGTGAAGAAACATGGCGGTAAATATNTTGTAATAAGCTTAAAAAGGAAAGAGTAAGACGTTTTAGCTTAGGAAATACGTTGAACTAGCACTAATTGGGGAAAGGCAGTGAAGAAACATGGCGGGAAAGAGCAACCTTTCATTCGAAGAGATGTGGGAGAAAATCATCGCTTGTGATCGTAAATACGATGGGCTATTTTTTACAGCGGTAAAAACAACTAAAATATATTGCCGTCCTTCCTGCAGATCAAGAAAGCCTAAAAAAATTAATGTAGAATTTTACACAGACATAAAAGAAGTTGAAAGGGCCGGTTATCGCCCTTGCAAAAGATGCCAGCCTGAAGTTGGACAGTCCCCTACTATCGAGCATGTTCGAACAGTCACTACGTTCCTAATCAATCATTACAAACAAACGTTGAAATTAAAAGATATAGCCGATCAAGTTGGATTAAGCCCCTTTTATTTGGAACGTTTATTTAAACAAGAGACCTCCGAGACTCCACGTACTTATTTAGAAAAAATACGCATCGACAAAGCCGCCCACCTTCTGAAAAACACAACTTTGACGAACCTTGAAATCTGCTATGAGGTTGGATTCCAGAGCCCCTCCAATTTTTATAAAGTGTTCCGAAGCTTAAAAAAATGTTCACCAAGTGAATATCGAAAGGAATTCGAAAATGAATTGGATTGATTATGAATCTTCAATAGAGATTTATCCTCCAAAGGAATTTAACTTCCAAGAGTGTTTGATTTTTTTAGGCAGGTCCAACCTGGAAGTGCTCCATCAAATTAAAGAAGGCTCTGTATATAAACTAATAAAAGTTGATGAAACTTTGATTTTATGCAAAATCAGCTTTCTTCATAATTGCTTAAAGGTTGAATTCCCGATGAGCCCATTATCTAAAAGCAACCGTAAAGTAGCAGCAGAGTATATTTGGGAATGGTTTGATTTGGGTCGGGATTTAGGGGAATTTTATCGAATGGCTGGCCAAGAAAAAATTTTAAGGACACTTATTCATAAATATCATGGCTTACGCATTATGTGCATACCGGATTTATTTGAGGCTTTAGTATGGGCGGTCATCGGACAGCAAATTAATTTAACATTTGCTTATACATTAAAGAAACGCTTCGTCGAACAATATGGCGAAAGTCTAACTTTCGAAGGAGAAACGTTTTGGTTATTTCCCTCATATGAAAAAATCGCATCAATAGGTGTGGATGAGTTAAGAGTTCTTCAATTTACTGAAAGAAAGGCTGAATACATCATCGCTATTGCAAATGCTATGGAAAATGGGGAATTATCTAAGGAAGTATTGCTTCAAAAAAAAGATTATCAGCAAATAAAAGAGTCGTTACTAATGATTAGAGGAGTCGGAGCATGGACGGCAGATTATGTGATGATGAAATGCCTGCACGAGCCTTCCGCTTTCCCTGTTGCGGATGTCGGCCTTCAAAATGCACTAAAGAATCTATTAGGCCTTGAGAGGAAACCAACTATAGAAGAAATAAAAGAATACGCAGTAAATTGGGATGGCTGGCAGGCATATGCCACTTTTTATCTTTGGAGGTCTTTATATGACTAAACTATATAAATTGGATTATGAATCACCGATTGGCATAGTAGAAATTAGCGGGACTCATGAAGCTATCACCTCTATTTTATTTTCTGAAGACAATAAAAAGGTGAATGGTTTACAGGATGAAACGCCACTAGTTTTAAAAGAATGTTATAACCAACTTGACGAATATTTTAAAGGCAACAGTTTTGAATTTACATTCCCTTATCAATTTGAAGGGACAGACTTCCAAAAAACTGTATGGGAAGCGTTAAAAGAAATACCCTTTGCGGAAACAGGGTCTTATAAGGATATTGCCGTTTCCATAGGAAATGCAAAAGCGATCAGGGCAGTAGGGAGTGCGAATGGCAAAAATAAGTTAAGTATTATTATTCCCTGTCACAGAGTAATCGGTTCAAATGGAACTTTAACCGGATATGCGGGGGGACTGTGGAGAAAGGAATGGCTCCTCCGACATGAGAAATCATTTCAGATTAAAAAAGCAGGGAACCCATACCATAAATAGAGGGAGTTTAATACGATTTCTTTCCAAATATATTTTTAGAAGACAAAGGTGCTATAAATAGATAGCGCCTTTTTTGGGTTCAACATAATAGGTATGACAATATATTGCTGCAGAAAAAGGGGATTTCAGGTGGAATCAATCTATTGACGGTAAGCTGCAAGACAACCAGATAAAATAAGGTGGAGGCTGATTGTTCTATCCGTAGGAAGGAGATAGTCAGCTGTCCTCTTTTTACAATCAGAAGAATTATAGATGAATTATACTGGTATAATTTCCAGAGTGTCCACAATATTGGTTCTATTTCCCGTGTTTTGTTACTGTTCTGTAATTAATCATTCATACGAACGTAATATTTTTTCATTATACTAGCATAGTGTTTCGTGGGGGGAGTGATGAAAAGCTAGTTCAAAAATAAAAGACAAATTGTTATAAGGAGAGAGAAAAAGTAGGATGTTAAAACGTATTAATTTAATTATTTTGACTGCAATTATTTTGATGTCTTCATTAGTAATTCCTGCTAATGCGGAGAACGGTGGAACGGAAGGGACAAAACCCTGGATGAACACCAAGCTCTCTGCTGAAGAACGCACCGAGCTGCTTCTCGATGCGATGACGATGGAACAGAAGATGCAACAAATCGCAATATCGCGCTTCAATGAGAATGACAAAGGTGACACGGTTGTTATCAATAGGAAAGGAAGCCACGGTTACACGAGCGGTGAATTCGCACCCCAAGGTACCCTTCCTGGGTGTGAGTTTCAAGACACTGGCCGACAAATCCGTGGGATTGAAGAACTTGGTATCCCAACGATTCGTATGACAAATGGTGGTACGGGTGTCAAAGGCGGATCATGTCATAATGACCCACTGGCGACTGGCCTTCCGTCTACTCCAGGTTTGGCTGCGACATTCGACCGAGAGCTAAACTATGAGGCAGGCCGAATCCTTGGTGAGGAGACACGAGCTTTCGCACATCACGTGTTCCTCGGACCAGGTATGAACCTCATTCGTCACCCGTACGGTGGCCGGAACTATGAGTACTTTAGTGAGGACCCTTATTTGACAGGTATCCTTGCAATCGAGCAAACAAAGGGTATCCAGGATCAGGGAGTCCAGGTACAACTCAAGCACATGGCTGGCAACGAACAGGAAACTGAGCGTTGGACGATGGGTGTCCAGGTTCCTTCAAAGGCCATGAACGAATTGTACATGTTGCCATTCGAAATGACCGTCAGAGATGCTGACCCAGCTTCCGTGATGTGTTCATTCCCGGATGTTAACGGAACTTATGCATGTGACAGTTCTGAATTACTTCAAGATGCTCTTAGAAGAAACTGGGGCTTTGACGGTTATGTTATGAGTGACCGTCGTGCGATTCACGACACAGTAGCTGCCATCAAAGCTGGCACGAATGTTGAGTTAGACTGGACACCACAATACTACACTCAAGAGAAGATTCAAGAGGCTCTTGATGCAGGCTTGGTGACTGAGGACGATATTGATAATCTACTTCGTCCGCGTTACATCAAGATGATTGAGTTCGGCCATATGGATGAGCCTTTCGATAAATTTATGCCGGAAATTGTCGATCCGCTGGCTAACGGCGCTACCGCACGAAAGATGGCCGAGGAAGGCTCCGTGCTGTTGAAGAACGACAACGACTTCTTGCCACTGGACGGCGAGCCAAAGTCAATCGCGTTGATCGGCATTGAGACGTTCGCTGGTTCGGCAAAGATGTCCCCGCGTTCTGTTCGTGACGACAATGATTATGTAGTGACTCCATATACGGTCACACCACAAGAAGGCTTAGAGAATGTTATCAAAGAGTTGGGCTACAACACTAAAGTGACGTACAACAATGGCAGTGACCCGAAAGCTGCTGCCAAGTTAGCTGCTGAGTCCGATGTCGTGCTTCTCATGGTCGGCGACAACCCACATGAGACAGTGGATCGTGATACTCTCGGATTCCCAGCCTTGAACCTTAAATCGGGCTTGGCAGAGCAGGAGCCAGTGATCGACGCTGTTATGAAGGCTAACCCGGAGAATACTGTTGTGGTACTGAAGACTTCCGGTACGTCGATTATGCCTTGGTTGGATAAAGTCCCTGCAGTTCTTCAAGCGTGGTACCCAGGTATGGAGGATGGTAATGCCGTTGCAAACATTCTCTATGGTAAGGTTAATCCTTCCGGTAAGCTTCCTATGACGTTTGGTGCCACTGAACGTGAAGCAGCTTTCGCGACTGAAGAACAATACCCTGGAACTCGCCAGGACACTGGTAAGCCAGGTGGCCCAGGCCCTTACGGTGATGGTAAGTCCGATCAGCTAATCGCACAATACACAGAAGGCCTGGAAATGGGTTACCGTTGGTACGAGGCAAACAACGTGAAGCCGGTCTTCCCATTCGGGTATGGCTTATCGTACACGACTTTCGAGTATGACGACCTTAAGGTGAAGAAGGTCCGTGGTGAAGGCAAAGGCAAAAAAGACTCGCTTTCTGGTATTGACGTGTCCTTCACCATCACGAACACTGGTGACGTTGCCGGTAAAGAAGCGGCACAAGTCTACCTAACTCTTCCGGATGAGGCAGGACAGCCTACAAAACGTCTTGTCAACTTCGAGAAGGTTGACCTTGAGCCTGGTGAGAGCGAGCGTGTGACAGTAAGAATTAATCATGCAGACTCTAACCATCCGTTCTCCTATTTCGTTCCGGAAGAACCGGACAACCTTGCGAACTGGGCTGACGGAGAATGGGCAACTGCTGATGGAAAGTACCGCGTACATGTAGGTGGTTCCTCTGCAGACACCCCGCTTGAAAAGGCCGTTCCGCTGAACTTTTAAACTTAGATAGGACGACAATAAGTGCAGGGGCACTACATTCAGTATGCCCCCTGCCCTGGGATAGCGCCGGCCACCTGTGAGTTGGCGTCAGGCATCCCGGAGCTGGTGAGCCCGCGGGTTCGGCGAATTAAGCCGAGACCGCGGGCTCATCGTTTTTCAAGCAGCTTCCACCGATTAGCCCCAAATAGGATCCAAGTTTATTTGAATGAAAAGAGAACACACTTACAGTTAAAATCCAGATGCCTACAAATCCAAAGTCAACCCAGCCCTGGGGACTTAATTCCACAAGGCCAACCCAGCCAATCACTACCGCATTGAAAACTTCACCACCGGCATGCATCGCTTCATGGCTTAATTCATGATCCAGCCCTGTCTGACGGAAATTATTAATCGCAAGCAAGGCAAACCCGATAATCGCCATCACTTTGCTGTAAGGGTACCATTCACTCAAAGCGCTCTGTTTTTCAATCGTCCTGGACATCGTTAAAACGACCATAATGCCCAATATCCCCAGGAAGCCGAGTATATAGTGGACTAGCATTAGCTTATACATGTGGGTGACATGGTCAACTACAGCATTTTTACCCGGTGGTGAAATCAATACTAAAATAACTGTGAGTAGATAGCATAATCCTGCAAGGATGGCGGAGATTCCGCCTAATGTTGTTTTTTTCATAAAAAACCTCCGTTTAGGTGTTTTTGGAAAATAGACAATTATAGAGAAAACTTCGAAAAACATGGAATTGTTTCGGCAATTGTAATTTTTCAGCTCCTAGCTGGAAGCAGTTTAAATAGATTCCGTCATAAAAAGAGACAATCGTTTTGGCTATGTCCTCGACAGGGAGCAACGGGGTGAACTCCTGTTCATCGATGCCTTTTTGCAAAACCATAGCTATGCTATTCCATGCTTGCTTGATTCGGGATTCGAGAAAGGGCAGATGTTTCTTTGACTCCCAGCCAACGGTGAAGTTATATTCATAAATGGCCGGGACCAACTGCTCAGTTTGATTCACAATGTTTTCCTGGACTGTATCCAAAATAAGAGCCAATGCATCCCAATTCGTATTTATTGAGCTGTAAATACTCTCCATATCCAGCACATCTTCTTCATCCCTTTTCTTTAAAACCGATGAATACTTCCTCCGTATTTTTGAAATAAGTGTATACACCTCCCCTGCTGACACCTGAATGGTTGATAATATCCTGTATCGTCGTCGCATTAAAGCCCTTGCTGATAAAAACCTCTTTGGCGGCCTTCAGGATTAAATTTTTTCTTTCTTCCCGATGCTGATGAGAAACAATTGGTGGCAAAATAACCTTCTCCTTTTTTAAGAGTCATTCATGACTCTTAAAATAGAAAATTTTTCCAAATATGTCAATACCCAAATCAAAAAAATTAACACTTAAAAAACTTCACCAATTTGTCCCCAAAAAGTTACATAATATTCTTTTTTTCGACATTTTCGAGAATGGTGAAAGGGCTATACTGGGTATGTAATATAGCTTGTGAATAAATACACAAAGGTAGTAAACACAACATGATAATGGAGGAATGGAAATGCGCTTGAAAGACAAGGTTGCAGTGATTACTGGAGGTACATTCGGGATTGGTGAAAGCACCGCCTTATTGTTCGCCAAAGAGGGAGCAAAAGTGGTCATTGCTGCACGAAATGCGGAAAAGGGAGCAAAAGTGGTCAACAAAATTAAAAATAATGGCGGGGAAGCTATTTTTATAAAAACAGATGTTTCCAAAGAAGAAGACATCAAGAATTTGATGAAAGAAACGGTTGATATATATGGGAAATTAGACGTCGTATTTGCCAATGCCGGAGTAGGGGATATGGGCGATCTCCAATCGGTAAGCTTGGACAGCTGGAATTATACGTTAAGTGTTGACCTGACCGGTGTATTCCTTTGCAGTAAATATGCGATTCCGGAAATGGAGAAGAATGGAGGCGGATCGATTATTAACTGTGCTTCCATCCTTGGGCATGTGGGACAGCCATCTGTTACTGCCTATGCCGCGGCTAAGGGAGGAGTTGTCAACATGACGCGCACCGCTGCTGTCACATATGCAAAAAAAGGAATCAGGTTTAATGCGGTCTGCCCGGGATATATTGAAACAAATATTTTGGACGGTCTGGGTGATGAAGTACTGGAACATTTAATATCACTGCATCCGGTTGGCCGTCTTGGCAAACCCGAAGAAGTGGCCAATGCGGTACTGTTTCTAGCAAGCGATGAATCTTCCTTTGTCACGGGGGCAAATTTGTTGGTAGACGGTGGATATACAGCGCAATAAGGACATAGTTACAGATTTTATGAACGTGATATGCCTTGCAGATTTAATGCGCGCCCTGTTTAAGAAAAACAAAGCTCCTTAAATTTGCAATTTCATGAATGAAAGACATCGATTTACGATACCCACATCGTCGTATATGCAATGAAAAAGGAGGCTGGCCAAAATCGTCATTCAACGATTTTTGGTCCAGCCTCTTCATAGTTTCATTTAAGTCCTATTACAACAGTGTAAGATTTTTTATCATCAAGTATAATTGTAAGTTGATAAGTACCACAGTTGGTGAAAAGTAAAAAAACTCCCGCTTAATTAGTACTGTGAAACTTACATAATTAGAAAGTTCTTTTAAAACTCCCTTATGAGTAAACAGCCGCTTTTAAACCAAGAATATTGTAAAAGGAAGGTGGAAGCCCTTTATGCACTTAATAAACAAAATAGGGAAAAGCTTTTGGTATATCACTCCAATATCGCTGACCGACCGGCCTATACTAGGGATGGTGGTCGGCAATAACAAAACTTTAATGATTGATGCGGGCAACTCGGAAGACCATGCCAATTATTTTTTAGATGAACTTTTAAAAAGGGAGGTTCCGAACCCTGATATTGTAGTTCTTACTCATTGGCATTGGGATCATATTTTTGGTCTTTCAGCGTTACCTAATACAGTTTCTATCGCTTCCAAAGAAACAAAAAAAGAAATGGAGAAGCTCATCCCTTTTTCTTGGTCAGACGAGGCATTGGATGCGCGGGTAAAAGAAGGAATAGAAATTGAATTTTGCGCGAATGCAATAAAAGAGGAATTCAAAAATCACCGGGATATTAAGATTGTTTTGCCGGATGTAACGTTTGACAAGCGTGTGGAAATTGACCTTGGCGGGGTAACTTGCATTGTGCAATACGTTGGAGGCGATCACGCTGCAGACTCGGCAATCGTCTATATCGTAGAAGAAAAGATTCTCTTTCTTGCTGACTGCATTTATCCGAATATGTATGCCAAAAAAGTAAACTATACAATTAAAGAAACACTGCGGCTATTAGATGAATTGGAATCTTTTGATGCAGAGACATATATACCTTCGCATCAAAAGCCGATTACAAAAGAAGAATTTAAACAAGAAGCAGCCAAGCTTAGAACGATTGCGAAATACACAGAAATTTGCGGCGGGGATAAACAGAAAATGATGGAGGAATACAAAAAATACGTAAAAAGGGAACTTACAGAAGACGAAATGGAAACAATCGCTGACTTTGTAAATGGTTATTAAAAATCCCTGAGTCGAGCGGGGCTATTGTATGTTAATAAGGTTAATTAATAATGCAAAAGGCAGTGGCCGCCCCCACTGCCTTTTTGAGATAGATATAGTCTGCCACTTTTTTCTATACTGTTAAATCATTAATCAGTTTTTTTCTATAAAGTCTAGAATATCATTGAGGGATTGGTTGAGCTTTTCTGTGGTTATTGGCTTGAATAAATCGCCTTTTTCATCAATCCTTTTCTTTATGTTTAAAATGGAAAAATCGGCAGGTTGTATGCCTTTTTCCAACTCGGACCAGGACAGCGGGGCCGCTACGGTTGCGGATTGTTTGGCTCTAGGCGTGTATACAACTGGCATCGTTCTGCCTTTCCAAAGCTGCAAATAATCAAAATAAAGCTTGTCTCCTCTTTTTGAAACGACTCTTTCCATGGTAACCTGCTTGGGCATTTTTTCCTTAAAATAAATCGCAATAAAGGAAGTGATTTTTCTTGTTTGTTCGAATGTATAAAGGGGTTCGATCGGAACAAATACTTGCAGACCTGATGAACCTGACGTTCTAGGAACGGATTGCAGGCCGAGGGATTGAAGAAGTTCCTTCAGTTTGAGCGCCACCTCTATCGCCAGGTTAAAACTTTTATCATCTGGTGGATCTAAATCAAATACCATTTCCAAAGGGAAATCGGGCTTATCATGGCGGTCAAACGGGACGTGGAATTCGATTGCTCCGTAGTTTGCCGCCCAAACGAGAGTAGCAGTGTCATTTAATAGCATCCGTTCCTTGTTTTTATAGAAAATATGGCTGACCCAATCGGGTGCAGACTGGGGAACCGACCTTTTTTCGATTTTCTTGCCAGCGATGCCATGTGGGTAGAGCCAAACCATTAATAACCTGTCCTTTGCATGTTCGACCATATAGTGGGAGACATTTAGTAAATAGTGAATATAGTCGAGCTTTGTAATCCTTTGTTCCTCCCAAATGACCTTATCCGGGTGGGTGATTTCAATTTTTTTACCCTCGACAATTATTTCCTCCACCAGAATACCTCCCAGTTTTTTGTCTATATTTTCAATCGGTTTTGTTTAAACTATGTATTATTTACTAATTGGAGTGATACATCTGGAACCGATTTTACCGATGGAGCCAGCCAGCAGTTTGACAATCCCTTCCGGGGAAGAGTGGATTGCACAAGTAAAATGGGACGGCGTCAGGGTTCTTACCTATGCAGATGAGGGAGGAGTGCGTCTTTATAATCGCAAAAAGAATGAACGTACGATGCACTATCCGGAAATCACAAACATTGGTAAATATTGCGGCAGCCGTTCCGTCATTTTGGATGGTGAAGTGATTTCTTTAGGCGAGAATGGCAAGCCTTCTTTTCAACAGGTGATGAGGCGGGATGGTTTGAGAAATATGGATCGCATAAGGGGCGCTGCCGAAACTGTGCCAATTATCTATATGATTTTCGACATTGTCTACTTAAATGGTGAGTGGATTAATGACAAGCCGTTGCATGAAAGAACCGAACTATTGTCATCTATTATCACGCCGAATCAACATATACAGCTTGTGCCGTCAGTGAGCCAGACTGAAGGCTTATTTATTGCTATTAAGGAACAAGGGATGGAAGGCATTGTACTCAAAAGGACCGATTCTCCCTATGCAATTGGGAAGAAGAGGGATGATTGGCTCAAGGTGAAAAACTTCCAGGATGTCATCGCGGTCATTGGGGGTTTTACTCTAAGGCATAACACCGTTAATTCAATTTTACTTGGGTTATATGATTCTAAAGGAAAATTGCATTATGTCGGGCACACCGGGACGGGGAAAATGACAGTTGGCGACTGGAAAGAGCTTACGAAGGAATTAAAAGAGCTCGAAACCGAGAGTCTTCCTTTCGAAAAGATTCCGCAGCGCCATGCGGACGCCATCTGGGTACGGCCGGAGAAGACGGTAAAGATTAAATTTGCCGAATGGACAGAAGGTGGGGCATTAAGGCAGCCAAGTATTGAGGGATTTATTGAATATCCGCCCGAAGAGTGTTTGCTTGAAAAAGTTTAGGAAGCCAATTACCCTGTATAAGAGCTGTGAACCCTACCGTGCAATAAGACTGCCCTTTTAAATCACTATAGCTAAACATGCTCTATCGAACACATTAATTAGTGGAATAACAACATGATCCCTGCAGCTATTAATCCCCCACTTACTCCCGAACCTGTATTGCTGCAGGTTTCACTTCTCCCCACCCTCCTCTTCCGATAGCTTTAACACTAGTTTTTTAAGCTTTTTTAAGGAACGGGTTGTGTCCCTCCTTACCACAAACTCTATGAGCCAATCCGGTGAATTCTTTACTTGATGTGTATCTAGATGAAATCTGGAAACCATGCGTGTTCCGCCTGGGATATCTTCCATGATCCAAGTTCCTCCACCTGTGGGAACCAAAGGAGGTGAGACATTCTCAATCTTGAGGATGGATTGGAAAGGAGGTTGAAATTTCAGGAACTTTGCTTTTCCTATAGGCCTTAAAAAAAGCACCCTAAAATAGATGGTTACTTCAGCCCCTGTTTCCTGTACTCCATGTACAATATACTTGGATATCCGGACATCCCATTTATGGCGTAATAACGGGTCTTGAGCGACCTTCCACACAAATTCCCTCGGCGCAGGAATATCAGTTGAAAATTCGAATTTCATGCTATCACTCCTAAGCCATATAAATTTTTTGAAAATATTGTGCCCTTAGGTAATAAGCTTCGAAGATTTTCAATAATGTCCTAACAATTAAAGATATGTTGTCCATTTTCTTTCCTGCTGATTGCCCGTCGTACGTATTATGATTTATCGACATGAATGGAGCGTGGTAGTACTATTTTCTGGCTTATATAGTTGGTTATCATGCAAGAAAAAAGGATATCTGTCCCCAGTCATGGACAAATATCCTTTTCTAATTTTAATCTGAGTAAGAAATCTCTACGATTTTATTACGATTAATGTGGTGGAATATCACCTTCAATAGCATCGCGTTCTTGTGGTGTGATGAAATAATGATGGATATCATAGTGAGGAACTTCAAATCCTTCATGGCCGTGTTCTTGAAATTCAATATTTGTATGGTCAATTCCAGGTGAAGGGAGCCCTTTCATACCATCTAAATCGACTATACTTTCCCCTTTAGTAAACACTTCCTGTGCTGGCATTTGCTCAATAAACACCAGTTTTCCTTTTTCAACCCCGTAAATAGGCCCCAATGGCATGTTTGATGGAATAGCCCAATGTTCGCCCATTTTCGGTACACTTGGAGTAAGTTTCATCACGCCCTTTGGCAAGACCAATAAATAAACAGAACCATCTTCTTTAGTTGCCATTGCTGTATAACCAGCAGCTTCGACTGAATTAGCTAAATCATCAAAAGAAGCAACGTAGCCTTCTTTGAAGTTGTTAATATTGATTGTTTGATTTTCAAATGTAACTGTTTTTTTGTTGTGATTGAGTGTATACGCCTGGTTTAATGTACTGAAAAACGCTTCAACATCTACAAAAACGTCACCTTTTTTCTGATGGTTATAAGGCGAATACACTTTCACCCCGTTGATTTCTACCTTTGGCGAAGGTGTGGAGGCACTAACGGAAAAAACAACGATCAGGGACAAAACGAGAAACATACCGGCAAACATTTTCTTCATTTTTACAATTCCCCTCCAAAATAGTATTGAGAACAGAATGGGTTCTTAATAAAGATAAAACACTTACCTTTAAGAGAACAACAAGAAGTTCTCGACACTTTATTTTTGGTGGAATCATCATATGTGTTTAATTTCCAATAAAGTAGTTTTCTTACTAAAAAGTGCCAGATCCCACCTCGTTTTGCCGATTCCTTCGACATAATTCGGGTGGTGCCTGGCACTGTTCGTATTATTTGCTAATAATTTCATAATTCTAAAAGAATAAAATGGTCAATATGTAGTTATCAAATGTATCACAAAAATTGTAAATTGACTGAACAATATAATTATTATATTATTCTACTATTGTACTTTTTCCATAATACAAACATTATTAACATCTTAGAGAAAGCGAAGTGATTTCTATGTCCCAAATGTTGGCATTCGTTATTATAGTAGGCATCCTCTTGTTAGGGGAACTAGTTGCAGTACGAACAAAAGCCTGGGTACCGTCCATGTTTGTGTGTGCGGTCCTATTCCTCGCCGGTTATTGGACGTTTTTCCCGGAAGACATCGTATCCATAGCTGGTGTACCGCCGATTGTTGCAACGCTGATGATGTATTTACTCATAACGAATATGGGTACATTGCTATCCCTGAAAGAATTAAAAAATCAGTGGAAAACCATCGTGATTGCCCTTTTTGGAATTCTTGGCATTATTGCTATTTTAATGACAATTGGAAGTCTTATTTTTGGATTTAAGACAGTCGTTGTTGCAATACCTCCATTAGTGGGTGGAGTCGTATCCGCTTTGATCATGTCCGAGGGTGCAAAGGAAGCAGGACTTGTTTCCCTTTCCGTTTTTGCTATCGTCATTTATGTTGTGCAGGGATTTGCCGGTTATCCAATCACCTCGATCGTATTGAAAAAAGAGGGGCAAAGGCTGTTAAAGTTATACCGCGGCGGTCAAATGACGGCCATTAACGAAAAGGAAACTGAACAAGCAGAAGGTGGAGCCGCTAAAGCAGCCACTCAACCAGAGCTTAAACTTTTTAAAAACTTGCCTGAGAAATACAACACGGATTTCTTTAAAATCTTTAGGCTGGCATTCGTTGGTTTTCTTGCCTATCTGGTTTCAACCGTAGCAGCACCGGTTGTTTCCATTAGCCCGTTCGTTCTTTGTTTAGTTTTTGGGGTTATTGCCTCAAGCGTAGGATTTTTGGAAAAACAAGTATTACAAAAAGCCAATGGCTTTGGACTAGCCCTAATGGTACTCATGCTGTTTATTTTTGACGGCCTTAAACAAGCGACACCAAGTATGATGCTTGAAATTCTATTTCCGCTGATCGGCACAATCATTTTGGCCGTTATCGGAATGTATATATTCTCCTTTATCGCAGGAAAAATGTTAAAAGTGAGCAAGTATATGGCGTTCGCTGTGTCATTAACCGCCTTGTATGGCTTCCCGGCTGACTACATTATTACCAACGAAGTCATAAAGTCGTTAACAGATGATGAAAAAGAAAGAGAAATGCTGACAAGCCATATGCTTCCGCCGATGCTTGTTGGTGGTTTTATAACGGTTACGATTGTATCGGTAATCCTGGCAGGCATCTTTGTTGGATTCTTGTAATAGCTAATTTCAGGGGAAAACAATGAGAGGCTTAAAGGACGTATTGATAAACAAATTGATAAACAAATTAATGCTTCAAGCCAATCCACCCGCAACCCGGGAATATCGGCGACCCGTTGGATTTTTAGCAAAAGGGTTTGCAGGCGCGTAAACAAACAGCAAAGACATTAACGGAGGCAAAATAAGAATGATCCATACAAAAATAAAAGAAGCGATTCAAGGATACAATGATGAATTAATCGAGTTGCGCAGGAAGTTCCACAGTGAACCGGAATTATCGTTTGAGGAATATAAGACAACAGCGTTTGTTTGTGGCTATCTTGAAAATTTGGGAATCTCCTACCGTAAGACGGAACCAACAGGGGTTATAGCGACCATCGAAGGCGGAAAGCCAGGAAAAACTGTTGCGTTACGAGCGGATATGGATGCCCTGACGGTTGAAGAATTAAATAAGGACCTGCCATATGCATCAAAAGAAGATGGGAAAATGCATGCATGTGGACATGATGCCCATACGGCAATGTTATTAATTGCCGCAAAAGCACTGAATGATGTAAAGGAAGAATTGCCAGGCAATGTCCGTTTGATTTTCCAGCCAGCCGAGGAAGTCGCGGCTGGAGCGAAAGTCATGGTCGAACAAGGAGCAATGGACGGAGTGGATAATGTTTTCGGCATCCATATTTGGTCACAAATGCCGACAGGAACGGTTTCCTGTACCCCAGGGCCATCCTTCGCGTCGGCAGATTTATTTACTGTAACTTTTAGAGGCAGGGGCGGCCATGGGGCAATGCCGCACGATTGTATTGATGCTGCGATTGTTGCTTCATCCTTTGTCATGAATGTTCAATCAGTGGTTTCAAGGACGGTTGACCCCCAGCAGCCAGCTGTGTTAACTGTCGGAAAAATGTCCGTCGGGACGCGGTTCAATGTCATTGCCGAAAATGCTGTTATTGAGGGAACTGTCCGCTGTTTCGACCCTGCAGTAAGGGACCATATTCAGCAGCAATTAAGTCAATATGCAGAACAAGTGGCAGCGACTTACGGGGCAACAGCGAAGGTAGAATATACCCGTGGCACCCAGGCGGTTATCAACGATGAAGAAAGTGCAGTACTCGTTCAAAAAACAGCAGTAGAAGCATTTGGCGCCGAGGTTACCTATCACGAAAAGCCAACAATGGGCGGCGAGGACTTCAGCGAATACATGATGAAAGCTCCTGGCAGCTTCGCCCTCGTAGGCAGCGGCAACCCGGATAAAGACACACAATGGGCTCACCACCATGGCAAATTCAACATCGATGAAGATGCCCTCGCAACTGGCGCAGAGCTCTACGCACAATATGCCTGGGCATACTTGAACGAATAAAGCATTGAATCGTAAAAAAAAAGAGTGTCAGTAACCGAACTTGAATATTTGTCTGAGTAGGAGGATACCCTTTTTCCTATTTTCCGGACAGCTTTTTAAATTGAGCCAGCTAGAGGAATAGCTGGCCATTTTTTTTGTTTAAAATCTCACTTCACTTTTTTAAAAGTAGCTATATGTATGACTCAATCTCTTTCTAATCAATTATTAATCTTTCTCTCAAAATATATTAGCTTTTGACAGGTACATTACAGTTAATCATAATTTCAAGGAGGAATTTACATGAAGATTGTAATAGTACCATCGGGCTTTAAGGAGTGTCTGGATGCAGAAGATGTTGCAATTGCGATGGCTCGCGGGGTAAGGCGGTTTGATGAGGAGATAGATGTTGAAGTTGTGCCGATGATTGATGGAGGGGAAGGATTTGCAAAAACAATTGTAAGCTTAAAGTCTGGCGAGTTAATACATAAAGAGGTTACAGGACCGGTTGGAGAGAAAATCACAAGTCACTTTGGAGTTTTTACTGAAAATAATAAACGGACCGCTGTAATTGAAATGGCAGCGGTAGCGGGGTTAAAGCTTGTTCCTAGAGACAAAAGAAACCCGTTGAAAACCACTACATACGGGGTGGGTGAATTGATTCTAGCAGCTCTTGACCTTGGTGTTGACTCTATTCTTATAGGCTGTGGGGATTCCGGCACATCTGATGGAGGCTCAGGGATGGCCCAGGCACTTGGCGTAAAGTTTTTTGATCAAAATCATGAGCAATTGTTTATCCAGGGTGGGGAAGATTTGTTAAAAGTCGCCCATATAGATACTGCCAATCTAGATAAACGATTAGCAGATGTTCCAGTTGATGTTGCTTGCAATTGGAAAAATGTGCTTTGCGGGGAAAAAGGGGTAGCACGAGTCTTTGGGCCGCAAAAAGGCGCAACTCCACAACAAGTAGAAAAATTATCGGCGGCATTAGAGCACTATGCCGCACTAATCTATAAAGAATGTTCACTTGATGTCAGATTTATGCCAGGAAGCGGTGCATCCGGCGGCCTCGGGGCAGGGCTGGTTGCTTTTGCAGGTGCAACTCTTCATTCAAGGTTCCGAATTATTAAAGATTATATTAATATCGAAGAAAAAATCTCAGGTGCCGATATAGTCCTCACAGCAGAAGGCAGTATTGATTTCCAAACTCCGAACGGAAAAATTCCTGCTGAAGTAGCGAGAATTGCGAAAAAGTACCACATTCCGGTTATTGCGATTACAGGGACGATTGGCAGGGGTGCGGACTTGAACTACAAGGCAGGTATCGATGCATATTTAAGTATCATTCAAAAGCCGACAACATTGGAAAAGGCAATCAGCAATGCGCCACAATGGATTGAAGATAGTATTGAAGCAGTTCTTCGCCAAGTTAGTATAGGACTTCAAATTGCTAGAAGAAAAACTGTATAGAAGAGGTGGTGGAATCGATGATTTCGAGATTGGAAAAACAGAAGCCAAAATACGGCTTTGTAGCTGCTCTAGTCGACAGATTTTCAACCGCTGCCTTGGGAATCATTAGTGCACATGTTTTCTACTTGATGATTATATCCTCAGCTTCCCAGTTGGATTACGCTGCCAAGGTTTCTCTTTTTGCTTTCTTATCTGCCATGACATTATGGATTGCGACAAAAATTTCCGCGGGATGGGTGGCGGTCTCTCTCCTTGTATTTATTGTTTTGTTTAAAGCGGGAAAGCCGGAGATCCTCTATCATTCTCTTTCAGAGGAAATTGTCTGGCTGATGGTTGGCTCTTTTATCATCGGTGAAGCGGTCAAAAAATCCGGGCTTGCAATGCGTTTTAGTGATTCCATATTAAAATACTCCAGCAGCAAGAATAGAGTACTTTTCGGTGTCACAACAGCTTTATTTACCTCCGCTTTTTTTATCCCGTCTACTTCCGGAAGGGCCGCTCTATCCATGCCTATGTTAAAACAATTAGGAACCAAATTCACTGCTAAGGAACAAAGTGTTCTCGCGATTATCGCACCTGTCGTTATTCTGATGAGTACATCCGCAACATTAATAGGGGCAGGATCCCACCTAATTGGAATCGGATTATTGGAAAAAACGGTCGGACAGTCCATTTCCTTTGTTCAATGGCTCATTTGGGGAGTACCATTTGCGCTAGTTGTTACCTTTATTTCAGTGTTTATTATAAAATTGATGTTATGGCCGAAAGAAGCATCGCAGGAATTTGAAACAAGACAGTGCAGTAACACTACCCTAGAGAAAAAGCCTTTGGAAAAAAACGAAAAAAAGACATTGGCCATCATTTTCTTTTTGATGGCCGGCTGGCTGTCTGAAAGTATACATGGTTATGATACCGCTTTTATCACAATATTTGGCTCAGTGCTTGTTATGCTGCCGAAATACGGAGTGATTTCTTGGAAACAAGGAATCAAGGCAGTATCATGGAATTTGATTCTATTTGTAGCCGCAGCAACAGCACTCGGGCAGGTTTTGGTCGAAAATGGTGTTGTCTCTTGGATTGAGAAAGGAATGTTTGGCATCCTCCACCTGTTTGGCGAAGCACCTGATTGGCTCGTTATAACGATTATTTTACTCGTAACCGTCACAAGCCATTTATATATTACTTCCCATACAACCAGGGCAATTGTCTTTATTCCGAGTTTCATATTGTTCAGCCAAAGCATCGGAATGAACGCAGTTACGGCCGTTTTTTTATGTTTAATTGGAATGAATTACTGCATAACGGTACCTGTCAGTTCGAAAGCATTGTTGCTTTTTTATGAAGAGGGAGAGATTTCCTACGATGCGAAGCAGCTAGCCAAAGTCAGCTTTGTTTTAGCGCCGATTTACATCCTTGTCATGCTGCTATTTTATTTTACTTACTGGCAGTGGACGGGAATGCATTTATAGGTGAGGTGGTATACATGTCTGAACACATATTAATTATTGAAGATGATGATAAAATCGCCCGAATTATTCAACTTGAATTGGAGTTTGAGGGCTATAAAGTCAGTATTGCCCATACAGGCCGGGAGGGTATGCGCATGGTAGAAAATAAAAATATTGATTTGGTCATTTTGGATGTTATGATTCCGGAATTAAATGGAATGGAAGTATTAAGACGTATCCGCCAGGAAAATAACAAAATTATCATCATTATGCTAACAGCACGAAGCTCAGTTTATGACAAAGTAAACGGCCTTGATTTGGGAGCTAACGATTATATGACGAAACCGTTTGAAATCGAAGAATTGCTCGCTCGAATCCGTACCAACCTTCGTTTTAAGCCAAAGGGTGAATCTTCAATAGAAAACGCCATACAAAAGATAGGCGCGATTGAAATTGATACAAATACGAGAGAAGTATCTAAATGGGGAACTTTAGTAGAATTAACGCCGAGGGAGTATGACTTGCTGCTTTATTTGGTGACGAATAAAAACCGGGCGCTGGAACGTGAACAGATTTTAGCAGAGGTTTGGGGCTATGACTATTATGGAGACACGAACATTGTAGATGTATATATCCGCTATTTAAGAAAAAAATTAACTGACTCGAAAGAAGAGTCATTTATTCAGACTGTCCGCTCAGTCGGTTATATGATTAAGGATTAACGCAATGAGCTTGCAAACAAGAATACAGTTATTTACAACCGTTGTATTAATCGTGCTGTTGCTTGCTGCCAATACAAGCATTTATTTTATTTTCAAAAATACAAGTATTTCATCAGAATTGAACCGATTATCGAATAAATCCACTCATATCCTTATGGAAATGAACGAGAAGCCGGACATTTCAATGGAAGCGATGCTGCAAGCCTATTTACTAAGTGATGGACTCATTCGAACGGTTGATAAAAATGAATCAAACCCGTCCATTCAAGTTTTTACTGACAATGCCTATCGAAAAATTCCTTCCAGCTTTCATGATAAATATTTTGAGGGAGTCCTAAAATATGGCGATTCAATATTCGCGATTGTCTCCGTTCCGGCAGTTAATGAAAATGGTGAAATTATCAGCCTGCAGTTAATAGAAAATATAGACCTGCTGTATGAAAAGATACAGGATTTAAAATGGGTGTTAGTGATCACAACCATTGTGGTGATTATTATTTTGTATGCGACAAGCGGTTTTGTAGGAAGGCTTATATTATTGCCAATACAAAGGTTAACGACTACGATGAACACCATTGAAATGAGAGGATCATTCGAAAAGATTCATGTTGAATCTAAATCAAAGGATGAAATGAATAAAATGGCTATGACGTTTAACCGGATGATGACTAAGCTGGAGGATAGCTATTTAAAGCAGGAACAATTTGTTTCTGATGCTTCCCATGAACTGAAAACGCCTTTAACGGTGATCGATAGCTACATAAAAATGTTAAAGCGATGGGGGAAAGAGAGACCGGATATGCTGGAAGAAGCTATCCATGCCATTGAATCTGAATCACGCAGGATGAAATATTTAACTGAGCAGCTTTTGCAATTGGCAAAAGTAGAAGAAGCGGTTGAATATGAAAAAGAAGTGGTCGATGTTGCTGCAATTGTTGAACGCACAATTAGGCGGCTTGAGGCGACGTTTAAACATACCATTCACTTTATCAATCACTCTGGCTACAGTTATGTAAAAGCAAACGAACAAAGCTTCGTGCAGGTACTTGTCATTTTGCTTGATAATGCCAATAAATACAGTGATGACGATATAACGGTGGAAATCACAGAAAATAACGGGCATGTGAGGATCGCAGTGAAAGACAGAGGGGTGGGAATCCCGGAAAGCGCACAAGCTTATGTGTTTGATAGAATGTTCCGGGTCGATAAAACGAGAAGCCGTGAAACGGGCGGAACAGGGCTTGGCTTATCGATTGCAAGAAAGATTGTAGAGCAGCATGATGGCCAAATTATACTTGAAAGTGTCGAAGGGGTGGGATCGAATTTTATTGTCATCCTTCCAAAGTTGGAGGTATAGGAAGATGAAAGTTAAGCTTTTTTTGATAGGGTTTATCATATTCGGGCTCTTGTTTTCATCGTTTCAACTTTTTATTAATGACCAATCAACCGAACTTTCTAAAAGGTCAGCCCAGGATATAGCAGTCAATCTCTATGGGGGAAAGGTTATTGACACCAAAGAGAATAATGGAAATTATGAAATGACACTCGAAAATAATAAGGGAATTTATTATTTAGTTGTTGATGGAAAAACCAAAAAGGTAAAAAATATTAAACTTATTGAGAAAAAAGAATCCAATTTGACCATTAAAGAAGCAAAAGTAAAAATTGAGGGCGAGATGAAAGGGAAAGTAAAGCAGATAGAAAAAGTTGTCAAGGATGGAAAGGCTATCGCGAATGCTATAGTAGAGAAAGAAAATAAAAAATACAGAGTGGAATTTGATATGTCTGGCAAAAAGGTTGTTGCTACTAGTGAAATCCCCGAAAATATTGGAGACGGCGGACAATATCAAAATGAAGAGAACTCAGAAGCGATATATGAACAGAGGGCAAAAGAAATTGCTTTACAGCAAGGTCCTGGTACCGTTACAAATATTGCAAAGGTTATGATGAAAAATGGAGAGCATTACAAAGTAACCATTGATAGCGTGAACGAAGTTGCTCATGTATATGTTCATTCAGATACAGGTAGGGTGTCCTCTGTATCATCCATTCCGAAAAAACAGACATTTGATGAGGATGATGATGAGGACGATGAAAACGATGAAAACGACGATATTGATGACGATGATTAATATACTGCCGCCAGCTTGGCAGAGTTAGCTTATTGAAAAAAGATGAAGCCAATTAGCCCTTTATTAGAGCTAATTCAGGCTTCACCTTTTTTTAAAGAATCATTCCTGCGTTGCAGCAAGTACCATTCCTACCCATTTAGACCCTCTCAGCGCGGCCCTACTCTAACCCATAGTAGCCGCACACAACATAGCCAACAGACTTTGCCGCGACGATTAGCGCGTCTTCATCAATATCAAATTTCGGATTGTGATTGAAGTAAGGCTTTTCAACCCCTTTTGGCGTAGCGCCAATGTAAAAGAAACATCCAGGGATTTTTTCCAAATAGTAGGCAAAGTCTTCGGATGGTGACATCATTGGATATTCAATAACCTCCTTAATATCCGGGTCATTCGCGGCTTCAAGGCTTGCTTTCACTACCTCCGTAATTTCTGGATCGTTATACAATGGCGGGTAATCAGATGTATAGGTTAGCTCACATTTGACACCAAACTCTGTTTCGATTCCACTTGCAATACGGTGGACTTCCTTCTCAATGATCTCCTTTGCTTCCATACTTATATAGCGAATGTCACCCTCAAGCTCAACCCGATCCTTAATGACATTAAAGGTACCTTTGCCATCAAAGGAACCTATTGTAATAACTCCCATATCAAACGGATTTAAACGGCGGCTAATAATCGTTTGTACAGCTGTGACAAAATAGGAACCGGCAACAATTGCATCGTTTGCCATGTGCGGTGAAGAACCGTGGCCGCCAACTCCTTGGATCCCCAATTTTAAATACGATCTCCCGGCCATCGAAAAGCCACTGTGATAACCAACAACACCCGATGGATTCATTGGTAGCAGGTGAATCCCGAAAATATTGTCGAGGTCGTCGAGCGCCCCTGACTCGACAATGCTTTTTGCACCGCCTGGCGGTACTTCTTCCGCGTGCTGATGAATGATTTTGATAGTCCCAGGTATTTGATCCTTCAGTTGGATCAGGCAATCAGCAAGAATCATTAAGTAAGCAGTGTGGCCATCATGGCCGCAAGCATGCATAACGCCTTCATTTTTTGATTTATATGGAAGCCCGGTTTCTTCCACAATTGGAAGCGCATCGAAATCAGCCCGAAGGCCAATCGTTTTTCCAGGCTTTCCGCCTTTAATTGTCACGATAATCCCATAACCATTTCCAACATTGGTTTGGACTTCAACATCTTTCCCTTTATAAAAATCGGCAATATATTGAGATGTTTTTTCTTCTTTAAAAGATAACTCGGGATTTTCATGCAAGTAACGGCGGATTTCAATCATTTCTTCTTTACGTGCTTCTAACATCTCCATTAATTGTTTTTTCATGATAGTATCTTCCTTTCGCTTAGTCCTTACTTAAGCCCATAATAGCTGCAAACGACTTGTCCAACCGATTTCGCTGCTACAAGAAGACAGTCTTCATCGATATCGAATTTCGGGTGATGATTAAAGTAAGCATTCTCCACTCCCTTTGGTTTACAGCCGATGAAAAAGAAGCAGCCAGGGATTTTTTCGAGATAGTAGGCAAAATCCTCGGACCCAGAGAGCATTGGATATTCGCCAACTTCCTTAATGTCCGGGTCATTCGCGCTTTCAAGAGCGGCAACGACATCGGCGGTTACTGTAGGGTCATTGTATAGTGGCGGATAATCAGCTGTATAGGAAAGATCGCATTGTACATCAAATTCCACTTCGATTCCTTTGACAATTCGGTGCACTTCTTCGGAGATTAGCTGCTGATTTTCCACCGTCATGTAACGGACATCCCCTTCAAGCTCTACACTGTCCTTAATCACGTTGAAGGTTCCTTTCCCATCGAATGATCCAATCGTAATAACTCCGTGATCAAAAGGATTCAAGCGGCGGCTAATAACGGTTTGTATGGCCGTAACAAAATGGGCGGCGGCGACAATCGCATCATTGGCCATATGTGGCGAGGAACCATGCCCGCCAACTCCTTGAATGACAAGTTTGAAAAAGGACCTTCCTGCAAGCGAATACCCGCTATGGTAACCAACAAAACCAGCAGGATGGGTCGGGAAAATATGGATGCCATAAATATTATCCACATCATCCAGCACGCCTGATTCAACAATACTTTTTGCACCGCCGGGAGGTGCCTCTTCAGCATGCTGGTGAATAATTTTAATCGTGCCGGGAAGTTTGTCTTTTAATTGAATTAAACAGTCTGCCAAAACAAGTAGGTAAGCAGTATGGGCATCATGGCCACAAGCATGCATGACGCCTTCATTTTTAGATTTAAAAGGGACATCTGTCTCTTCCACAATGGGAAGGGCGTCAAAATCGGCACGAAGAGCAATCGTTTTCCCCGGCTTCCCGCCTTTGATTGTTACGATGATTCCATAACCGTTCCCAACATTTCGCTGGATATCGACATCCTTGCCGTTGTAAAAATCGGCAATATATTGCGCTGTTTTTTCCTCTTTAAAAGACAACTCGGGGTGTTCATGCAAATAACGGCGAATTTGAACCATTTCTTCTTTTCGCGCTTGTAACATTTCCATTAATTCCTTTTGCATAGCAATCGTCTCCTTTTCCCCTTATTTCAATAGTTGCAACTCTAGGTGTGGAAGGCGGAAACAAAATAAGAAACTGTTCCTAAAACGGACTAACGATTTGCGAAAGACGCCGCTCATAGAAGTTATTCCGTAACTGGTGTTGGTTGTCCTTTCGGCTGGGGCGATTTATCCCCGCCCTGATTTTTGGGGATAAACATCATAATGGAAATTAATGAAAGAATGGCAAAAACTACGTTTGTGATAATACCCGCTGTTGCCGCAGCATCTACTGATTTTATCGCGCTATATACAGCTGTTGAAAGAGCGACTCCGAAAGACCCGCCAAGAGAACTTGCCATTTTATAAAGTCCGGAAGCTTCCCCAATTTTATTAGATGGTGCACTCGAAACAGCCGTATCTGTAGATGGAGTTGCGTACATGCCAAGCCCAATTCCGAAAACAGCAAATCCAATGAAAACGATGACCGTATAGATGAAATCTGGTAAGAATGTTAATCCCATGACCGCGACACCAATGGTTGTTAAGATTGCACCCCAAATCATCGGAGTTCTCGCACCGGTTCTTTGCAAAATTTTCTCACCCACACGAATCATCCCCAATACTGCAACTAAATAGCCAATTGACAGCATGCCTGATTGAAAGGCTGTAAACCCGCGGCCGACCTGGACATAAGTATTTGCAATCACAAGCGTACCGGCTACGGCATTTAATAAGAAGTTTGAATACGTTGCCCCGGCGTACGGTTTATTTTTAAATAGCGAGAAATCAATAAGTGGATGATCCATCTTTTTCTCCACTCTTACGAAAACAAATAAACCAATTAGAAAGACAACCACAAGACCTAATGTTAAAGGACTTGTCCAGCCAAAATCCTTACCGCGTGTAATGACAAGATTTAACGCAAGCATCGAAATGATAAAAATGGCCAACCCACTATAGTCAAACTTGAATGCTCCTGAATCTTCACCTTTACTTTCCGGCGTATCTTTAATCAGCCACATAGCAAGAAGGGCGAAAATAATGGAAAAAATGAAAATCCATTTCCAGCCCATATAGGTTGCAATCGCTCCGCCGGCAAAGGAACAAACCCCGGAACCGCCCCAGGAACCAATGGACCAATAGCTCAACGCACGCTGGCGTTCAGCCCCTTCAAAATACTCTTTCATTAACGCAATCGTTGCGGGCATGATACACGCAGCTGAAATCCCTTGAATGACCCGTCCGATAATCAGGAGCACAGCCCCGTTAGCGAGGATTAAACAGAGTGAACCAATGACGCTTAATACTAATCCCAAATTGGTAATTTTCTTCCGGCCAACCTTATCGGCAAGACCACCAGCTGCAACGATAAACATCCCCGAGAATAACGCGGTCAAACTTATGCCAACATTGATCATACCCAATGAAATGCCTAGATCCTTTTGAACCGCTGGAACGACGTTAACCATTGCTTGGGCAAACAGCCAAAATGTAATTACCCCAAACACAATTCCGGTAATCAACTTGTTGGTCCCTTTATAACCTGTTTCCATTGAAAGCCTCCTAGATGTTTAGTTGCTAAAAGTATTTTTTTGAAGAAATCCTACGGGATAGTATTTGAAATAGGCATCTTTTTCATGCAATTTTGGGTTCGCATAATCGTTAGTTTCCAACGCTCACCATTCTTCCAGGCGGCCTAAAAATAAAAAAAGAGATTGGAGGTTATCCAATCTCTGTAAACAACTTCGATATTCATTCTGCCGATTGTTGAAATGTTCATATGCCGCGCATCCCAATCATGAATGAAGACATCCTTAAAGGTAGTACTGGAAGGATTTTTGAAAGGAAGTAAATATAAAACAGTGGGGGAAGCAGGAGCAAATAGGATGCAAAAAGGCTTAAATGGTAAAAAAATGCTGCAGCCAGTTGCGCTGCAGCATGATGAATGTTAGTTATTTGAATATCGTTGAGATAACTTGTTCGTAAGACATGGAAGTGTCCACGACAAAAACTCCGGGGCGCAGCTTGTTCATTAACCCTTTCTTCTCGATATCCTTTGAGAAAGCAAAGGCATCCTTGACAATTCCTGCTTCAACGAGCATTCTTCCAACATTGATGCTGGTCATGCCATCCGTAACATTAATAATCACTTTGGTGACAGGTTTGTCAGTAGATTTGTTTTCTGGCGGTGCCGGTTGCTTTTGGGCTGCAGCCTTAGCATCCGCTACGGACTGGTCGTATTCCGCTTTCGTTTGCACGACATAGCCTTTCGTTTCAAGCTTGTTTTTTATCTCGGCCTCGGATAATTCAACTTTTACGGTTTTACTCGAAGCCTTTGGAGTGTCGGCAGTAAAGTAAACAGCTGAGCAAATCGCTGTTGTTAGGAGCATTCCGGCAGCAAAGCTGCTTAATAAGTTAATTTTCACCGGCAACTTTTCTCCCTTCGACCTTCACTTTCTGATAAGGAGCGAGCATTTTTTGAATGGTACCTGGAGCGACGTTTTTCATTTCTGCAATACTATCAATTGAATATTTTCGCTCGTATAAGTCAAGAACTTCTCGCATGAAAAGCCTTTCTTCAGAGGACAGCCGTATTCCCGCTTCCTTCATGAACACTTCCTGGTCTAGCTCAATGTTTCGAATGGATGATTGAAGAGCATTGATTTCTTCCATTAAAGAAATATGAATCTGGTCAATTTGGTTGTGTTGAGCCTTTGCTGCACGAGTTGATTTCAGAATAGAAACAATGAGTAGTATAGCCGATATGACAAATAATCCGGCAAATGTCCATTCCATCAATCATACCTCCTTCTCAGTTGTATGTAGATTCACAAGTTCTTATTATACAGGGAATTAAGGTATTTTTCATTATTAATCCCAAAAGTTAAATCGATAGGATAAAGCAGAATGAAAGCGTAGGGCCTTATATTTAAGGTATGAGTATTAACAAGATACCAATACGAATCGATGATGCAGAAGCCTCAAAATGGTAAAATGAGGAGAAACGGTTTGAACGGGAATTTTTAGAATTGAAGGGAAGTGGCATTATTGAGGTATCCAGTTATCGAAACGAGGCGCTTACATTTAAGAGAGCTGACCCTGGATGATACAGAGGCGGTATTCATCCATTTTTCAGATCCGCTTGTAGTTGAATTCATGGATATTGAGGTGTGTAGAAGCCGGGAAGAGGCTGCCGAAATTATTTTATTTCACATGCAGGATAGCGGATGCCGGTATGGAATGTTTCTTAAAGGAACAGGAGAATTAGTGGGTACATGTGGGTTTCATTGTTGGAATCGGTCCAAAGACAAATCGAAAGCCGAAATTGGTTTTGATGTAGGTTCTGCACATTGGAGAAAAGGATATATGTTGGAATCGGTTCAGCCCATTATCCAACTGGGGTTTACACAAATGGAATTGGACTATATTGAAGCAACGACTGAACTAGACAATATACCTTCACAGCAATTATTGAAAAAGCTTGGCTTTAGCCAGTCCGCAGAGCTAGTCGATCAGCTGGTGTATTTTACATTAAACAGGACAGAAAATCCCATGTAGTAAGGCCAGTTTTCATAAGATTAAAATGGAGTTGCGCGCTTGAAATAAATCTTCAAGTGCTTTTATTTATCCATTTATAGGAAACATTTATTATTTTTACTCGTATACCATACATACGAATAGGAGGGGGTCCAATGTTTACTGAAATGAATGCAAAACTGGTTGCGATAAAAGGAGAATTGCGTAAAGACCTTAAATACCGGGTACAGATGGCGGATTATGAGCAGGAACTTGCACGGATTGAGGAAAGGATTGCCCAGCTGCAAAACCAGCTTGAATCGGAGCAACTTGATGTTGTGAAGCTTGAACGTCTCAGTTTATCCAATTTGCTCGCAACACTGGCAGGCACGAAGGATACCAAACTGAAAACAGAAAGACAAGAAATGATTGCTGCACAGCTTAAGTTAGTGGAAGCCCGGGAAACAAAAGAAGCCATTGATAAAGAAATACGCTTGCTCTGTGAAAAACAGCAAAAGCTTGATTCTTCAAAACTTGAATATCAGCAACTTCTCGAGCAGAAGGAAACGATGATCAAAGAGAGCACATCGCCTTTTGCCGCCAAACTTTTTGAATTGATTGAATCGGAAGGGGAGCTTACATCAAGCCTAGCCGAATTAAAAGAGGCGATTGATGCTGGAAGAAATGTCAAAGGTGCCCTTGTTGATGCACTGGAATCACTCGATCGCGCCGGAGCATGGGGACACTTCGATTTGTTTGGCGGGGGTGCCATATCAGCAATTAAAAAACATCAGCATATCGATAATGCCCAAGAAAACCTTTTTCGGGCGCAGACAAGTTTGCGCAGATTTCAAAAGGAATTAATGGATGTAAAAGAGGAGGCATTCTTAAAGATCAACGTTTCGGGAACGTTAAAGTTCGCCGACTTTTTCTTCGATGGTCTCATTGTCGATTATTTCATTCAAAACAAAATAACTGAAATGGTCTACGAAACAAGGAATCACAAACAAAAGGTGTCTGAAGTTTTAACAAAGCTAGATAAAAAGTACATAGAAGTTCTGAAACAGCTTGAAACAGTTCAACAGGAAAAGCGGGAAATCGTGGAGAATTTATAAAAAAAGATTCTTACTCTTAATAGAATGGGTGAAACGATGAAACCAGTTTTCTACATTGTTTTATTAATCATTGCAGTCCTCATATTCTATTTCATTAAAAATACAATGAATTCAAATAGAGTAAATGAGGATGCCCAAAAAGAAAGCTCATTAAGAAAACCAGTAGACGCACGTGTTTTTGATGCCAAACCCGATATGCCAGTGGGCTTTGGCTATAAGTCGCAATGGTATGCTGTTAAAACTGAAAATACGGATGAAGTTGCTAAAGAATTGAATTTAACAAGTATCCAGGCTGCCAATTGGGCCACAGGGATGTGGGGCGCGCAAGAAGACTACTATTTTGTTACTCCACCGGTGAGGGGCTGGACTATCGTGGTTAATTCGTTCATGCCGGATATATCAGATTCCACAGACGATGGCCCATTGAAAACCATCCAATATCTAAGCAGAAAATATGGCGAGGCGTATTATTTTGGGACTCATCGGGTTGTTGACTATCATGCTTGGGCAAAAGCAATTAATGGTGAAATCGTCAGGGCATACGGTTATTTGGGCGAAAGCGGCGAGACCTTAATCAACCAGGGCAAACTCACCTCGGAGGAGCTAATACATAATTACGTGTACACTGAATTGGATCATGAGGAGCCTATTTTACCAGATGAGGAGCATGTACTAACCTTATCAAAGGAATGGGCAATTGACCCGCTTATGGAGTATGAAGGCCTGAATTCTGGAGTTGGATTGGTCGGGGAGAAAGTAAAGCCGGCAAGTTAACTTTAAAGAAGTGATAAATTTCCGATGTTCCTCGAATCCACCAAATACAAATTGAAAATAGGCAGGTGGCTGTTCATGATTGCTCAAGAGGGACATTGTATATTCATTTTGTACGTAAGCGACCAAGAGAGGGCCAAATCATTTTATGAGAGCCTGTTTGGTATAGAACCGATTTTGGATGTTCCGGGAATGACCGAATTTGTACTAACTCCTAAAGTAATCCTGGGAATTATGCCGGAAAAAGGGATTGTTAAAATCCTCGAAGGGAAAATTCCGAATCCGGAAACAGCGAGTGGTGTCCCGCGCAGTGAAATCTATTTATATGTAGATAGCCCCGATGATTATTATACTAAATTGATTCAAGCGGGAGGGCGCGGGATAAGCCGAGCTTTCGTAAGATCATGGGGAGATACTGTTTCATATGGTATGGACCTGGATGGCCATATACTGGCATTTGCAAAAAAACATGAATGACTTTGCTTGGGGGCAAACCTTACAACTTATTGCTTGATGAGATTACTTACGAGTTCAGGTAGGAATGGCATGTAAAACATACGGATTAGATAAAAACCCTGGTCCCGATTATATGATCAATCGGAGAAAGCCTGTAGGAGTGAAAAATATGGCTATATTTAATAAATTCAGGAAGAAAGATGATTATATTGAGGAAATAAAGGCTAAAGTGGGTTGCGATTGTTTGTTGATTGAAGAGAAAGATGCAAATAGTATTATGGCAAAGTACCTTGAAGCTCTTAAAGAGGGCGAAAAACAAGGGTATACGCCACTTATAATTATCCCTTCAGCGATGATGGTAGATATCTTTGAAACAGAGGGTGATAAAGGATACTCGCCGGGTAGCCGAGATTCTATTATAGAGAAAGCAAAGGATATAGATGCAAAAGATTTGTTAAAGAGGATGCTCGACGAGGTAATGCCCCTTGAAGAAGACTATGATATCACTGGCGAGTTTTCAATAGAGGACCAGATAGGCCATTTTCTTTCAATTGAAAAAGGTATAAATAAGAAAATAATTATCGCAAAAATTCCAACGTCTAAACCTTGGGAGGTAGCTGCTTGGGTTCCGATGGGGGGATTTAATGAGTGCCCTATGCCAGAGGAGCAAGTAGCAATATTCCAACACTGGTTCGAAAAATACGGAGCTATTCCTGCTTTAGTTGATGTGGATGTATGGGAATTAGTGGTCAAAAACCCTCCTAAGACACAGGAGGAATCTGTAGAACTCGCTTGGGAACAATTTGGATTTTGCAGTGATATCGTTTGGCAAGGGGTTGGAACAGTAAATGCTCTAGCAGGAACACTTATAAATTCATCAACATGGTATTTTTGGTGGGATTAACGCGAGAGATACGTTTAGGGCTATCTTATTTAAGGTGATGAGTTCATTACCGAAAGAACGAAAGAATGTAATTAATCCAAACAAATACAAAAAGTACCCTATAAGCATACTCTAAGGTCTAATGCTATAGGGTACTTTTTTAGAGAAGGTACTCTTTAAATAATTCGGCTAGCTAGTTAACGACTTTAATGTAAAAATAGATATCCTGTCCGGCTTTTTTCGGTTCAGCCATGAGCTTATAGCCGTGTTTGACAGCTTCTTCCGGAACACTTCGAAAGGATTGCGGGCAATCAGCAATGACTTGCAAGACTTCCCCAATTTTCATCGTTTTTAGCGCATCCAGCGCATAAATGACAGGGTAGGGTCAAGGCTCCCCGCGAATGTCGAGGGTATAATTGACATCAATTACTTGTGACATGGATTAAGCCTCCTTTGTAACGTGAGAAGTCCGTTTTTCTGATTGTAGATGTTTGATTCCTGATCCGTAGCGGAATCGCTTTTCCCACCAATTTGATAGTAAGAACCAGGCAGCAAGCATGGCCAACGTTCCAAACAAAGCTCCCATTGGCCCCCATTGCTCGACCAGATTCACTTTTGGCCAATTTTCGGCAAGGGCATTGTAGATACCGAGATGATCCCAGCCGTAAGCGAGCAGTGTGGCGCCAACAATATTTCCCGCACCTACTACCCAGTATAACACTTGGCCTTCCATAGCGCGGTACATCATGCCGGTCTCACAGCCACCAGCCAGAACGATGCCAAACCCGAATAGCAGTCCGCCGAGTGCTGTACTAGGGGCAGCGACTTTAATTAGGGCAGCAGAGCCACTTTGTAAATAGAAGAACGTAACGACAACGCTAATCATCATCCCAACTGCAATCGCCTTTGACATCACCGCGCGGCCGCTGATCCATAAATCACGAAATGCCGAAGTGAAACAAATTTGTCCACGTTCAATCAAAATTCCAAATAAGGCCCCGGCAATACAGGCGACTGCCAGCATGAATTTTCCCGCTGCAAAAAAGTAAATAACAAGGCCTGTATAAAGGCACGCAAAGAGTAAACCCAGGACCGGCTGGATATTCCTTTTTTGTACGTGCTCAGTGACAACTGGATTAGGCGTCCCTTTCATCAAGGTTGGTTTGCCCCGCCACCATTTCGTATTCACGACTTTCACTCCAAAAAAAGTTCCAATGGCCGTCGTAACCATAAAGATCCAGGAATGAAACGAGAACTGTGGAACACCTGTGAAAAATGCTGCTAAATTACAGCCAAGCGCTAGGCGAGCGCCAAAGCCAGCAATAATTCCCCCAGCAAAGCCTTGTGTCAGACGCCTCTTTTGTTTCGGTACACGGATTTTAAAACTGTTGCTTAATAAAATGGTAATAAGTCCGCCAACAAGCATTCCAATGACAATCCAGCCGTCTGTCCGTGTGATGGGAGTCCCCTGCATACCAACCAAATCAAAATAAGCCCAGTCCGATACATTCACTCCGAACCCCTCGAGGACGTGCCCGCCTAATCGGGTAAATTCACCAGTAACCGCCCAAACCGTACCAGTAATCCCGAAATACAAGGCGCTAACAAGGCCTGCAATCCCGATTGCCACATAGGGATTCCAATATTCTTTGAATATTTTTGAATATAGATTCATGAGATCTACCTCTTTCTTTTAAAAACCCAACGAACAAATGATAAAAGCATCCCTGTGGAATGATTTAGAATTGATCCCTACGAATCTAGTGTGTTCTAGGGATGTAAAAAATTTCATTTACTTCTTAATATAACGGTAATTTAAATTTGAATCCAATATGATTTATCGATAGGTTGGATGATTAAGCATCGAAAAGATAAATAATGGAAAGGAGGCCAGTTCAGAAGCTGTTAGGTAGAATGCAGACCATCCTAGGGAAATTACGGATGTGATAAAATGGAAGAAACATAACTAACGTTTAGGGTCTGGCATTTTATATGTATGAGCTTTTCAAAACAAAAATATAGACGTTTCGCCGTCATCTTTTTTGATTAAAAGGAGGGACACCGTCTGAAGAAATCGCTCTATTTGGTGGTAGCAGCAACCGTATTACTAATCGGAATATTAGCATGGTGGACAGCATCAATGGCTGAAGACAGAAAGGATCCACTGAACCAGGCTGATGCATTTGCTTACAGGGAAAACGGCCATCTCTTTTGGTTTGCCGTGAACAGCCGAACCGGGAAGGTGAAAGGGAAACAGCATAAAATGAGGGTCATAGAAGAAATCGGGAAGCCGCCGTTTTTGGAGGAAAAACATTATCGCCTAAAAGGAAATGAGACCGATAAAGGGTATGAATTCAAGGTAAACCACGGGGGGAATACAACTACAATTGCAGCGTGGTTTTCGGGGCCAACTCTCATGGTGGAAGAGCCTGGAGAAAAAGCCGCCAAGGAATACAAAGCTGTTGGCCAGGAGGAAATCGATAAATATATAAAAGATATTCAGCAGGAGTATGAAACTGCCGTGTACCATTCTGAGGAAAAAGAGAATAAACGATTAAGGAAATTCTTTTCTGATCTTAATCAAATTTATGGATTTCTTTATTCCGCGGAAAACGGCTCACTCCAGCTGTTTTTAAAAATCGATGAAGCCCTTCTCCAAGGAGAGCTGTCGGGCACCCTTCTTATGGTGGCTGACACGGGAAACGAGAATAACCCCTATGAAGAAACCACATATCCTTTAAACGGAATAACAGACGGGCAAGTGCTGAGGCTTTACACGGAAATTGACGGAACGCAAACAATGTTGAAGGGGAATTTTCATGGGGATGCAACTGCGTTTGACTTGTCATTTTGGTTGTCCGACAGCAATCTTCTTTTCAAGGCAGTAACAGAGGAAGAATATAAGCGAAGTTATACGGAGTTTAAAGCGAAAGCGACCGTAATGCGGAAGCAGCGATAAGTAGCTCCAGGACAAAATGTTCTGGGGTTTTTTCATATCCAAAGCCTTTTAAAAAAAGAATTTTCAATATTACCATCTTTTCAACAGTAGAAATGTTAATCTACAAATAACAGTGATATACTAATAAAGTAGTGTTTTACTATCGGAATAGATTGAATGGAGATAAGATTTTTTTGGATGGGCCTTTGCTTTCTGTACGGATCGGGTGGAGTGTTTATATTCTTCTGCAAAGCTAAAGAGATAAGGATGGGTAAAATGAGTAACAGACATACTGAAACAGATGTTATCTTAATTGGTGGCGGGATCATGAGCGCGACTCTGGGGACGCTGTTGAAAGAGTTAGTACCCGGCTGGAGTATTAAGGTGTTTGAGAAACTCGAACGTCCGGGGGAAGAAAGCTCCAATGAGTGGAATAATGCGGGAACAGGGCATTCGGCTCTATGCGAACTTAACTACACCGTTGAAAAACCAGACGGGTCTCTGGATATTGGCAAAGCGATAAAAGTAAATGAACAGTTCCAGATTTCAAGGCAATTCTGGTCTTATTTAGTAAACAGAAATATAATCCGTAATCCCCAAGACTTTATAATGTCATTGCCGCATATTAGTTTTGTGCAAGGCGAGAAAAATGTAGCTTTTTTGAAAAAAAGATTTGAAGCGCTTACAAACAACCCGCTATTTAAGGGAATGGAATTTTCCGAGAATCATAGTAAACTTGCTGAATGGATGCCCCTTGTCATGGAAGGCCGTACATATGATGAACCGATAGCTGCGACGAAAATCGACTCTGGCACAGACGTGAACTTTGGTGCATTGACGCGCATTTTGTTTGACCATTTAGCAAATCAAAACGTGGATATTAAATATAAGCATCAGGTTGATGATATTAAACGGGCAAACGACGGTTTATGGGAATTGAAGGTTTGGAATATGAATACCGGTGCCATTGAACGACATGCAGCAAAATTCGTCTTTATTGGCGGTGGGGGAGGAAGCCTTCCTTTGCTCCAAAAAACAGGGATTCCCGAAAGTAAGCATATCGGAGGATTCCCGGTAAGCGGGCTGTTCCTTGTATGCAACAATCCGGACGTAGTCGAGCAGCATCATGCAAAGGTATACGGCAAAGCTAAGGTTGGTGCCCCGCCAATGTCGGTGCCGCATCTCGATACACGTTATATCGACAACAAAAAATCCCTGCTGTTCGGGCCATTTGCCGGCTTTACGCCTAAGTTCTTAAAGACAGGATCAAATATGGATTTAATCAATTCCATTAAACCTAATAATCTCGTAACAATGTTGGCGGCTGGAGCAAAAAACATTCCGTTGACAAAGTACCTGATTGAGCAGCTCATGTTATCAAAAGAACAACGGATTGCAGAATTGCGGGAATTTATTCCGAACGCGAGGAGCGACGATTGGGACATTATCGTAGCGGGCCAACGGGTACAAGTTATTAAGGATACGGTTGCTGGCGGGAAAGGAACGCTCCTTTTTGGGACGGAAGTGGTTACTGCCGCTGATGGAAGTGTCGCTGCATTGCTTGGTGCATCCCCGGGCGCTTCCACCGCTGTACACGTCATGCTAGAGGTAATAAAGAATTGCTTCCCACAACATGTAAGCGAATGGGAACCAAAAATCATGGAAATGATTCCTTCATACGGAGTGAACCTATCCGAAAATGCTGAACTATTTAGCGAACTTCATGCCTTCACAGCCTGGGCGCTTGGCTTGGGAGGAGCTCACTCTCCGGAAAGCCATGAGGAGGAAAGAAAAGCTGTACTCCAATAAAATTTCTTTAAAAGCATCTTTTTAAAGGGTGCTTTTTCTCTTAAATACCCAACAGCGAATAAAAAAAGCCGCTATACTGCATGAATCGCAGTACAGCGGCTTTGTTTGTTGCTGATATTGCAGTTAGTTCCGAATGAGATAGTCGAATGCACCCAATGCGGCGGAAGCACCTGATCCCATCGAAATAATGATTTGCTTATACGGGCTGTTTGTACAGTCACCCGCGGCATATACGCCAGGTAAAGTTGTTGCACCGCGGCTATCGATCACGATTTCACCCATGCGGTTGCGTTCGAGTGATTCGCCCAGCCAATCGGTATTCGGCACAAGGCCGATTTGAACGAATACACCAGCGAGTTCCACATGATGTTCTTCGCCTGTTTCACGGTCAATATAAGTAATCCCGTTTACTTTGTCAGTACCGGTAATTTCTTTAGTTTGGGCGTTCTTAACGACCGTTACATTTGGAAGGCTGAATAGCTTATCTTGCAGGACTGAATCAGCTTTTAGTTCCGGCATGAACTCCAGAACGGTTACATGGTTCACAATTCCAGCAAGGTCAATGGCTGCTTCAATTCCGGAGTTGCCCCCGCCAATGACCGCAACATCTTTTCCTTCGAATAGCGGTCCATCACAGTGAGCGCAGTAGGCGACGCCCTTGCCTGTAAATTCAGTTTCACCTGGGACATTGACTTTACGCCAACGGGCCCCGGTAGAAAGGATGACGGTTTTGCTTTTTAGGACAGCGCCGTTTTCCAACTCAAGTTCAATTAAGTCTTTCTTTTCCAGGCGTTTTGCCCGCTGAAGATTCATGATATCAATCTTATACTCTTTCACATGCTCTTCGAGGGTTGCGGCCAGCTTAGGGCCTTCCGTATATTTCGTGCCAATGAAGTTTTCGATTCCGACCGTATCCATAACCTGTCCGCCAAAGCGTTCAGCTACAATGCCGGTGCGAATCCCTTTACGCGCCGCATAAATGGCCGCGCTTGCACCCGCGGGGCCGCCTCCGACAACAAGAACATCGAATGGTTCCTTATTGGAAAGTTCGGATGGATCCTGTGTGCTTCCGAGCTTTGCGAGAATTTCCTCGAGGGACATACGTCCTCCGCCAAATTCTTTTCCGTTAAGGAAAACAGTTGGCACCGCCATTACGTTTTTGCTTTCGACTTCTTCCTTGAAAGCCGCCCCATCAATCATCGTATGGGTTACCCGAGGGTTGAGGACGCTCATTACGTTCAATGCCTGAACGACGTCAGGGCAGTTATGGCAGGTTAAGGACACGTATGTTTCAAAGAGATAGTCACCTTCCAAGCTTTTCACTTGATCGATCACGCTTTGATCAACCTTTGGGGCACGTCCGCTTACCTGCAGCAGTGCCAATACAAAGGAAGTGAATTCGTGTCCAAGAGGGATACCGGCGAATGTTACGCCGGTATCCTCACCGATGCGATTGACACTAAAGCTTGGTGTTCTTTCCAAAGTGGCTGTTTCGACTTTTATTCTTGGAGACATGTCCTTTAACTCATCCACAAGAGCGAGCATGTCTTTTGATACTTCATCGGAACCCGCGCTGACTTTGATTAGAACATCGTTTTCCAACAGTTGGAGATATTGATTTAATTGCGCCTTAATATCTGCATCTAGTATCATTCATAGCACTCCTTAGATTTTTCCAACAAGATCAAGGCTAGGCTTAAGGGTTTTAGATCCTTCTTCCCATTTCGCCGGGCAAACTTCACCTGGATTGTTGCGTACATATTGTGCAGCTTTGATTTTGTTAATTAGTGTGCTCGCATCGCGGCCAATTCCTCCCGCGTTGATTTCGACCGCCTGGATGATGCCATCCGGGTCAATGATGAAAGTACCGCGGTCAGCAGCACCTTCCTCTTCAATGAACACATCAAAGTTACGAGATAGAACATGGGCAGGGTCGCCAATCATCGCATAAGTGATTTTACCAATCGTTTCGGATGAATCGTGCCATGCTTTATGTGTAAAATGAGAATCCCTTGATGCTGAGAATACTTCTACTCCAAGTTCCTGGAGAGCTGGATATTGATTTTGAAGGTCTTCCAATTCAGTCGGGCAAACGAATGTAAAATCTGCTGGATAGAAGCAAAGGACAGTCCACTGGCCTTTAAAGTCCTGCTCAGTTACTTCGATAAACTCTCCGTTTTTGTAAGCCTGTAATTTGAATGGTTGTACTTCTTTTCCGATAAGTGACATAATGCAATTCCTCCTAGTGAAATAATAATTAGTAGTTTGGTGAAAAACATAAATAACTAAACATAATTTCTTTTTATTATCATTAGTTATTTATAATAATTCTAATACACTAACTATTATTATATAACTGTCATAGTATGTCAAGGGAAAGGTTTTATTTTGCTGAATGCAATCGAAATTTAGTTTATAAAAGACATTTATAGCGGAAATGAGTGGTGGAAAGAGAGGGTTATTATTTTCAATTGGTACTTTTATTTCTCAACTAAATACTCCCATAACAAGGGATCAAGGAAGTTTTTTTACGAAAAAAAGGATTGCTTCTGAATGTCAAAGCAACCCTTTATTAAATGACAGTTTTTATTAAATAACGCCTTGGACAATCATCGCATCGGCTACTCTTAAAAATCCGGCAATATTGGCGCCTACAACCAGATTGCCCGGATGGCCATATTCATCAGCCGCCTTGACGCAGTTCCGATAGATGTTTTCCATAATCTTATGCAATTTGGCATCCACTTCATCAAACGTCCAGGATAACCTCATGCTGTTTTGCGACATTTCAAGGGCTGAAACAGCGACGCCACCCGCATTCGCGGCTTTTGCCGGGCCGAATAGAACCTTGTTTTTCAAAAACACGTCAATCGCATCCAATGTGGACGGCATATTCGCTCCTTCTCCTACCGCTATAACCCCATTGGCTACTAATATTTTTGCCGCCGCTTCATCAATCTCATTTTGTGTCGCGCATGGCAAGGCAATGTCGCAAGGGATGGACCAAATTCCGGAGCAGCCTTCGAAATAGAGAGCGCCCGGATGTTCAGCGACATACTCCTTGATTCTCTTTCGTTCAACTTCCTTCAGCCGCTTTACTGTATCAAGATTGATGCCATTCTGGTCATAGATATAACCGTTCGAATCGCTGCAAGCGACCACCTTCGCGCCGAGCTGCATCGCTTTTTCCATGGCATAAATCGACACATTGCCTGAGCCTGACACAACGACTGTACTTCCTTTAAAGCTTTGCCCTCTGTCTTTCAGCATTTCTTCTACAAAATAAACAGTGCCATAGCCAGTCGCTTCGGTCCGGGCGAGGCTTCCACCGTACCCGAGCCCTTTGCCGGTCAGGACACCGGCTTCAAAACCGCCGCGGATTCTCTTGTATTGGCCGTACATGAAGCCAATTTCCCTGGCGCCAACACCAATGTCTCCGGCAGGGACGTCAATATCCGGCCCGATATACCTGTAAAGCTCAGTCATGAAACTCTGGGTAAATCGCATGATTTCCCCGTCGGATTTCCCTTTCGGATCAAAGTCGGCGCCACCTTTGCCTCCGCCAATTGGCAAACCGGTGAGGGAATTTTTAAAAATCTGTTCAAATCCCAGGAATTTGATGATGCCGGCATTAACGGAAGGGTGGAAACGCACCCCGCCTTTGTAGGGCCCGATCGCGCTGTTGAATTGAACACGGAACCCGCGGTTTACCTGTACCTTGCCTTGGTCGTCAATCCACGGAACCCTAAAGCTGATGACTCTTTCAGGTTCAACCATACGTTCAAGGATGTTTTGATCAATATAGTGTGGATGCTTGATAAAAACAGGAATGAGTGAATCGAAAATTTCTTTAGCGGCCTGATGGAATTCACTTTCAAAAGGATTGCGAGCAATTACTGTTTCAAATACTTCATTTACATATTCCTTTGCGATTTTTGAGTTCGCATCTTTCACTTCATGTAAAGTTGTCATAATGGCTTAAGCACCCCTTTGCAAGATTTATGTATATAAATGGAAACTTTTCATTGTTTATACAACTTAATTTTTTATTTCCTTATTTTATTATTGAAAAACAATCTAAACAATATGAAAATTAGATAATAATGATGCCGATATGAGATGAATGAAAAACGGGAGGGGAAATAGTGGAGCTAAGACAGATTCAATATTTTATTGAAGTTGCCAAGCGGGAGCATGTGACAGAGGCAGCAATGGCCCTGCATGTAGCCCAGTCCGCTGTGAGCCGGCAAATCTTTAATTTGGAAGAGGAGCTGGGGGTTGATCTTTTTATACGGGAAGGAAGGAATGTAAGATTAACTCCGATTGGGAAAATTTTTTTGGAGCATATGGAAGAAGCCATGAAGGTGATCGATAATGCAAGGCAAGAGGTTCAGGAATATTTAGATCCGGAACAAGGGAAAATTCGGATTGGCTTTCCAAGTAGTTTCGCTGCTTATACACTGCCCACGATCATTTCCGCCTTCCGGGAACGCTATCCCCATGTGAAATTCGAGCTGAAACAGAGTTCCTACCGCGATTTGATTAGTGGAGTGATTAGAGGGGATATCGATATGGCGCTGCTTGGGCCGCTTCCTAAGCAGGAAAAAAAGGTAAGAGGGGATATCCTTTTTACAGAAAGGATTGTTGCCCTGTTGCCAACCCACCATCCACTTGCAAATAAACGTTCACTTAACCTGAACGAATTAAGGGATGATTCCTTTATCTTGTTTCCAAAGGGGTTTGTTTTAAGAGAGATAGTAGAAAATGCCTGTAAGCATTTTGGCTTTGAGCCCCAGGTGTCCTTTGAGGGGGAAGATATTGATGCAATTAAGGGATTGGTATCCGCGGGTTTGGGTGTGACCCTTATTCCTGAAGTTACATTGGTCGATAGCCTGCCGCGCTCAACCGTTAGGCTGCCGATCATTGAACCGGACGTTACGCGTACTGTCGGAGTCATCATTCCTGCTGAACGCAAGCTGCTTCCCGCAGAGAAGCTATTCTATGAGTTTGTTCTGGAGTTCTTTAGTTTGTTGGACAGGTTTCAAAAATAATTTTTAGGAGGCAGCGTTTTTCACAAGGAATGTAGAGGATAAATCTTTGTGCTTTTTTAAAATTACAATGTTGCCATTAAAATATGTAACCTTTGGGCGCTTCTTCCTCGAATTCAAGTGGTGCCCTTATCTCAGTAGTAAAAAGTTTCACATCCGCAAAAATTCAACTTAGGTGATTGCCTTTTCTTCAAATTAGTCATATAATTTATTTTGAATTAGAGATACTTTAAACTAAGATATAAATTTTATTATAGGAGTGCGGTACACATGTTGAATTTATACACTTCTCCAAGCTGTACTTCCTGCCGTAGAGCAAAAGCATGGTTGGAGGAGCACCACATCGATTATGTTGAGAGAAACATTACCAAGCAACCGCTGACGATTGAAGAAATAAAAGAAATCCTCCGCCTAACTTATGAAGGAACCGAAGAAATTATTTCGGTTAACTCTAAAACGTTTAGGAATCTTAACATAGATTTGGAATCCCTTAAACTTCAGGAGTTATATCAAATTATTAAGGATAACCCATCAATGTTAAGGCGACCAATTATCAAGGATGAAAAAAGATTGAATGTAGGCTTCAACGAAGAAGAAATACGTAGTTTCTTGCCTAGGAAGTTAAGGACATTCATTTTCGATGACCCTAAACAAATGGCCTGATCATGCAATTTGAAAATTGTACTAGGATAGGTGGTGAGTGCATTGGATAGACGATTTCCTAGTCAAACGTTTATTGTCTTAATGAAAACTGCAAAAGGGATTCATGAAAAAATAAGAGATGAAATGCAGAAGAATAAATTAAGTGTAACAGAATTTTCAGTGTTGGAAGTGCTTTACCAAAAGGGTACGCTAACAATCCAGCAAATCTGTCAGAATGTCTTAATTTCAAGCGGCTCGATGACATATGTGATAAATAAATTAGAAAACCGGGGTTTGTTAACAAGGAGTGGTTGCCCTAATGACCGCAGGGCGATACATGTTTCATTAACCGACGATGGGCTTAGCCTTATGGACGCAATTATGCCAAACTATCTCGAAATGGTCGATGACTTTTTGGAGTTTTGAAACATGAAGAGGAAGAGATATTATTAACACTATTAAAGAAGGTCAATAATAGGATTGATTAATAGTTGAAAGAGAGGAACCTAATTAAGAAGTTCGTTTGGTTGACTTTCATATTATTTTAGTATATCTTTAATTCGAGATATATCAAATAGAGGCATCTCAATAAACTTTAAAAAAAGGAGTTAAAAGATAAATGAACGTATTAGTAGTAAAAGCAAATAATAGACCGGCTTCCGAGGCGGTATCAAGCAAGATGTATGAGACTTTCATGGAAAACCTTGACGGAGTCAATGTAACAACTTTTGATGTTTTTGCTGAAGATATGCCGTACCTTGGCCAGGATCTTTTCAATGCATTCGGCAAACTTGCATCTGGCGAAGAACTTACAGACGTTGAAAAACGCATTTTGGCGGCGAAGCAAAAAGCAAAGGATGCTTTAACATCAGCGGATATCGTTGTTTTTGCTTTCCCATTGTGGAACCTAACAATTCCTGCGAAGCTTCAAACATTTATCGATTATGTATATGAGGCAGGATTTACGTTTAAATATGATGAAAACGGCCAGGCAGTCCAGCTTATGAAGGACAAAAAGGCAATCATCCTAAACGCGCGTGGAGGCATCTATTCCGAAGGCCCTGGGGCTGCAATGGAAATGTCCGTTAACTACATTAAGAATGTTGCTGGCGGAGTGTTCGGTATGCAAATCATTGACGAAGTAGTCATCGAAGGACATGCTGCGGCACCGGATCAAGCCGAGAAAATCATTGCTGAAGGATTGGAAAAAGTTAAAGAAGCTGCAAAGAAACTTTCGGCAGTAGCTGTTTAATAATCGATTTTTAAAATTAACCAACAAAACTAATCGGAACCTGCTTCCGGTTAGTTTTTTATTGTGAAATGAAAACCCCGGGCTAGGCCCGGGGTTCCAAAAAGCTTTCAGCGTGGTATTAAAAAAACCTCCCCATGGTGCTAAAATATTTTTTGGTTCGCCAACCGAAGAAGACCGTGAGAACCAAGCTTTTGACGTTGAAGGGTACGTGACGAAAGAGTGGTTGAAAGAGAATGCAGACATTCAGGAGGCAGACTTCTATTTCTGTGGCCCAGTTCCATTTATGAGGGCAATCTATCGTTCGCTTAAGGAATTGGGCGTTAACGATGAGAGGATTCATTTCGAATTTTCGGGCCAAAGGGCGATTTGACGGCATAAACCAACGAAAAGCCAATTTCCGCAGCTGCGGAAATTGGCTTTTTTCTTTTGAAAAAGCAGACTTGCGCTGCAGATCCAGTCTATTTCCCCTGCCTGGTATCGCCTTTCCCTGCTTCATCAGCAAGCTGCTCGAATGGCTTCACTTTTCCGTGCGGGTTTTGGGTTTCTTTCCTAGCGGCCCATTGCCTTTCTTTTTGACGTTTTGATTGGGTCATATATGAAAGCTCCTTCAGATTAAGATGGTTTTTGACAGGGAGCGAGATTGGTTAACTCCTGTTTTCATAAGCTCTTTGTTCTTTTTCCTTCTGCTTTTTTGCCCGGTTCGCATTTGCGCTTCCAAATTCCTTGCCGAATTCCGAATCGGTTTGGCTTGAATCAAAGCCTTGTTTATTCTTTTGCTGTGGGTCGTTTTTCTTTGTCCGTTTCGCCATGGTGAATCGCCTCCTTTGCTTTTTAGTATGGAAAAGGCCATTTAAAATATTCGCTTTCCCTTGCGGCCGGAGAATCCAAGGAGTTTAATGGAACTGAGACGTAAAAAACAACAACTTCGGAAAAAGGGGAATATGTCCATGCTCAAGCAAAAGAGAATACGGGATTACGGAGTCATAATCGGCCAACTGGAGCCGGGGCATTACAATGCGATTACGGATGTTGAAGGGGTGGCTGTTGGCCATGTCACCTTAAGCAACAAACAGATGCAGACTGGAGTGACAGCCATTTTGCCGCACCAGGGGAATACATTTAAAGAGAAGTTGATCGCCTCAAGCCATGTCATAAATGGATTTGGAAAAACGATGGGAACCATCCAGATGGCGGAGCTTGGCACACTGGAAACGCCGATTCTCCTTACAAATACATTGGCGATTGGAACGGCTGCTGACACGTTGATTGACTATATGCTGGAGCGGAATCCCGAAATCGGCCGGACTACGGGAACCGTCAATCCAATCGTCGGAGAATGCAATGATATGTTTTTAAATGATATACGGGGAAAGTTTGTGAAAAGGGAGCATGTTCTCCAGGCAATTGAAAATGCTTCGTCTGAATTCAAGGAAGGGACAGTTGGCGCAGGAACCGGAATGCTCTGTTACTCCCTGAAAGGGGGAATTGGGTCAGCTTCCCGCAAGTTGGATATGCAGCATGGGACGTACACAATCGGCGTTTTGGTCTTATCAAATTTCGGGATATTAAAGGATTTACGCGTGAACGGCAAGGCGGTCGGCGAGGAATTAAAGGAAGCCATAACCCAAAAGTACAAGGAAGAGGATAAAGGTTCGATCATGGTCATCGTTGCCACGGACCTGCCGGTATCAGAAAGGCAGCTGAAAAGGATTCTTAAACGGTCTGTCACGGGGCTATCCAGAACGGGTTCCATCATTACAACCGGAAGCGGGGAGGTTATTATCGGTTTTTCCACCGCCACGAAAATCCCGCATGACAAACCGCAACATCTGTTATCCGTCCCAATGATTCATGAAGAAGAGATCGACCTGGCTTTTCGAGCTGTAGGCGAAGCGACAGAAGAGGCTGTTCTGAATTCGCTTGTTACGGCCGAAGCAGTAGTGGGGCACGACGGGAATAAGAGGCCTGCGTTAAAGGATTTGATTGAAGAGTTTGGTATTTCACTGGTCTAATGGAAGTGGAAATCGAGATACGGTTTTGGCTAATCTGTTTAACGGATACAGATTAGAATAAAAAGGGAAAGCAGTAAGCCGCTTTCCCTTTTTTGCTTATTCGAATATATAGCTTAAAACATCCATTGCCTGGTCAATCGTTTCAACGGTTACATTTGCCCGGTTGGAAAGTTCTTTTAGCGGATGGATAAGCGACTCAGGCCTGACAATGATGGTTGGTTTATTCATCGCAATCGCCATGCTGGCGTCCATCGCCGTATTCCATTGCTTGTATTTTTCTCCGAAAAGGGCAATGACAATATCCGATTTTTGCATCAAAACCTGCGTCCGGAAATTGTTAATGTCCGATGCTGCGTCATCCTTATACACATTTCCGGGCTGCTTCCCCAAAATATCCTCGCCAATGTTGTCGGATCTATCATGGTTTGTCTGTGGCGCGACAAAGGTCAGTGGCAGATTTTTTTCCTTCGCTTTTTTCTCCACCTCGTCCCGCCAATTGTCATGAATCTGTCCAGCTAAATATACGGTCAGTTCCATTAGTATCCCTCCTGGAAAGCTTGTAATAACTTTATACTAGTAGACATGGCAATGATTATCAAAGGAATTACCTGCCCGAGTTTTTTGTACCTTGGTTAGCGTTTTTTTAGAGGTGAAAACATCGTAAAACGCGAAATCATTTACATTATAAAAAGTGATAATTGGCTGTAAACAGATGTTTGAAGCAGAACTCTGTTTTTGCATAGTTTGTTGTTTTTTATTGAATTTTAGACTTGGAGAGGAGCGGGAAATAATATGGGGTGGTTAGTAATTGTTCTACCGATAATTGGCGGGATCATTGGCATAACTCTCCAAAGAAAAAAAGGAAAAAATAATGCAAGGAAGGCACATCAAAAGTTTGCCTTTGAAATTTTTATGAATCACTTTCATTATGTGAGTAAAAAAAAAATTTATACCACGACGGTGATTATTCATTTGTCATAAAGGATAAAGCAATTAGATCCTACGGTACTTCCCGGGTTTTTTACTATACGCTAGTTACTGAATCTGGAGAATTTGAACACAAAGTATTTACGAATGTATATGATTACAACAACCTTAGAGAAGGGCAATTGGTAAATCGTGGCCTTATTAGACATAAGAAGAATAACTCAATTTATACTTCAAGCGAATATAAAGGAGAAAAAGCAATAAGCAGAATACAACAAAGAAGCGTAATGGTGATTTTATGCACGATTGTTGTGATGGGATTCGCTTTATCAACGTTGGTATATATGGTTATGATATTTTTAAGGGGATAAATCCCTCTTTTTGGTGGAAAAAACGCCAAGTTCTTTATGGTATAATTGGCATTTAGTAGACCTGTTACAAAAATGTCATTGGGAGGAAATGAGAAATGAGCAACTTACCGAATTGCCCAAAATGTAATTCAGAATATACATACGAGGACGGCATCCAGTTTGTTTGCCCGGAGTGCGGGCATGAATGGACAGCGGATAGCGTCGAAAATACAGAGGACGAAAAAGTCATAAAAGATGCGAACGGAAATGTCCTGAATGACGGGGACACTGTCACAGTCATCAAAGATCTTAAAGTAAAAGGCAGCTCATCTGTCCTGAAGCAGGGCACGAAAGTAAAAAATATCCGCCTTGTTGAAGGGGACCACGATATCGATTGCAAGATTGACGGTTTCGGTGCAATGAAACTGAAATCTGAATTTGTGAAAAAAATATAGGCAAAAAAGCAGGAGGCCGTCATCATGAGATGATCCCCCTATAGTAGACAGAAAAAAGAAAGCACTTTAA
>NZ_JAVFKJ010000015.1:0-127818 GCF_032667185.1 Neobacillus sp. YIM B06451 | reverse complement strand
TAAATCTGGGTTCGTTGTCACAATAAGCCAGGATTCGTGACAACCAAAGGACAAATTTCTTAAAAGGGGTCTCTCAAATCAAGATGAGTGACATTGTCCAGCCGAATTCACGAAACAATGTCACTAAAACCCGAATAAGCAGACCGTACCTATTTCACCCAGCCGAGCAGCATTTCGCGGATGAGCTTGCTTGCTGTGTTGGCGGTTTGTTCGGAGTTGTCGTAAATCGGCGCGACTTCGACGAGGTCCCCTCCGACAACTTTGACCTCGGAACGTGCAATTTCATGGATGGAAGCAAGCAGTTCGCGGGATGTAATACCGCCAGCATCTACTGTTCCAGTTCCTGGCGCATGGGCCGGGTCGAGGACGTCAATGTCAATCGTCACATAAACCGGACGGCCGGCTAGCTTCGGCAAAATTTCCTTCAATGGCTCCAGGACCTCGAATTTTGAAATATGCATACCGGCGTTTTTCGCCCAATCGAATTCTTCCTTCATTCCGGAGCGTATACCAAAGGAATACACATTCTGTGGTCCGATCAGCTCGGCAATTTTTCGGATTGGCGTCGAGTGGGATAACGGCTCGCCTTCATACTCTTCACGAAGGTCAGTATGCGCATCCATGTGAATGATGGCAAGATCCGGATACTTTTTGTAGACAGCCTTCATGACAGGCCAGGATACAAGATGCTCTCCGCCCATACCAAGCGGAAATTTCCCCTCAGCAAGAACCTTATCGACAAAGTCCTCAATGATATCTAAGCTTCGCTGCGGGTTTCCGAACGGAAGCGGAATGTCTCCGGCATCGAAATACTTTACATCATCTAGCTCGCGGTCAAGGTACGGGCTGTATTCTTCCAGGCCGATTGAAACCTCGCGAATCCTTGCGGGGCCGAAACGCGAACCTGGGCGGTAGCTGACCGTCCAGTCCATCGGCATTCCGTACAGGACAGCTTTGCTCTCTTGAAAGTTTGGATGGCTCTTAATAAATACGTTTCCTGAATAAGCTTCGTCAAATCGCATAGCAACAACATCCTTTCCGGCACAACGAGAGGGAGACCACGCCTCCCTCCGCAGTGCTTCATTCTATTTTACGAGGGCCTGTTTAAACAACGGCCAAAAAAACTTCTACTTAACCAAATCCCCAACAAATTTAGGCAAGACAAACGCCGCTTTGTGTAGTTCCTTTGTATAATACTTTGTTTCGATTTCATGGAAACGGTCATCGGAAACCTCAAGCGGATCGTATTTCTTGGAGCCGATTGTGAAAGCCCACATTCCGCTTGGATAGGTCGGGATGTTGGCAATGTACAAGCGGGTGATCGGGAAAATTTCCTTTACATCACGCTGGACGTCACGGATAAGATCGGCTTTGAACCAAGGATTGTCGGACTGGGCGACAAAGATGCCGTCCTCCTTCAACGCCTTTGAAATGCCCGCGTAGAAACCTTTTGTGAACAGATTCACCGCCGGGCCAACCGGTTCGGTAGAGTCAACCATGATGACATCGTAGGCATTTTCGCTCTCGGCGATATGCATGAAACCGTCGCCAACCTTTACGTCGACTCGCGGATCATCTAGCTTGCCTGCGATTTCCGGCAAGTATTTCTTCGAATACTCAATAACCTTGCCGTCAATGTCAACCAGGGACGCTTTTTTTACCTGTGGATGCTTCAGCACCTCGCGGATAACGCCTCCGTCGCCGCCTCCGACCACAAGGACATTTTCTGGGTTTGGATGCGTGAACAACGGAACGTGCGCAACCATTTCGTGGTACACGAACTCGTCCTTAATAGACGTCATTACCATTCCATCAAGCAGGAGCATATTGCCCCATTCTTCCGTTTCAACCATTTCAAGCATTTGAAAATCTGTCTGTTCTGTATGTAATGTGCGTTTTACCTTCATCGTAATTCCAAAGTTTTCGGTCTGTTTTTCAGTAAACCAAAGTCCAGCCATTTCCATCATCCTTTCAAATAGTTTTTGCGCGGGAAAAGCCATTAGCCGCATAATAGGCCGCAGTTTCTACTGCTATACTTCCCCAACTAATTAATTGCAAACATGAGAAAAAGTATAGAGGAAACCGGCAAAAATGCAAGAAATATTTTGAAGCTTCCTACCCCGTAATGTTTAAAAACTACCCATTTCTTTCATACTGTTGATACAGCCCGGGATGGGCGTATTTTTCCAAAGGAAATGCAAATGGGGTGAATGCATGGAAACCATTACTGGGCATGGGTTTAAACGAGTCGTGAAATATTTGCGGGCGGCCGCTTTTCTTGGTTTGTTCGGTTCGGCGCTTTTGGCGGTTGCAGCCCTGCTTTTGATTATGTACGTCAAGGTTCTTGGCCCTCCCCCGCTGGCAGTCCCCCAGTCCACCCTCTATTTTGCCGAGGACGGAACAATTATCGGTGAAACCAACTATGGGCAGAAACGGTACTGGGTGCCGCTTAAAGAGATATCGCCCTATTTGGTTGACGCTACAATTTCAATTGAAGACAGGAAGTTTTATGAGCACAGCGGCTTCGACCTGAAACGGATTGCCGGCGCCGCGATAGCAGATATTAAGGCATTCAGCAAAGTCCAGGGCGCAAGCACCGTCACAATGCAATACGCCAGGAACCTGTTCCTGGAGCATGATAAAACTTGGGCCAGAAAAATCCGGGAAGCCCTTTACGCAATCCGGCTTGAAATGAATTATTCCAAGGAGCAAATCCTTGAGGGTTATTTAAATACAATCTATTACGGAAATCGGGCTTATGGCATCCAGGCAGCGAGCCAGTATTATTTTGGCAAAGACGCTTCTCAATTATCCCTCGCGGAAGCCTCCATGCTTGCAGGCATACCAAAAGGGCCGGGCGCTTTTTCGCCTTTTGCCTCAATGGAACGCGCAAAGCAGCGGCAGGGCATTATTTTAAAAGCAATGGTGAGAAATGGCTATATTAAAAGCGGAGAGGCAGAAAAAGCTTACGCCTCGGAATTGGGGCTGACGGGAAGGGACCCTCATCGTGAATTAAAGACAGCACCGTATTTCCAGGACGCAGTCGCGAATGCATTAAGGAATGATCTGGGCCTAAATGAGCGGGCCATTGCGCTTGGGGGCTTAAGGGTTTATACGACCATTGACCTGAAACAGCAGGAAGCTGCCGAAAAACAAATTCAGTCAGTTGTCTCCTCAGACTCCGAAATTCAGGCGGCCCTTGTAGCAATTGACCCGAAGAATGGCCATGTGAAGGCGATGGCCGGAGGACGCGATTATGAAAAAAGCCCATACAACCGGGCCGTTCAGGCAATCCGGGCACCTGGCTCGACAATCAAGCCGCTCCTCTATTACGCGGCGCTCGGGCAAGGCTACACGCCTTCAACGCTAATCCGGAGCGAGCAGACAACATTCAAATTTGAAAATGGCAGCCCCGACTATACGCCGCGCAATTACAATAATAAGTATGCGGACGGAGAGATTACGCTTGCCCAGGCACTTGCGGTCTCCGACAATGTGTATGCCGTCAAGACACATCTGTTCCTTGGCGAGGACGCACTTGTTGAAACCGCGAAGGATTTCAGCATCACAACCAAGCTCGCAAAAGTCCCTTCACTCGCGCTTGGGACTTCAGGCGTACGGGTCATTGAAATGGCCAACGCCTACAGCATGTTCGCCAATGGCGGCAAAAAGGTTGAACCGACGCTGATTACCCGGGTGGAAACGGCGGATGGGAAACTGCTCTATGAAAAAGATGAACAGGATGAATTAGTTTTAGACCCTGCCAGAGCCTATGTGATGACGCAAATGTTGACAGGGATGTTTGACACAAAACTGAACGGCTATACGACAGTCACCGGCAGTACGATCGCTAAAGGAATGACCAGGCCATACGCCGGTAAATCCGGGTCGACTCCGACCGATAGCTGGATGATTGGTTTTACCCCACAGCTCGTTTCCGCGGTATGGACTGGCTATGATGATGCCAGGGAAATTACCAATGTCCCGGAAAAATCATACGCGAAACAAATTTGGGTCCGATTCATGGAGGAAGCATTGCATGGGAAGCCGGTTAAGGGATTCAAGCCGCCACAGGACGGCGTAACGGGCGTTTATATTGATCCAGCAAACGGAAAACTCGCGGTGAAGGAATGCCCAATCCGCCGCTTTACCTACTTTGTCACTGGGACAGAACCGGTTGAATACTGCACCGATCACCTCGAACATACACAGGAAAAGGATACGAAAACGGATAAAGGCGGTAAGTCGTGGTACAGGCGGATTTGGGATTGGGGAGACTAGCAAGGATCATCCGTTTGTCCATTGGCAATACGCAAAAAGAGCCGTCCAGCATATGCTGGCGGCTCTTTCCATAATCAACCCCGGTCACTCCGCTAACCAGAGCGGGAGCTGGGTTGAACAAATCCCCACTACTGAAAGTTTCACTTTATCCTACGGCAAGGCCGTTTTTCAGTTCTTCCGACGAATTTTCCCAAAAGGCTTCGTTATGCGCCTTGAGGAAGCCGGCAAGAATCTTTTTCGACTTGTCGTCCATGTGGCCGACGATAATCTGGCGCTTCAGCGATTTGTCCATTCTGTTCACATGCTCCGGAAGCGACTTGTACCCCCGGCGGATTTCGCGGTTAACAGTCATTTCGCAGGCGGTAACCCCCGCGTAATAAGGGCCGTTTTCATTACGGTCAATCGTCACCCAAATGAGCCAATACGGCTTCGCATTTGGAACATCTTCCTTATTCGGCAGAAATTTAATTCCCTTTTCAACAACGCTGCGAGCATGCATCGCCCCAACATCGATGGCCGCCTCCCCTTCTTCAACATCGATGATGACAGGTGAGACATTGTCAAGGGAAAGTACGCCTTTCCCAAAGCCTTTATGATTATCAAGGGGATCGGTCTTGATAATGTTGAATGCAACCTTTTTCTTTTTTTCTTCCATTCTAAAACAACCTCCCTACGACAGCACTAAAAAAATCTCTCTAGACAAAGAACGATAAGAAAAATTGGTACATCCCTTCCGCAATAGCGGGAAGAATGACCCGAAACACTGGCCAGATGGTATAATCGCCAAGCGGCGTTATAACCAGGATTAGGAAGATGAGCGTACCGTACTGCTCATACTGGGTCATTTTTGCCCGGATGCCGTTCGGAGCCAAATCCTCAACAATCCGGTAACCGTCAAGCGGCGGCAACGGCATAAGGTTAAAAACAAACAGAACAAGATTAAGCCAGATGAAAGTGTTCAAAAACGCAATCATCGTTTCAGCGTAAGCACCGTCAGCTGCGAAGCGCCCGATGCTGAAAAAAACGAGGAAGCCGATTGAAGCAAGAATGAAGTTGCTGATAGGCCCCATTACGGAAACAAGGATACCCGCCAGGCGCGGGTTTTTAAAAAAGAAGCGATTGACCGGGACGGGGCGCGCCCAGCCGAACCCTACGACAAAAATCATGATGGCGCCAATTGGGTCGATATGTTTAATAGGGTTGAGCGTCAGCCTTCCCTGGTTTTTCGCGGTGTTGTCGCCAAACTTCCAGGCAGTGTAGGCATGGGCAAATTCATGCACCGAAAATGCAATCACCAAGGTCAATGCCGCGAAAACAAATTTTTCAAGCGTATTATATGGAAACAGACTCAAACTTTTTCCCCCTGTACTGTAAGGTTATGGATAGGCTGAATCAAGATTGATTTTTAGTAACGAAACATGCACCTATCTGAATTTATATGGCTGCTTTTCTCAAGTATACACGATAAAAGCCGAAAGTTAAAAACCGCCTGCCACCTGCTTGCGGTTTTTCTCTGTTTATGGAAAACTGTTAGTACGTACTTAAGAGGAGGAATGACACATGCCAATTGTAACAGTTAAAATGCTTGAAGGCCGTACCGATGAACAGAAAAAGGCGCTTGTTGAAAAAGTAACCGAAGCCGTCGTTGAAACATCCGGCGCGCCGAAGGAAAACGTCACTGTCATCATCGAAGAAATGGCGAAAAACCATTATGGCAAAGCAGGCGTCAGGGCAAGCGACCAATAAGCCTTGATCGGAACAGCCAACCGGGATTTTCCGGTCAATAACAGTGAAACCAAAATGTTGTTGGACAAACCCTAGTAGAGCCAAAAAGCTAAGCCCTTCATTGGAGCTTAGCTTTTTCTTTTAGTAGACGGATATAATTGTACGCCTCTTCAATTTCTTCTTCCGTGTAGCGCTGGCTGCTTTTAAGGGTGAATACTTTTTCGGCAACCTCCGGGCGCTCCAAATTATCAAAGTAAAGGACAGTTGAAACGAGTTCAAGGAATCTTGCATTCTGGCTGTTCATGTCGGTTAAGCAATCGGACAGATTCGGCATTTCAATTTGGCTTATGCCGAGGAATTCCTTGCCCGCTTCGGTCAGGCAATAGCGGTACTGGCTGTAGCCGCCCTTGTTTTCCTTACATTCCTCAAGGAAACCCATGTTGCAGAGCTCTTCCACCCTGAGTGTCAATTCCTCCGAATAAGGCCCGTAGAAATGGAACTGGAATCGCTCCTGGAAAGGGAAAGCCAATTTTTTGGCAATGAAAATCATCTTCTGCAGCTTCTTTCTCCCGATAATCTCGCCGGAAACCATTACTGCATGCATTAGCCTTGCATGATCATTTAACAAACCTCTTCAACTCCTGCTCCCTTTTAAGGGCTGTCTTAAATCCAGATGTTGATTACCGCCGGATCCCGCCGAAGTCGGTGCCCTGCGCTTCAATCAACGCACTTACAAATCAACACTAATCCTTTAACATCGCTAAAACCGCCTGCAACCTTGAGGCCGCGGCCTTTCCAAAGGCTTTCTAATAGTCAAGAATGCTGCGAATCTGCTTTTTTATATTTTTTTTGGAGGATTCGTCCAGCAGGAAGTCCCCCGGAAAATAAAGTTTGTGGTCGGTTCTTCTTTTACCTGAAATGGCCTCTACAATCGCCGACTCCCGGGAAAGCTCCCGAAGATCGCCGTTTTTCATCAACAAGTTGATTGGCAGCCTTTCCTCTTCCTCGCCTGGCCTGTAAAAGTCGTACGGCAAATCGGAGGATGAATCAACCACAAGATAATAATCCGGATCGATCCCAGCCTTTTGGAACAAACGGGTCAACTCTCCCAGTTTTTTGTATTCCCTGGCCGGGTCGAATTCTACGAACTTAAACAAATTCCGGTTCACAAAACGCCTGCACAGGTCGCTAAGGATGGCATCCTCTTCCTCCTGCCATATTTGAAAATAGTAGAGGATAATTGATTCATCGAGCTTTATATAGTCTTCAAGCGCAACGTTTCCTTCAAAAATGGAATAAAAATGGAGCGGTTCATTTTTGAAGGCGTAGCCCTGGCTGTGGAGGTCCTTCGCACGATGGAGGATTTTCGTCAAAATAACCTCCGCCCCCCTCGATACGGGGTGAAAATAAATCTGCCAATACATTTGGTACCGGCTCATTATGTAATCCTCAATCGCATGCATGCCACTATGTTTGAAAACGACCTGGTCTTCGCGGGGCCGCATGACGCGAAGAATCCGTTCCATATCGAAAAAGCCATAGCTGACACCCGTAAAATAGGCGTCACGCTGGAGATAGTCCATCCTGTCGGCATCAATCTGGCTTGAAATGAGGCTAATAACCTGCTTTTTATCCGAGGTTTTCGCGATGACCTCCGCTACGTCCCTTGGAAAATCACTGCCCACTCTCGAGAGAATCTCATTTACTTCCGTGTTGCCGAGGATGATGGCGCGGGTGAATTCTTCATGATCAAGGTTGAAGACTTTCTCGAACGCATGCGAAAACGGCCCATGCCCGAGGTCATGGAGAAGCGCGGCACAAAGCGTAAGCAGCCGATCGCTTTCGTCCCATTCAGGCCTTCCGTCAAATACATCGTCGACAATTCGCCTGACGATTTCATATACGCCAAGGGAATGGTTGAAGCGGCTGTGTTCAGCGCCATGGAACGTCAGGAAAGTCGTCCCAAGCTGTTTAATCCTCCTGAGCCGCTGAAATTCCTTCGTCCCAATTAAGTCCCAAATGATCTTATCACGGACATGGACGTAGCGATGGACGGGATCCTTGAATACTTTTTCTTCATTCAGTTTTTCCGATAATACTCCCATCTCGCACCCCTGCCCCTCTTAACTTCTCTCTATTATATCCCCATTTCAGGTGGGAATCACCCCTCTTTCAGCAAAATCCTACAGCAATTTTCGACGTTTCCTTCTTGCATTTTTCTTTAATATTTGCTTTTAGGATGAAGCAACCCCCATTCGCCGCAGAAGGTAAAGGAATCCAAAAAAAATCACCCTTGCCTGATTCGGCAAAGATGAGTACAGTTCAATTATTTTAGTTTCTTAGTAACTTTTTCAATTAGTTCGTCTTCGCTCAAGGCAGCTAGCGGACGGTTATTGACAAACGCAAACGTTTTTTTTCGTCCCGGTCCGCAATAGGACTGGCAGCCGATATCTATTTTTGCATCAGGGTCCAGCTGCTTCAGGCGCGGAATGAGTGTTTTCAGATTGACTGCCTGGCAATCATCGCACACGCGGAATTCATTAGGCATTCCGTTCAAATCCTTTCAAGTAATCGATCTATGTAAATGAATCAACGGCCAAGAGAAGGTCCTAACGTATTTTACAGCTTCTTTCCATTCAATGCAAGCAGGCTGGCGGAACTTTCCTTATGCCTTCGTACTCTACTATCCTTTTATCCTCTGTATAAAACTTCAAAAAAGTGTCAATGATATTGCTAGGAATATTAAACATTCAACTTGGTGCATCAATTAGAACTCTTTTGCACAGGGAGGCCAGAAAAAATGAATTTAGAAACAAATAGTGAGAAGGAGTGTTTTGACATGAAAGTTCGCCAGGATGCCTGGACGGCCGAGGATGATTTGCTGTTGGCTGAAACAGTTCTCCGCCATGTAAGGGAAGGAAGCACGCAGCTTAATGCATTCGAGGAAGTCGGAGACAAACTGAACCGTACTTCCGCGGCTTGCGGATTCCGGTGGAACGCTGTTGTCCGCCACACGTATGAAAAAGCTCTGCAGCTTGCAAAAAAACAACGCAAACAAAGGCAGAGGATGCTTGGAAAAGACCTGGGAGGGAAGAAAAAGCTTCTTTATACTCCTCCAATAGAAGTCCAGCCTGAAGTGGCCAGCCTTAGCAAGGGCTTGGAAATGGAAATTTCAAGTGAATTGGATCGCCCCGCAAACGAGCAGCCTGCATCTTTTGACCTTGAGAAAATGGTTGAAGAATTAAATAGCAAGCCCGCGGCGGCCCAATCACAATCTTCAAGATTTTCCGCAACCGCATCGTCAGGTTTTGGCTTACAGGCTACTCCGCAAGGCCTTACAATGCAGGCGGTCATTGCGTTCTTGCAAAACTATGACAATTCAAGCGTCCATGTCGAGGCGCTGAAAAGCGAGAATGAAAGATTGAAGCGGGAAGTAGCGAACCTCCGCAGGCAAAACGAGGAAATGGAAGAGAAAATCCGTGACCTGGAGCAAAATACCGGAGTGATCCAGGAAGATTACGAAACACTTCTCAAAATCATGAACAAAGCACGCAATCTTGTCCTCTTTGAAGAAGAAGAACGTCCTGCGACGAAATTCAAAATGGACCGGAATGGAAATCTTGAAAAAATCGCTGAATGACTGCCTGAAGATAGCGAACCATTGACAGGAAGACAATAAAGATACTTTACTGGAGAGCGAGTGTGGCAATACATTCTTAAAGCCGTAGACCAAATGGGGTTTACGGCTTTGTTAATGGCGCATTCCGTTCGGCAATCCTCGAAAGGTAGCCAGGAAGCAGCTCATGTTCATATGGAGTCAGCTGTCCCGAATAAAGAAGGCCGCCGTTCCTCTTTAGGCTGAGCATTAGCCGAAGCATGACATCCTGCACAGCCAATGGGGTTTCAAACAGTTCTGACAGGCTTGCCATCACACCCGGCTGGACTTCTGGGAAAACAAATTTCGTTCGTTCCCCTTTTAGCGCGCGCAAATAAAAATCCCGGATTAGTTCCGCCCGCTTGCCGCCGCTGTTTTCCACACTGAGATAGATTTGAACCGCGACGCCCCTTCTGAGCCTCCGCTGCGAAATCCCTGCAAACTTCTTTCCTCCGATGCTCAAGTCGTAGCTGCCGGGGCAATAGGAGCCAACAATCTCCCTTGCTTCAATATCCTTGCCAAAGTCGGCGAACATCTCCCTGACCAGCATCCACATCGCATCGTAGCCTCGATTTATATCAATGCCTCTTTCCTTTTCTGGAAAAACAAGCGAAATATTTAGAACGCCTTCATCGAGTACAACAGCTAGTCCGCCTGAATTCCGGACGATGGGCGTATACCCCATGGCGCGCAAAAACTCCAGCCCTTCGCCGAGATAGGGCAGTTTTGTATCCTGTATACCGAGGACGACTGTATCACGGTGGACCCAGGTCCGTGCCGTAGCCGGGGAGAGATGCGCTCCAACAGAGGCGCAAAGCGTGTCATCAATGGCAAAGGATTGTATGGCAGGCATGAGGATGCCTGTAGTGGATTGGTCGATAAGCCGCCATTGGTCCTGGCGGAGCAACGAGAGAGCCTCGTCCATCTAAGCATGCCTCCATTGCAAATAGTCTGCTGCCTATTATATCACAGTGCCTGCCTTGGAAAATATACAGGCTGTAACTTCCAGAATGAATAGCAATGATTTAGGTTTGGGAAAAATAGTAGTTGCAAGATAAGTTAACTATCAGATAGAATCTTCACCATAGGAAACATTTTAAATCATGTGCATATAGTAGTTTAACAAGGCACGCCCTTTAACCCAGGGCCACAACCATATATACCTATTTTGAGAGGGGAAATTTAATATGTCACAGGAAGTGCTCTTTGCATTGGGGTTAACATTATTCGCTGGCCTTGCAACCGGAATCGGAAGTTTACTGGCCTTCTTTACATCGAGAACGAATACCAAATTCCTTTCAGTTACACTTGGTTTCTCGGCCGGAGTGATGATTTATGTATCGATGATAGAAATTTTTGTAAAAGCAAAAACAGCCCTTGTCTCCGCAATAGGGGTTCAGGCGGGAAACTGGGCGACTGCAGGCGGTTTTTTCGGGGGAATTCTATTGATTGCCCTAATCGACAGGTTTATTCCAAAGCAGGGAAATCCGCATGAGCTAAAAACGGTTGAGGAAATGCAGCCGGGCAAAACTGTTAATGACGCCGCTTTATTAAAAATGGGAACCTTTACCGCCTTGGCGATTGGTATTCATAACTTTCCCGAAGGAATTGCCACCTTTACCTCGGCGCTTCAGGACCCGGCCCTTGGCGTTGCGATTGCGATTGCCATCGCCATCCATAACATTCCTGAAGGGATTGCTGTTTCCGTACCCGTTTATTTTGCAACCGGAGATAAGAAAAAAGCGTTCAAGCTTTCCTTCCTTTCGGGATTGTCAGAGCCAATCGGGGCTTTGGCGGCCTACTTTTTCCTTATGCCATTCCTGAATGACATTATGTTCGGGGTTATTTTCGCGGCTGTTGCCGGCATCATGGTCTTTATATCCCTTGATGAGCTGCTCCCTGCCGCAAAGAAGTACGATGAAACCCATCTTCCCATTTACGGCCTGGTTGCCGGGATGGCCGTCATGGCAGTTAGCTTGCTGTTGTTTATTTAAATACCAAATCCCGGCCACCAATAAGGAGCCGGGATTTTTTATACTCAAAATTCACTTGGCAAACTACCAACACTGCCCCCTGTAAGGAAAACCATGCACCTTCGATTTCTCCTGAAGAAGTGAACGTAATCCCTTTTGAACGGGCGGGCGTTCTCTACTTACTTAATGCTTGGGCAGCTGTTAACAGTGCGAGGTTGTAGACGTCGTCCGTGCTGCAGCCTCGGGAAAGGTCGTTGACAGGGCGGTTCAGCCCTTGCAGCAGCGGTCCGACCGCTTCAAAGCCACCTAGGCGCTGGGCGATTTTATAGCCGATATTCCCCGCTTCAAGGCTTGGGAACACAAAAACATTGGCATTGCCCTGGAGGACGGAATCCGGGGCTTTGGCAATCGCCACTTCGGGGACAAAAGCTGCGTCGAATTGGAACTCCCCGTCAATGATAAGAAGGGGGGCGCGGCGCTTTGCCTCTTCTACCGCAGCCATCACCTTCTCGGTTTCCGGCGATTGGGCCGATCCTTTTGTTGAGAAGCTCAGCATGGCAACACGCGGTTCAATGTCAAACATCCTTGCTGTTCTGGCGCTTTCGATCGCAATCTCGGCGAGGTCCTGGCTATCCGGAGAAATATTGATTGCGCAATCAGCAAAGACATACTGTTCATCATCGCGAACCATGAGGAAAACACCAGATGTCTTGTTGACGCCTTCCTTTGTTTTAATAATTTGCAGCGCCGGCCTGACTGTTGCCGCTGTGGAATGGGCAGCACCGCTGACAAGGCCGTCCGCTTTGTTGAGATAGACTAGCATCGTACCAAAGTAATTCACATCAAGCAGAATTTTACGGGCATCTTCCTCGGTCGCCTTCCCCTTTCTCCTCTCGACAAAAGCGGCGACAAGCTCGTCCATCATTAAATAATTGGCGGGATCATAAATCTCAGCCGCCTCAAGTGAAACGTCCAGTTCCTTTGCCCTTGCTTGCAGTTCTTCAATATTGCCGATCAGGACAGGAGTGAGAATTCCATCTGCAGCCAGGCGTGCGGCTGCCTTTAGAATTCTTTCGTCAAATCCTTCAGGAAATACAATCCTCAAATTATGGCCGGAGATTTTCTGCTTAATACCTTCAAATAAATCGCTCACGTTAGCCTTCCTCCTTCTATTCACTCATCTTTAGGATACTGTACCGCATGCAAAATTCAAGGGAAACAGGCCGGCCGTCACAAAGTTGTTCGATTCGTAATTCTTTATTGCAGTAAAGCAAAAAAACTTGAAACAGAGATAAACTATCCACCTCATAGGGCCTTTTTCTTGAAAAAGTATACAATGCCGGCGCAAGGCACAATAAAGCTACTACACTGATTTGGCTATGTCTTGCTAAAATGACACACCTTTTAAATTATCCTTTTTGGGAGCAGTTTAAACGGGGGGCGCGATAGGGTTTGTTTTAAGGCAATTGGGTGAAACTGTGGTATAGTAGGTTGGTGTATGGATAGTATGAATGGGGAGTGATTTTGATGAGTGAAGCAGCACAGACGCTTGATGGCTGGTACTGTTTACATGATTTCAGGAGTATGGATTGGACTACATGGAAAATGACGCCTGCGGATGAACGACAGGCCGCTATAGATGAATTCCTCGGCCTGGTCGAAAAGTGGAACGCGACAATGGAAACGGAAAAAGGAAGCCACGCGCTCTACACGATCGTTGGGCAGAAAGCCGATTTCATGATGATGATCCTGCGTCCGACGATGGAAGAACTGAACGAAATCGAAACAGAATTCAACAAATCGAAGCTGGCTGAATATACGGTGCCGGCTCATTCCTATGTTTCCGTCGTAGAACTGAGCAATTATTTGCACGAAAGCGAAGATCCTTATCAAAACCCGCATGTTCGCGCCCGGCTTTACCCAATGCTGCCAAAGGCGAAGTATGTGTGCTTCTATCCGATGGACAAGCGCCGCCAGGGCAATGACAACTGGTACATGCTTCCGATGGAAGAACGCAAAAAGCTTATGTACAGCCACGGCATGATTGGCCGCCAATACGCAGGCAAGGTAAAACAAGTGATTACCGGATCGGTTGGCTTCGACGATTACGAATGGGGCGTCACCCTTTTCTCGGACGATGTCCTTCAGTTTAAGAAACTTGTTTATGAAATGCGCTTTGACGAAGTAAGCGCCCGCTACGGGGAATTCGGCTCTTTCTTTGTGGGCAACCTCCTTACCGAAGAAGGAGTAAACTCATTCCTGCAAGTATAAATTTAATAGGATTTACATAGCCCCAGCCGCGCTTTGGCCGGGGCTTTTAACTGTTTCCGAGGCATATTCCGGTTCCAACCCTCATATGTTCAATTAGCGAGTCTTCACTTCCAAGCCATTACAAGCCCTGGTATGGATGGTGGATAGTCGGCAATTTGCAGCGGGATGAACCTTTTCTTTCGGCTGAGTCCCTATGCTTATTTTTAGAGGAGGGAATGAAATGAATCCTTACGGTACTTACGGAACCGGACAGCAAGGTTACCAGCCTTATACCGGAACAGGGGGCGCGCCTATGAGCCCTGGAACAGGACAACAGCAACAGCCGCCTATGGGAGGCCAAATGGGGGGTCAAATGGGTGGCCAAATGGGAGGTTTTCCATTCGCCACCGGGGCCGGCGGCTTTAACATCCCGCAAAGCCCTGGAGCCCAGATGCCTGGAATGCTGCCAATTCAAGAGTCGTATATCGAAAATATCCTTCGCCTCAACAAAGGAAAGCTAGCCACAGTCTACATGACATTTGAAGGGACAAGGGATGGACAGAGGCGGCAGCAGGTATTCAAGGGCATCATTGAAGCTGCCGGCCGTGACCACATCATCCTCAGCGATCCGCAAACAGGAACCCGCTACCTACTGTTAATGGTTTACCTTGATTACGTTACGTTTGACGAAGAGATTGAATATACCTATCCCTTCTCGGGAGGCGGACCAGGTTTGAGCAGCTTTCCTCCACGCTAAAAAAAGCCCTTATATGCTTAAGGAGGACCGGCTTCACTCAGCTTGGTCCTCCTTATTATTTGGAACTATAAATGCTTGGACGCGCCAACGGCAATTAATACCCAGGCAGCCAGGAATGCCAAACCACCAAGTGGCGTAATCGCCCCAAGCACGCTGATTTTCGTGAGGCTCAGTACATATAGGCTCCCACTGAACAAGACAATGCCTGCAAGCATAAGCCAGCCGGCTGTTGTAAAAAGCGACCCTGCCGGAACCTTGCCCGCAAGGAAGCCGATTACAAGCAATCCTACCGCATGGAACATTTGATATTGCACACCGGTTTTCCATATCTCAAGGTATTTCGGAGCGACGCGCCCTTCCAATCCATGGGCTCCAAACGCCCCTAGTGCCACTGCCAGAAACGCATTAATGGCACCAATCATAATAAAGGTTTTCATTCCAATACCCTCTTTCTAAAAGTCGAAAATCGAATCCCCGTTTGCCTCATCATCCACAAGCTTTTGCCCCTGGCCGGGGGGAGCCTGAAATCCCTCCGCCGGAACTGGCTGAGCACTTAATGGCCGCCCTTCCCTTTCGCCGGGCTTGGACCTTTCGGTGAGTGCTACTTCGCAAAGGGTTTTAATCGAATAAAGTTTCTCGCGCAGTTCCTCTTCTTTTCTGGAAGCCTTGGCAAGTGTGAGTTCTTCTTCTATTTTGGCCAACAGCGTTTCAATATGTATGTTCAAAAAATCCACTCCTTCGAACAGCGCCTTCCTCATCTCCTCCATTTTACATGATTCAGCATGAATTCGCACTTACCCGCTTCCCAAGGCCGCAACAAACTCAAGAAGGCCAAATGCCATGATCGGCCTCAGCCTTCCCGCGTAAGCCTGTACTTCTTTTAAAACAATCCCGCTTCAAGGGCCGCTTCAAAACTTAACTCGGCAAATTCTACCGGATTTCCGGTCGACTCCCAGTGCATATACATTATTCGCGGCTCATCAAACAGCCAATGGTTATGCACAGCTGTTACAATCAGCCCCCGCTTTCTCAATGCGGTAAGCATTGGATTGATTTCCCTTTGCAGGATGACTGTTTCTCCTAAATTCAGGCCATTCCTTTCAAAAGAAAGGGCAAACGGTAGCGCGAGCGGGGATCTTGTTCTCCGGCCAAGGATTGTGGCATTGATATTCCTATTGCGCTGTACCACGCATGCTCCTTGGGTTGTCACAACTACGCCGCCGATGATATTGGCCAGATCCTGGCAAGTTACTCTCATATCTAAACCCTCCCTTCCTGTTCCTTACTAGACTATGAAGGGAGGGGATTTCTTGCATAAACGCTTGTCTATTTTCAAAATAAATTTAGCGATAGTTAAAGCGGAGGAAGCCGCCAATCAATTCCTTCCTGGCCGATAGACCGCAATAATTCATTTGTTTTAGAGAAAGGCCTGCTTCCAAAAAACCCTTTCCTTGCCGAAAAAGGACTCGGGTGCGGCGATAGGATGATTGGGTGCTTTGCAGTATCAATCAGGCTTAGCTTTTCCTGGGCCGGCTTTCCCCATAGAATGAAAACGACTGGCTTATCCCGCTCGTTCATAAGGGTGATCACCTTGTCGGTAAATTGTTCCCAGCCTTTACCCCGATGGGAATTGGCCTCTCCTTTTCGCACTGTCAGTACTGTGTTCAAAAGAAGCACGCCTTGTTCGGCCCATTTTAGCAAGTAGCCATGATCAGGTGATTCAATGCCTAGGTCATCACATAATTCTTTGAATATGTTTTTAAGCGACGGTGGCGGATTTATGCCCGGTTTAACAGAAAAGCTTAGGCCATGCGCCTGTCCTGGGCCATGGTACGGATCCTGGCCAAGGATGACCGCCTTCACATCATCATATCCAGTCAGCATCAGAGCATTGAATATATCCTTGTATTCCGGGTAGACGGTTTTTATACGGTATTCCTCTATTAAAAACTCTCGCAGCCTTTGAAAGTATTCTTTTTGAAATTCATCACCAAGCAAATCCGACCAGCTCGGCGGCAATGTATTTTCCAGCATAGTAACCCTCCTTTGCCCTCCTATTCCCTTTTTTTCTATGATTCTACCATCCCGCATATCCGAAAAGGAAATCCTACGATGATTTAGGCATTTTCATGTTTACTCGTGACGGTAAAGGTTATATAAAAACTGTGTGAATAAATGCGAAGGAGGACTGTTGAAATGTATAAAGTAGAAGTAGTAGAGAACGGTGTCCAAGCAAAGGAAAAGCTGGCTTTGCTTGCAACGGAGGGCTTTTCCAAGGATGAGGTATTTTTGTTTGCCCATGACAAGGAGCGCGAGGAAGATCTTACGGATGCACTCGGCGCGGGCGATGTCGGCTTAAAGGAACAAGGATTAATTGATTCGGTGGCGAATGTTTTCAAAAAACGCGGCGATGAATTACGCTCCCAATTCGAATCGTTGGGGTTGACCGCGGATGAGGCAGACCGCTATGAGAAGGTATTGGATGAGGGCCGCCTTGTCCTCGTAGCTTGCAAAAAGTAAATGAAATCCCCGGAAATCCGTTTCCGGGGATTTTTTTCGTTAACCCATAATCCTCTGGTATACAGATTTTGCGTGGGTGAGGTCCTTCGTTCCGTGTATGAGGGCACGGCCATCTTTGAAAATGACCATCCGCTCCTCTCTAAGTTCAACCGATAGGAGGTAGGGATTGCCCTTAACATCATAACCGAGAGAGCCAAGCTGGTGAGCGAGCTTTTCAAGCGACAGTTCCCCTTGTGCGGATGGACGGATTTGAACCGTGTCCCGCCCGCAAAGCACGGTCGTTTTGGTCATGTTTTCCTTGTCCAGATATGGGTAGGTAGGATGTTCTCCACACGAGAGGCATCCTGAGAATTTCGCTTTTGACATTTTCATGGCAGTATACTCGTTCCGCCATAAATCAAAGCTGACAAACGTGGGCCGCACTGCCTCCCAATCCTCGACAAGGATTTTCAGCGCTTCAGCAGACTGGTGGGAAATGGCCATTTGGACGGCTGGACCGATGATCCCTCCAGTATCACAAGTAAGGCCCTGAAGCGGGATTGTCCGCAAAAGGCAATTCAGGCATGGAGTCGTTCCCGGCAGGATTGTAAAGCTCATTCCGTGGCTGCCGACACAGGCGCCGTAAATCCATGGAATTCTGTATTTCTGGGAGACATCATTGATGGCCATCCTTGTTTCAAAATTATCGGTCGCGTCGATGATCAAATCGATTCCATTTGCCAGCTCTTCCAGCACTTCAGGAGTAGCATCTCCTATAATTGCTACTATTTCAACATCTCGGTTAATGGCCCGAAGCCTTTTCTCAGCCGCGGCGGCCTTCGGAAGCTTTTTTACTACATCTTCTTCGGTATACAGCTGCTGGCGCTGAAGATTGCTCTCTTCAACATAATCCCTGTCGATGATTGTCAGCTTCCCGATTCCAGCCCTGGTAAGTATTTCAGCATTTCCCGAACCAAGCGCGCCCGCCCCCACAAGCAAAACATGTTTGGAACGAATTTTTTCCTGGCCCTCTCTGCCAATCCCGGGAAAAAGAATCTGCCTTGAATACCGCTCTGCCATGCTCTTTCCCCTTTCCTTGTCCCCCAACTGCGCTCTTCCTAACTGGAATTTCAGATGGAGTCTTGCTCCTGTTAACCTAAATGCAAAAGGACAGGGCTCCACAGCGGAAGCCCTTCTCCAATAATCCAACCCGCCTAATCAACCTCCGCTTACAGGAGGAATGAAGGCGATAACATCACCCTCATTAATCGTTTCTTCATTTGATGAAAATTCCTCGTTAATCGCCGCCATGACTGTATCCATTTTTGGCAGATTGTATTTTCGGGAAAGTTCCTCCTTCAATTCAGCAACTGTCTTGCCCGCTGCATCGACCGTAATTGAATCAGCACCAGCGGCATCGCGCAAATGGGCAAAAAACATGACTTTATTCATTCAAATCACCTTCCTCGGGCTTACCTGTTGGATAAGGGACCGTTTCAAGCTGGTTGCCGACCCACTCTTCTCCGTCCTCCCAATGCTCCTTTTTCCATATCGGGACAATTTCCTTGATACGCTCAATCGCATAACGATTTGCTTCATATGCATCCGCGCGGTGTGGAGTTGAAACGGCAATGACGACTGCGATATCGGTAATATCCAGTTTGCCGACACGATGGCTGATAGCCACTTTGGCGCCTGGCCAGCGTTCCTCGATTTCCCTGCCGATTTGCTCCAGCTTTTTCACGGCCATCGCTTCATATGCTTCATAAATAAGGTAAAGCGTTTTTTTTCCATGGGTCAGCTCCCGGACCGTTCCAATGAATGTAGTAATTGCCCCAGCTTCCCGCTGGACAACCTTGTCAATTACAGTCTGGATATCAATTGGTTCCTTTGAGATTTCAAACATGCTACCGCCTCCATTGACATACGGAAGCGCTCCAAAGCGCCTCCCATGGTTATTAAAAAGCAGCCCTTCATCTCAGCCTATTTTCGGGGCCGCGCCTGTGACAACTTCATAGCCGCCAATTTGATCAACACTTTGCCTGAATTCTTCTGATTGAATCACAGAAACAAGCATCCTGCCTTTTTCACTCTCGAAAAATTCCTTTGTCATAACCAAATCATATTCTTCATCCGCAACCGGAATAAATGAAAGCCCCATCGCCTTTGCCGCTGGGAAAATACCAAGCCCGACCGAATCGGGATTTCCTTTTACCTCCGCGGCGACACTGAGATGCGAGAACATTTCCCGGCTGTAGCCGGTGATGTTTTCGGGAGCAAGTCCCGCCTCTTTTAAAAGAAGGTCAAAGAGAATTCGTGTACCGGCTCCCCTTTGGCGATTAACGAAATGGGCATTCCTTGCCGCTATATCTTCAACCGACTGAATGCCAAGAGGATTTCCTTCCTGGACGAACCAGCCCTGCTTTCTCCTCAAGAATGGGAAAAGGACAATGTCCATGCCATCGAGCAGCTTTTTCACATACAAAAGGTTGTATTCTCCCGTATCGGGGTCAAGCAAGTGGATTCCCGCGACATGGGCCTCTCCTTTTCTGATTGCCATTAACCCGGCCATACTGCCGACATGGGAGGAGATGATTTTCATGTCATTGCGTTCCCGTTTGATTTGCGAAGACAAAAGGTCGATTGTCAAATCATGGCTGCCGTTGAATACAATACTGTTTGTAACTTCTTCAAGCGGCTTTAAAAGCTCAGCTTCAGCTGTTTCCCCTTGTTCGTACCCGAGCACATCCGCGGGTACGACGAGGAGGCCGTCGGCTCGGACATAAGACATCGTTACGCCCGCCGCCCTTGTAAGCGGATTGGCGACATATTGTCCATTTACATAGCCGATGTTCACCCTGATGAAATCCTCCTGGCCCATCGTCGAAACAATTCGCCTTCCAAGCTTCACTTCGATCGTTTCCCGCTTTGGCTCGGGGATTTGCAAATACTTGCAAATTAAGGGACGAACGAACCATTCAAGTGCCAAATAGGCTGAAACCGGATAGCCAGGCACTCCGACAACGGGTTTATCATGTATTTTGCCCAAAATGACAGGCTTGCCCGGCCTCGCCGCCACTCCGTGGGTAAAGACCGTGCCGATTTCCGCGATGATATGGACGGTAAAATCCTTCGACCCAGCCGATGATCCTGCGTTGATGACAATAATATCGGATGTTTCTGCTGCCTTGAGAAGCGCTTCCTTTATTTTTTCTGGCTCATCTTTTACAATACCCGTCAAATGGGGTTCACCGCCCCATTCCTTGACGAAATTGGCAAAGACAGTGCCATTGAACTCAATGATTTTTCCCGAAACAGGCTCTTCGGTTACTTCGATGAGTTCATTGCCTGTCGGGATAATAGCGACAACCGGCTTTTTTACTACTTCAATTTCTGTGATTCTCGCAGCTAGCAGTGAACCCAAGTCGGCAGGGCGAAGTTTGTGGCCCTGCGGAAAAATCATTTCTTCCTGGACGATATCCTCGCCAATCGGCCGAATATGCTGCCAAGGTGTCGCCGGTTCAATGATTTCAAGCGTCTGGTCATCAATCACATTGACATTTTCTATCATAATGACCGCATTATACTGGGCGGGAATTGCATTGCCCGTATCAACATAAACAAATTGTTCACCATACGTAAGCCTTAGCGGATGTTTTTCATGCGCGCTATACGTATCGGCGGCATTTACGGCAATCCCATCCATTGCGGAAGCATGGTAATGGGGCATGGATGCGACTGCGAAAACCGGTGCAGCTGTAACCCTGCCAAGGCCGTCCTCGACTTTGATCGATTCTTTTTGCGGCGGCAGGCCAAACGCGGCAAGCAGTTCCTCACGCGCCTGGGCTCTCGGCTTGTCTTCGAGATAAATTTTTCGCTTATACCGTTTCTGGTCCAAATCCCATTCCCCCTACCTTGTTGCGATGACAGGGACGTACTCGCCTTGCGCGATGCCCTCTTTTTCGGAAACGATTTCTACAATCCCGCCGCTTTTCACAAGTGTCGTAATCAAGCCGGATTTCCCTATGATTGGATCGGCCCACCACTCGCCATCCTGCTCAAATAGCCTTACCCGGATATAATCGGAGCGGCCTGGCGCCGACGGAATGTTTTTTGTAATCCGGGCAAAAATCCGGTCTGGCCGGTGTTCGGCATTTTCTCCTTGAAGCTTTTTCAAAATACGCTCGCCGAAAAGCCTGAAAATAATCATCGCTGATGCCGGATGCCCCGGGAGCCCGATTACAGGCTTGCCCCCCGCCACCGCGAGAATTGTAGGCTTGCCCGGCTTTACGGAAATGCCGTGTACAAATACCCCCGGCTCGCCAAGCGACTGAATGACTTCGGTTGTGTAGTCCTTCGCGCCAACGGAACTTCCGCCGGAAACGATCAGGCAGTCCACTTGATTGAATAATTCGGATGCCTTTAACCGGAATTCTTCATAATCATCCGGTACAATTCCCCCGTAGATGAGGTCAATTCCCCAATCCCTGGCAAGGCCCGCGATTGTTAAATAATTTATATCACGAATTTGGCCAATTTTTAATTCAGGGGTATCAAATGGGACTATTTCATCTCCCGACGATATATATCCTGCCTTTATGCCGCGGTATACCACAACATCGGTTATCCCCAGTGATGCCAGGGCCCCGATCTCCTGTGGCCGTAACCTTGTCCCTTCAGTGAGCAGAAGTTCACCTTTACGAATGTCTTCCCCCGCCCGGATGACATTCTCCCCGGGCGCCACTTGCCTGTATGTATTGAGAAGGCCGGCAATCTCTTCACAATGTTCAATCATGATGACACTATTGCTCCCGAGGGGCATCATTCCCCCCGTAGGGACGTAAACAGCTTCTCCAAAGCCAACCGGGACGCTGGCGGCCTCACCCATCCTAACCTCTCCGGCAACAGTCAAAAAACCCGGCATCGAATCAGATGAACCAAACGTATCCTCAGCCCTGACCGCATAACCGTCAACTGTCGACCGGTCAAAGCCGGGAACATCTTCCCTGGCGGTTACATCTTCGGCAAGGATACAGCCCAGCGCAGCTTCTATCGGCTTTTTTTCAATAGCGCCGACTTTCCTTACCTGTTCATCGATTAATGCAAAGGTTTCCTCAACTGTTTTGACTTTGAAAAATTGCATCTCCCTAACCCTCTCTTTCCACTTATATCTCTTATCCGGATGTTTCTTTTTTGGCCTGTTCAACGGCCAGTTCATATTCCTCCGGATTGTTCATATTAAAAAATATCCGTTCCAGGTAGCCATTTGAATACGTTTCCAAATCCCCCTCTGTTAAAAAAAGGACATTGAGGTGTTCAAACATTTGTTTCAGGCGAAGGGTCCCCTTCTCAATGCACTCCTCAGCCACTTCCATAATGCTCTTTTGATAAACGGCAAAAAGGGGATGCTGCCTTCCCCCGATAACAGGAACGACAGCGTCATAATGCCCAAGGTTCTTGACCATGTTCTCCGCAAGTTCAGCGGAAATAAACGGCATGTCGCAGGCAACCACGAGATTGGCATCAAAGCTGGAGGCCTTTAGACCGGCATGGATGCCGGCCAAAGGCCCTCTTCCAGGATATTCGTCTGTTACAGTTTTCAAATGAAGGAAGCGATACTCCTCCGGTTCATTGGTTACAAGGATTACTTCATCAAATAGTTTAAGGAGTTCGTCTCGTATTCTCTCAATATTCGTTTTTTCATTTATTTTTAAAAGAGCCTTATTGGTGCCCATCCTGCTTGACTTTCCACCGGATAATAGAATTGCCGCCGCTTTCATCGAATCCCTTCTTCCCGTCCGTTTTTTACCCGGGCCCCTTAGTTTTCCGTTTCCCCGCTTCCGCCGGTATGGTATCCGTGTTCCTGGGCGACAAAATCAAGATGAAGTGTTGTCAAATCAAGTATGGCTGCGGAAGGCTTGTTGATAAACTGCCTCGTATCAACAATTTTAATATAGCCGTTGCACTTTTCACAAACCTGGATTTGGGATGCGGCATCGCCTTCCACGGTGATAAACTTTATTGTTTCATGATCTTCATTCCCGCAATGGGAACAGGAGACCCGTTTATCATTCCAGTGCGCTAGGCAGCGTGGGCAATGCAGTTCCTTTTTTCCTTCCCCTTCAAGCTGCGCAAGCCTTGTTGGTTCACCGCATACAGGGCATCCGGCTCCATTGATTCCTGTTTGAATATCCGGCTGGGCTTTTTCAGCCGCCAGCTGCAAGTAAGGACGGAGAGCTGTTTCTGCAAGGAAGTGTGGGAGCCATTCCTCTAAACCGTGCTCCTCTGCGAATCCCTGAAAATAAATATGATTAAACGCAAGCGCCTCATCGATCCAGCGCCGCGCAGTATTTTCGTCCATTATCTTGTTTAAAAAAACAAGCTTCTCTTCCATCTTATCATTTTTCTTGATCAATAACCCTTTAACTTCCTCTATCCACTGTAAAAATAGTGGAATATCAAAATCAAAAATTGAGAGCACTGCCACCGGCACCCCAGAGCTCATTGACGTTTTGTCAATTTTTATTGTAACTGCCTCACTGCCCAGGCTTTCTTTCCATTTTTCCTGCAGGCCGATGATTTCCTTATGCAAATTCTGATAATCTTTCGAGACGACGGATGTTTTCACTCCGGTTGCACCTCTTTTCGTATAATGGTACTACAATGCCAACCCCACACGCCAAAATATGGCTCAACTGTATTTTTCAGGACAAAGAGGTTGTTTAGCAGGAATGGCTGTCCATAGTAGACAGCCATCTCCTTTTTCATTTTAATCTGATGTGGTATCACGAGCCCGGGGACTCCGGGCCGCCGGCGGTTTTTACGCGCCTTTATTTTTTTGTTTGTTTTCGTTTGTGTTTTTGTTTTTAGAGAGTTTATCTAAATCAGGGAAGTTGCCGTTTTTAACTTCTTCTTCGTACCATTCCGTGTAGTGGTCCTTTGCCCACCAGGCGGGCACTTCGCCGGTAATGACGCCTGTGTAGCCAGGGCGGGAGTTCTTGTGCACCACGCTCAAATAGACGTGGCCGACAACTACCGCGATGGCAAGCCCAAAGCCGACGTTGTGGAAGAAATACGCCCATTGAACGACCGCTTTTGGGAACAAATCCGGGAACCACATTGGAAAACCAGACCCGATAATAAGAAGGGCCGTGACAATTTGGATAATCGAGTTGATTTTTTCACCGGCGTTAAAGAATGGTTGTCTTACATGCTTGGACTTGAAACCGAACAACTCTTTAACGAATTCGGTAAAGAATTGAAGATCCCTCTTTTTCCAAGTGACAAGTTCCTTCAACCAGCGCGTAAAACCCTTTGGATCGAAAATGAGCCAGATGAAAGTCGGCATAATAAATGTTACCGCAAATATCCGGTGAAGCAGCCGCGCGTTTGCGGGTCCGCCCAAAATCGGATAAAGCCAGTCGAAAAACTCTGTATACATTGGAAGGGCTGTAATGTACAGGGCCAAGAAGGAAATGGCATTCACAGCATGAGCCCAAACGAATCCTTTTGAAAAACGCCTTACTTTAACGTCCGGCCTGATTGGCTTACTCATTGCTTCCACCTCCATCTTCGTCATGCTCTTTCCCTTCCTTGTTGAACAACTTGTTGGTAACAAATGCGCCAACGACAGCCATTGTTGTCGCACCAATCATCATTTTGCCGATTGGCTGGGCATAATCCTTCCACAATACAGCGGAAGTCGGAACTTTAGGGTTTTCCGGCAGACCGTAAACGGATGGCTTTTCAGCTAGCACATAAACGGTATGGGTGCCGCCTACCCCCTGTGGGTTGTAAACCATTGCATTCGGATAGCGTTCCTTGATTTCAGCCACGCGCTTTTCAGCTTTGCGGATCATTTCATCCTTGTTGCCAAACTCCATCGCACCTGTGTGGCAAGTTGTTACACAAGCTGGCTGGAGTCCTTCTTCAATTCTGTCAGTACACATTGTACATTTATGAGATTTCTTATATTCCTTGCCGTTTTTGTCAATATACGTTTTTAACGAAATAACATCGAACGGGCAGTTCTGGACACAATATCCGCAACCTACACACTTCTCCTGGTCAATGACGACTGTCCCAAATTCAGTGTAGGAGATTGCATCCTCAGGGCAGACTTTTTCACAGGCCGCGTCTGTGCAATGGAAGCATGAAGAGTGGCGGAACAGGTAATCAAGATTGCCTTTTGAGTTTTCATGCTCAATGTATTGCAAAACATTCCATGTATCAGCTGTTACCTTTGGATGTGACTGAACGCTGCCCAGGAAGTCTGTTTCCTCTGCAGGAAGGTCATTCCAGTTCTTGCAGGCCACCATACAGGCACGGCATCCATCACATTTAGTGACATCAACATATTTTACAAATTCCGGCATTAGCCTTTCCTCCTTACGTCGCAAAGGAATGCTTTATACTCAGGAATGGTTGTATTGGCATCGCCGATATGCGGTGTCAAATGGTTGGCCGAATCCCCTGTTGCGTACCCTTTGTAACCAAAATGCCAAGGCATGCCGATCTGGTGGACCTTTTTGCCTTTGATTGTATATGGCTTGAAACGTTTCGTTACCATGGCGTAGGCTTCAACTTCTCCACGGGCTGAGGTAACGATTACTTTGTCCTTATTCTTGATGCCCTTTTCTTTTGCCAGCTCTTCACTGATTTCTATAAACATATGGCCTACTAGCTCCGACAGCCATTGCTGGTTCCGTGTCATCGATCCGGACTGCCAATGTTCGCTCACCCGATAGGTTGTAGCGACAATCGGGAAATCCTTGTTCTCACCTTTCAGGTTAAAGTCACCTTCAAAGATTTGGACAGCAGGGTTTAAATTCTGTTTCGAGAACATATTGGTAATCGGGCTTTCAAACGGCTCATAATGCTCAGGGAAAGGCCCTTCATTCAGGCCGGCAAAAATCCCAGCGACTCCATCCTTCAGCATGATAAATGGGTTTTGTCCGCCCGGATCAGATGGCGCCTTGTCGACTACAAAGTCAGGTACATCGTTTCCGACCCATTTATTCTGGATGGCATCCCAATGGATGACCTCCTTGTCATTGCTCCACGAATTGCCTTGCGGATCGGCCGAAGCACGGTTATAAATGATACGGCGATTCATCGGCCACGCATAGGACCAGTTCAGGAAGTTAGGGCCGCCTGTTTTCGCATCACGGTTTTTCGCGCGGTTCTTTCCTTCTTCAGGATAGAAGCCGGAATAAATCCAGTTTCCGCTTGAAGTTGTTCCATCGTCCATCAACTTGCCAAAGCCAGGCAGCAGCTTGCCTGTTGTAAGGTCATAACCGTTGATTTCCTTACAGACAAGGTCGATATCAGGATGGCTTCCTTCGCCAAAGTTCCAATAAAGAGCGTTGATTGTCTTTGCAGCTGGTGTATTTTCATTTTTGTAAAGCGCCTTGATCCTTGTTGTAAACTCATGGATGATTTCAAGGTCTGCCTTTGCTTCTCCCCTTGAATCGATTGCTTTCCAGCGATATTGCATCCAGCGGGAGCTGTTCGATACAGACCCTTCTTTTTCAAATGAAGAGGATGCTGGGAGCAGGAATACTTCTGTTGCAATTTTATTTGGATCCGCGCCAGCTTCCTTTTTCCAGAATGCAGACGATTCTGTTTCCCACAAATCAACTGCTACGAGCCATTTCAGGTTGGCAAGCGATTCTTTCTCTTTGCCGGCATTAGGTCCCCCTACAACAGGGTTGGTCCCGAATAGGAACAATCCATCGATTCCCTTGTTATACATGGCATGAAACAGGTTGATATGGGAATAGTTTTTATTTCCTTTTGGCAGATACTGATAGCAGAACTCATTTTCCTTAGTTGCATTCGGGCCGTACCAAGCCTTCAGCATGCTGACCAAGAATTTAGGCTTATTGCTCCAGTAGCCTGTTTTTGGCGTTTCTTTTTCGTTGTACCCTGCGAGAGTGGCATGTTCAGGGACAGTTGCTTTTGGTGCACCGACGTAGCCAGGCAGGTCTGCGTATAGAAGGGCAAAGTCTGTTGACCCCTGTACGTTTGATTCACCGCGCATTGCTGCAAGGCCGCCTCCAGGAATCCCGACATTGCCGAGAAGAAGCTGTAGGATTGCCATTGCACGGACGTTTTGCGAACCGACCGTATGCTGGGTGATACCCATTGCATACATGATGACACCTGATTTGCCTACTTTTCCAGTTGAACAGAAAGCTTCACAAACTTTTAGGAAGTCTTCCTTAGGAGTACCAGTTGTTTCAACAATTTTTTCGATTGTGTAACGGGAATAATGCTTTCTCATCATTTGGAAAACAGAACGTGGATGTTCAAGGGTTAGATCCTTGACCGGTGTTCCATCTTCATTCGTTTCAAAAGCCCATTGTGTTTTATCATAACTGCGCTTTGCTTCATCATAGCCAGTGAAGAGGCCATCATTGAAGTCATAGCTGTCTTTAAGAATAAATGAAGCGTTTGTATATTTAGCAACATACTCTTTGTGAATCAAGTTGTTATCGATTGCATAATTGATCATTCCTGCAAGAAATGCGATATCCGTACCTGAACGAAGGGGAGCGTAAACATCTGACATTGCGGAAGACCTTGTGTAGCGCGGGTCAACTGAAACAATTTTCGCTCCTTTTTCCCTTGCCTTCGTCAGCCACCTGAATGAAATCGGATGGTTTTCAGCAGGGTTGGCTCCCATGATTAGAGCACAATCGGTATATTGCAGATCATTCCAATGGTTAGTCATTGCTCCACGACCAAATGTAGGTGCCAGACCGGCAACCGTAGAACTATGTCATATTCGCGCCTGGTGTTCGAGATAAACGACGCCAAGCCCTCTCATCATTTTCGCAAGCAAATAGCACTCTTCGTTGTCGAGCGCCGCTCCGCCCATACTCGCAATTCGCTCTGTTTTATTTACAAACATTCCGTTTTCTTTTTCCACGAAAGAAGCGTCACGTGTTTCCTTGACGCGCCTAGCGATTGTGTCATACATCCATTCCCATTCTTTTTCTTCCCACGTCTCACTGCCCGGCGCACGGTACAATGGCTTTGTAAGACGCTTTTCAGAAGTGTAAAGCTGCCTTAAAGTTGTTCCTTTCGAGCAAAGCTTTCCTTCGTTGATTGGGTTGTCGGGATCCCCCTCTGTATACACAACGGTGTTGTCTTTGGTATGGACAAGGATTCCGCATCCTACGCCGCAATAGCAGCAAATGGTTGGTGTTACTTTTGATTTGGCAATTTTAAATTCTTTCGATTTCGCATAGGCTGATTTTTCATCAAAGCCCAGCTCAACGATGGCCAACGTGGCCGCTGTGGCGCCTGACAATTTTAAAAATTGCCGGCGGTTCAGGTTGATTTCAACCATCTCTGTGTCTCCTTCCCTTAATTAACCTAGAGCATCCCTATTGCCCCTAATTCAGATTCAACTGGTGAATCGCTTTCACTTTGCCTCCTTTCAATTAACTTCTGCAGCGGCAGTCTCCCTCAGGTCACTATGGACCCTTCCTGCCGAGGTATAAATGACGGCCATTTTCCCTCTTAAATAGCCTACAACCTCAATATTTAAATATTTGGCTAACTGGACAGCCTGTTTTGTTGCGGCGGTCCTTGATCCGATGACGGCGAAGCCAAATTTTGCTGCCTTTGATAACATTTCGTATGAAACCCTACCTGTTGTCAGAAGAATCAGCTTCTCCGGACTGAGCCGGTTCCTAATTGCATGACCGATTATCTTGTCCACAGCATTGTGGCGGCCAATGTCTTCCCGGACAACCATGGAGCCGTCTTCATTGATGATGCAGGCGCCATGCATACCCCCAGTTTCCAAATAAAGCGTCGAGCATTGGGCGAATTCCGCCCGTTTCTTAAGAAGGTAGCTTAACGGATATTTCTGTTTGGAACGGACTTTTTCAAACTGTTTCACATCCGTCATCGAAAAGAACGTGACCCCCCGCCCGCATCCTGCGGTATAATGCTTTTTCTTCGAGAACATTTTCTCGCCGTCAAAAGAATTGGTTAGTGTTACCTGAAGGGTTGCATTGCCCTCGTGGAAAAGTACTTGCTCTATATCATCCGCGGATTCAATCATCCCCTCGGAAAAGAGATAACCGTAAGCCCAATCCTCCAAATCGGAGTTCGTCAACTGGAAAACGGCAATTTCATAGCCATTGACCGAAAGATTTATAGGGTACTCATCGGGACAGCTTTTTCTGTTCATTGCCTTTCCTCCCTTGCATGTTCTGGCAAAAGTCTTCGCCAATTTTTATTGTAGAAATGAAATACCTTTTAAACTGTGATGTACATCACAATAGAGGTTTTGGATGCCTTGATAAGGCAATCCCTTGGTATCAAAGGAAAATGAAACGATAAACAATGAAATTTTTGGATTTTTTTTGAAAAGTGGTGGCTAAGGTTTGACAATTCATTTGCATATATGTGGCTTTTGTTTGGACAATTTGTGAACCTTTAAAATATTCACCGTGGGTATGGGAAGAACGGAGAAAAGGTTCTTTGTGGAAGTTTCAAACATTACCACTCTGCAAACATCCTCTTTCTATCAGAGTAAGACGAAAATGGGGGAGTTGCAGTAATAATTATCACGCCGCAACCCAATGTCAAAAAAACGTAACATCTTTCGCAACCCGAAAAAATCCTCCACGATTTCTTTACAAACGTGCATCATCCTGAGTAAAATGAGGAATGAATTATATAAATCGGTGGATTTTGGATTGGAACGATGAATGGAAATCCGTCCTACATCCAAGTACAAGGAGGCAACAGCATGTCGATCAAAAAAGTAATGACGATTGCCGGTTCAGATACAAGTGGCGGCGCTGGCATCCAAGCCGACCTGAAAACATTCCAGGAGCTTGGCGTCTACGGAATGACCGCGCTGACAACAATTGTCACGATGAAGCCGGAGGGCTGGCACCATCAAGTTCATCCGCTGCCTGTTGAAACATTGAAGACACAGCTGGAAACGATTCTTTCGACAGGAATCGACGCCATGAAAACAGGAATGCTCGGAACGGTAGAAATCATCGAACTCTCTGCAAAAGTAATGGATGAAAACAGGCTTGATAAAGTTGTGATTGACCCGGTGATGGTCTGTAAGGGTGAAGATGAAGTCCTTAACCCCGAAACAACCGATGCAATGCGCGAGCTGCTTGTCCCGCGCGCGACAGTTGTAACTCCGAACCTCTTTGAAGCAGGACAGCTTGCAAAGACAGGCCCAATTCGCAATTTGGACCAAATGAAGCAAGCGGCAGCCATTATCCATGAGCAGGGCGCCAAATATGTCGTCATCAAGGGCGGAAGCAAATTCGAGCATGAAGGCAAGGCCATGGATTTACTATTCGACGGCAAAAACTATAAGCTGTACGAAACGGATAAAATTGAGACAACCTACACCCACGGGGCAGGATGCACATACTCTGCCGCGATTGCCGCAGGCCTTGCGAAAGGACAGGAAGTGGAGCAGGCAATCGATACGGCTAAGGCTTTCATTACAGAAGCCATCAAACACGGTTTCAGGCTTAACGAGTATGTCGGGCCTACCTGGCAGGGCGAATTCAGAAACCTTCATAAAAACGCATAAGGACTTAATTGCGTAAGAGTTGGGACACATGCTTCGCATGTGTCCGATTACAGCTGCTCCTGGCCCAATGGCTGGCTTTTGCGGCATTCAAACAACGGGCCGGGATTGCTTCCGGCCCGTTGCTGTTTTACGGGACATTTAACCAAGTGCAATGCTTTCGCATTCCAATCCAGTTTTTAGTATGATAAAAGGATTAAAGGACTCTAATAAAAAAGCAGAGCCGATCTGCGGGGAAGGGGGATTTAGTTGGAACCAGTCATCAAGGCAAATGTCCAGTCCGCGATTGATAAATTTTGCGGCAAAGAGGTTTACATTCACCTAGAAACGACAAATGGCGCCTATGCTTCCCATTTTGACCAGTCATTCTTTTCATCGGGCGCCCATATCCGGAACGCCAAAGTCACGTATGAACTCGGCAAAATCACAGGCACCGGCCCGTATCGTGTCGGGCTGAAAATACCCCTTGGCTGGGTATATGCGGAAGGAATTACGCATTATGAGGTGGATGAGAAAGGGCGCCTTTTAATGGCGGGGCACGATTTCAATGGGAAACTCGCGGTTGCCCTTCAAGTCAGCCCTACACCTTTTGAATAAAGGCCATAATGATGAAGACTAATCCTAAAGGAGATTTGTATATGGAAAAAGAACGCCATGTGCTCGTAGTCTTTCCACATCCAGATGATGAGGCATTTGGTGTATCGGGGACAATCGCCACCCACACAAAAAACGGGACGCCGGTGACGTATGCATGCCTAACCCTTGGGGAAATGGGCAGGAATATGGGGAATCCTCCCTTTGCGACAAGGGAATCCCTGCCGCTAATTCGAAAGGGAGAGCTCCAGGAAGCGGCGAGGGTACTTGGCATCAAGGATTTGCGGATGCTTGGCTACAGGGACAAAACGATCGAATTTGAGGCTGAAGCTAAGCTTGCCGCCGATATATCATCAATCATTAAAGAAGTTGACCCTTCGCTGGTTATCACATTTTACCCAGGCTACTCCGTCCATCCCGACCATGAAGCAACGGGAAGGGCGGTAATTAGGGCCGTCAGCGAAATCGCTCCGGCGAGGAGGCCGAAGCTCCATTGTGTCGCGTTCGCGAAAAACTGCGTCGAGGAACTTGGGGAAGCCGACATTGTCCACGATATCACTCCGGTTGCCGACATAAAGCTTGAGGCAATCAAAGCGCACCGTTCCCAGACCCAGCTAATGGTAAAGGATATGGAAGAGAAATTGAAGAACCAGGACCCGCAAACGATGGTATGGGTGAACGTAGAACGGTTTTGGACATATAAATTTTAGACCTTATTTAGCGGGAAACGACTTTTACCGACGAGTTTTTGATCTACTATTGCATATTAAAAAGCACCCGGCTGGCGGTTTGCCATCGGGTGTTTTGTTCATTTGGACACCGAAGCCAAGAAAACTTCTTTTGTTGTCAGAATCACTGCTTCATTCGGACACCGAAGCCGAGAAAACTTCTTTTGCTGTCAAATTCCCACTTCATCCGGAAGCTTACTCATTCCCCTCCATTACGTCCTTCAAATATTTCATCTGGTTGCCGTCTTCTCTTTTCAGCATATTGACAATGAATCGCTTTGTTAGGGCCATGACAATGCCGCTAGTTTTAATATCAGCTTTAAAATGCGCATTGGTTCCATCTTCTATTTCATCAAAGATATACCGGTAAGTCGATTGAAGGCCGTTCAAATTGCTTCGGTACGAAAACAATTTATTTTCTTCATACTCCACAATTTCAAGTTCGTTTTTTGTTTCCCTGCCTCGAATCATGCGTGTTTCGACTACTTTATCGCCAGGCTTCAAAGGGCCTTTGCCCGGCTTCTCAATTTTGATAATGTTCGGCATGATTTCCGGCATATAGTCCATGCTGCTGACAAACTGGAATACCTCGCTAACCGGTTTATGGATGATGACACTTGACTGAAAGTCTGCCACTTACTTACACCTCGCTCATATACTTTTCTTTTTTCATTATATATTGTTTTTTTGAAATTTCGTAACCTGGTGACAAAAAGGACTGAAACAATTGTCGAATTTTATTTTTCAAAAATGAGTGATTACTCACTTCCATTCTCGAACCATTTGGCATAAAATAAACTTAACAAATGAGTGATTACTCACTCTAAAAATGAAAGGTGGATTGCTATGGAAAACAGCTCCATCGTCTCTGTTAAAAATGTTTCAAAGTCTTTTGGAAAACAGCAAGTCTTGAACACTATTAATCTGGATATTTATCCCGGTGAAATCTTCGGCCTTCTCGGTCCCTCCGGTGCGGGGAAGACAACTATTGTCCGGCAGCTAATCGGCCTTGAACTGCCGACAGAGGGTGAGAACTGGTTGTTCAACGAAAAAATGCCTTCCCTCAAGCTCGTTGAAAAAGCGGGGTACATGTCCCAGTCCGATGCCCTCTACCAGGAGCTATCCGCAAAAGACAATCTCGAGTTTTTCGGCGCGCTTTATGGATTGAAAGGGAAACGGCTGAGAGAGCGTATAGAAGAAGTCATGGAGATCGTCCAATTGGGCGGGGACCTGAACAAGCTTGTATCGAATTATTCCGGGGGGATGAAGCGGCGCCTTTCTCTCGCGGCAGCCTTGCTCCATGAACCGGAACTGCTAATCCTTGATGAGCCTACAGTGGGGATTGATCCCGTGTTGAGGAAAAGTATTTGGGAGCGGTTCTATGAGCTGAAGGAAAAGGGTACTGCCATCATTGTTACGACCCACGTCATGGATGAGGCCGAGAAATGCGACAGGCTCGGCATGATCCGCGACGGGAAGCTGATTGCCGTTGGAACGCCGGAAGAGCTTAAGAAAAATACAGATTCCGATACAATTGAGCAGGCATTCCTAGTTTATGGAGGTGCGGTATAATGCGTATCAAGGCACTCGTTATCCGGATTTTAAGGCAGTTTTTGCGCGACAAACGGACGATGGCACTGATGATTCTTGCTCCCATCCTGATCCTGACAATGCTGAACCTCGTCTTTAACGGCAGGGATTACGTTCCGAAAGTAGGGCTTGTTGATTTTCCCGAGCAGCTAAAGGAACAAATGGATCTTGATGATGCGAAAATAACAAACTACATTTCCAGCGAATCAGCAGAGAAAGCTTTGAAAGATGGCGGCCTTGATGGATACCTGTCCATCAAAGGGAAAAGTCCCGAAATTGTGCTTGAAGGCAGCGATCCAACCGCCAACCGGGCAGTCCTGCTTTGGGTTCAGAAGGCATACAAACAGATTCTTCCCAATGCTGGCACACAGGAACTCCAGGTCGATTATTTGCACGGCTCTGAAACGATGAGCCAATTTGATTACTTCGGCCCTGTCCTTCTTGCTTATTTCGCGTTCTTCTTTGTCTTTTTAATTGCAGGGGTATCCTTCCTGCGCGAACGCACGAGCGGGACGCTTGAAAGGCTCCTCGCTAGCCCGCTGCGGCGATGGGAAATTGTCGTGGGATATGTATTCGGTTTCGGGATTTTTACAACCATCCAGGCAACGATTATCGCCTGGTATGGAATCTACATTCTTGATATGCTGATGGAAGGGTCGTTCCTGCTCGTCCTTTTGACCATCCTACTCCTTTCCTTCACAGCATTGACGCTTGGCATTCTATTGTCGGCTTTTGCGAATAATGAAATGCAAATCATCCAGTTCATTCCTCTCGTCATCGTGCCGCAGGTTTTCTTCTCAGGCTTGTTCAACCTGGAAACGATGTCCGAGTGGCTCAGCTGGATCGGTCCGCTGACACCTCTTTATTATGCCGCCGACGCGATGCGCAACCTGATGGTAAGGGGATATGGAATCAAAGAAATCTATCCCGACTTGCTTCTTTTGTTCGGGTTATCGATTATTTTCATGATTTTAAACATCGCTGCTTTAAAAAAGCACAGGAAGATGTAGCTATGCGGAAAGGGGATTTTCATGTCTGACCAGGAAAAAATGACAGAAGAACTTTTTAACGACGAAGAATTGACCGATAAACAAAAGAAAATCCTGGTTGCCGCCATTGAATCCTTTTCTGAAAAAGGTTACGCGGCAACCTCTACCAACGAAATCGCCAGAAAGGCTGGAGTTGCCGAAGGGACGATTTTCCGCCATTACAAAACAAAAAAGGACCTGTTGCTTAACATTGTGGCACCTGTGATGGCAAAGTTGGTGGCTCCATTTGTCATCCGGGATTTCGATAAGATCCTGAACAAGCGTTTTGATGATTTTGAAGATTTCCTCCGGGCAATGTTCGAAAACAGGCGCGAGTTCATTGAGAAAAACAGCCAGATTATCCGTATCCTTGTTCAGGAAATCCCGTTCCAGCCCGAGCTGCGTGAGCAATTTAAGGAGCATGTGGCCGCTAAACTGTATGAACGGTTTGAAAAACTCGCTAAGTACTATCAGGAAAAGGGGCAAATCATTGATATTCCTCCAAAAAGCGCCCTTAGAATGGTCGGTTCCTCCATCATCGGCTATTTTATTGCCAAATACCTCATTATCCCCGAATCGGAATGGGATGATGAAGCTGAAACAGAGCGCACAATCCAGTTCATCCTGAACGGGCTTGGAACGGGTCCGAAATAACAGTAAAAGAGGCTGTCGATTGTGCAGCCTCTTTTGGCTTTTAAACCCTTTATCATTTCATCCGCGATTTCCTCTTTTTTCAGTAGGAATCGTTATTTCAACCGAACCCGATACAGCTTATCGTCCGTTTCATCAGGGGTTCCCCGGCCATCTGTATTGTTGCTGATAAAATACAAATAGTCATCTTCAATCAGCACATCGCGGATACGGCCAAATCCATCGGCAAATTCGCGTGTTTTTTTCCCAGCCAGGTCGAATTCCCTAACCGCATTTCCCCTTAATGTTGCAACATACAGCTTATCGCCATATGCCGCCATGCCGGAAGGGGCCCACGTCTCATCGCCTGAATGGAAGAGTGGCGTCTCCATTCCCTGCATCTTCTGACTTCCCATAATAACAGGCCAGCCGTAGTTTTTGCCCGGCCTGATCAGGTTGATTTCGTCATGGGCGGACTGTCCGTGTTCGCTTGCGTACATGGTCCCATCTGCCGTCCAGGCAAGCCCCTGCGGATTTCGGTGTCCATAGCTGTAGATGTATGAGCCCGGAAATGGATTGTCGTCCGGAATGCTTCCATCCAGGTTCATCCTGAGTATTTTCCCGCCAAGCGTCTTCTTGTCCTGGGCAAGCTCCGGGTTGGCTGCATCACCCGATGTAATATACAGCTTTCCATCAGGCCCGATTTTCAGCCTGCCGCCATGGTGGACTGGCCCGCTTGGAAGCCCGTCTATCAGCGTCCTCTCCTCTGACCAAGTTCCATTTCGGTGGGACAGGACAATCACCCGGTTTTTCTGCCCCTCCGAATCATTATACGTATAATAGGCATAAGCCGTTTGGGTTGAGAGGAAATCAGGCGCGAGGACAAATCCAAGCAACCCCGCTTCCGAAGCATCAGACAGCCTTTCCTTCAGCATTACCCTTTGCCGCTCTGCTTTCCCGTTTTCAATTTTCACAATGGAACCCGGCCGTTCGGAAATGTAGAAGGTTTCCCCCGATTTTGCGATAGACCACGGAATTTGGAGGTTTTCGTCTATCACTTCTGCCTTGCCCTGCCAAACAACTGGCTTATCTTCAGGCGGTTTTTTCCCCGGCTCCGCCTTCCTCTCGTTCAAACAGCCAACCAGCAGCAACGCCGCCAGAACTACGAGCGTAATTCTCTTCCCCATCGGTCTCAACTCCTTTAGTACATTTCAGCCACGTGCACCCATATGAGTTCAATTTCCCCCATGTTTATAGGGCTTTTTTTAAAAAAAACCTGCCTTCGCCACCCAGTTTAGCCAAGATACTTCGAGCCCTCACGCCGGCTAAGCGCGGCAAGCTTCGTATTCTGGATGAATTCCCTAACCGAATCGGGATTCGTTTTCGAATATTCCCTTAATGCCCAGCCAATTGCCTTCTGGATAAAAAAATCCCTGCTATCGGCATTTTGCCTGATGTATGTATAAAGGCGGCTTTCATCCGTATCATGCTTGTATTTCAACTGGTACAGGATGGCTGTCCTCCTGAGCCACATATTATCAGAAACGGCCCATTTATCCATCTCCAATGGTATGGAATCACGAAATCTCGCGGCAAGAGCGCCGACAGGTATTTGGGAGAGGGCGTCGACTGTATCCCACCATGACTTATGAGTAATTAATTCGCGGGCCAATTCAAGGGACTCACGGTCTAGCTTCCGGCTGAATTTCGCCAGGTAGCCGAGTGCCGCATACTGGTATTCCCGTTCAGGCAACTCCCAGAGCAACCTGATAAACCTTTCATTATACGGCTCTTTCGCCAGCCCGCTCTCCGCGTAGAACCTTTTTTCAAGCTCAGCCCTGAGCGGTTTTTTTATGCCGAGAAACGGGAAGTGGTTTTTCATGTACTTTTCCATTGCAAGCGCATTTTCCGGGCTGCGGTGTCCTTCAAAAATTGTTTTCAATTGTAAAATATACTTTTCCATGCAGGTCTTCCTTTTCACATAATTTGCAAACGTTTAAGCGTTAGATGCGGGAACAGTGAATTCCTGGAAGATAATCGGTTCGCCGTCTTCCTCGTCCTCTTGTTCATCATAAAGGATCGCAAATCTGTCATACACCTTTCGCCAAAATGCAATCGCCCGTTCATTCCGGATAAGCTGAGCGACTAAGTAACTACCGCTTCTCTCTTCAAAAATAACCTCGGCTGTCCGGATTGCAATCCCTTTTCCACGAAACCGGTTATAGACGAAGAAATCATTAATGACGTAATCCACTTTTTTTGTAAAAGGTGGCTCCAGCAAGACAACGAATCCTGCGCGCTCCCCATCTGCCATAATGAAATAAGGATTGACCCCTTCCTTTTTCCAAAAGAGAGAGAAAGAGTCGAATTCATACATGCCGTCTTCATTTTCCTTCAATGAATCCGAATAGGCAGTGAGGTCGTGAAGGTAAAGAGAATACATATTTGCCAATATTCCGGCGTCTTCCGGGCCAGTTTTTTGTAAAAATATATCCATTGCTGTCAGCTCCATCAAATTTGTCTCATAGTACTATTCTCTTTCGGAATAGCGATATCCTTTTGTATGAAAGACTTCCCTTCAGCCAAACTACAAAGGAAACAGGAAAGGGGGGTCAGGCATTGACGAAAAAATTCAACCGGGGCAGCCGGAACCAAAATTCTCCAGAATCAGGGCACTATCAAATGGAAATCGCCGAGGAAAACAGCGGGGACAACAGCAAAGGGAACAAGCGGAACAAAAACCAAAAGACAAAAACGAAATAATTGCGTTTTCGGAAAAACAAAATGCCCGGCTGCCAAATGGTTGCAGCCGGGCTGCATGTTTCTCGTCACTTCCTAAACTCCTCCTTCACTTGCTCGTAGATTTCACGGGCCGTATCGGAAAATGCAAAAACAACAAGCGTAAAAAAAATGATAATGGATTTTTTTAACCAGAGATGACCTAAACCAGCAGAGATTAACCCCAACACTAGAAATAGCAAGAAGACAATACGGTATGCTGGCTTTCGCCTTAGTGCCACCCTAATCTCCTCCTCTTCAGGTTTTCCTCACTCAATAAAAGACGCACGGCATCCCTCCCTACCTTCTATAATTTGTGAATAAACGCACAACTATTTATAAATAAATTAGGGCCGCATCGTTAGTGTGCAGGCCCTAAGAAGAGTTATTTCTTTTTTCTTTTTTCTAAAATATCAAACCCGTACTCGTACATCTGAAACGCCTTACCCATAGCAACCGCTCCAATGAGCACCAAAGCAATCCACAATACCTTTTTTACCCACACTACATCTATCATTATCGCCAGGAGTCCAAGTACCAGAGCAATTCCGAACAAGGTGAACCATTGCTTGAATACGATTAAATTTTTCATCGCCCTCGCCCCTTCGCAAGCAAGTATTTACTTTACTTATCTGTACGGATGAACTTGGAAAAGGATTCGTTTGTTTTCTTAATTTTCTCATTTTTTCCTAAAAAAACAACAGAAAAGCGGAAAAAGACGCCCGGTTGCCCGGGCGTCTTTTCATATGCGTAATTAAAAACACCGGAACGACCGAATTCTCCTCAGGTCGGTTCCATAATATGTCCAACCGTTTCTTCTGTAGCGCCAGCCAGCAATCGAGGTTCGCCCGATATAGGTCGGGTAGAACCAGAAACTGCGTCCGTTGTTCAGCCATATATAGGTGAAACGATAGCGGCAGCGCCGGATCGCGCCGGGATCGACTGCAAAAGAAGTCGCTCCATATGCTTCCTGCGGGGTGGCAAAAGGCGGCGGCCCTGACGGCGGCCCATCGTGCCCTCCCCCAGGGAAACCTCCGCCCGGGCCTCCTCCTGGAAATTGTCCACCAGTTTGCCCGCCGCCTGGAAATCCTCCGCCCGGGAACTGGCCTCCTAGTCCTCCTCCTGGGAATTGTCCTCCCGTCTGCCCGCCACCTGGAAACTGGCCGCCTGGCCCGCCTCCAGGGAATTGTGGAAATTGCCTGTCATCCTCTACTTCCTGATAGGGCACTGGGCCATACAAAAACTCATTCTTGTTGTCTTCCATTCATACTCCTCCTCCGAGTTATTTAACTTTATACCTTTTCTCTTGCCACTTCCCTTATTTGGCTGGCAATCCTATCGCGGATGGCTTCCACTTTTTTAAAATCCATCGCGGCTATATAAATTTCCTCAAGCTCGTCATGTAGTTCCTTTGCCTTTGCGAGATGAGAGGTGGCTTCCCTCATCTTTGCTTTGTATCTTCCGGCTATTTCCGCGATTCGATCTTCAAAAATTTCATCCGTACCCTTCGGAAACAACAATTCGTACATATCAATGATTTCGTCCCCGCCGCGGTTTGGAAAGTATTCATGTGGTGCGGTGCTATCAAAAATGGCTATTCCAAGTTCCCGGAAAATGACCATGTCAAGGCTGTGTGGATCAAACCCGCAGTGATAAATCTCGACATCAAGCCCCCGTTCCTCGCCGGTTTTCGCCAGCTTTTTCAACATTGTCGATTTGCCGCTCCCCGGCCTGCCTTTAATAAAATACCGCTTCTGGATATCCTCTGTCAGGTTGGGAACGAAGTCCACGGCTCCCTTTGGCGTAGCAGCCCCAAGAAATCGGTGCCGAATCTCGCTAGTTTTGTTCAGCTTCATTTTTCCGAAAAACTGCTCAATCAGCTTCTCTGTCAACCCATCCGCTTTTTCAAAATCCATGCTTTGGATGTAAATCAATTCCCATTCATCATGGACTGCCAGCGCTTCCTTGAACGTGTCATAAGCCTGTTTGAACGCCTCGGCTATGCGTTTATTCAGCTTCAGGATCGTTTCTTTTTCCCTGTGAAGAGCCCCGGAATCCCAGGCTTCGCCGAGGTTGACATATTCCTCAATCGCACCAGGGGCCGTCGGTTCAATGACATGGGGGTGGGTTCCGTCTACAATGCCAATTTTCAAGGCAGGGATAATGACCCCATCAATTGATTTATTGTCGGAAGAACAATGCAAATATTCTATGTCATAGCCACGTTCATGCCATTCCCTGCCAATCGTTTTCATCAATGAGGACTTGCCGGTACCGGGCCCTCCCTTCAGGATGAACAGCCAGTCAAGCCCCTGCAGATTCGATGCATATAAACTGTAAAACCCCCTTGCGGTATTGCCCCCGGCAAAGTAGTTCCTGATCCTGCCCGCCACATGAACACACCCCTTTTTTTCAGACAAATGGATTGTTTCAACCACTATCATATGCACCTCCCTCAGTTAGGTGAATGCCCAGTGTAAAAAATAGGCTTGGCCTTGTTCCAACAAATTTCGCAACACGTTTAAACCGGTACATCGCGGGAATAGTAATACCAAGCGTGTTACTCCTCCGCCAAAAAGGCGGTTGATATAGATGGCAAGAAAAGCCGAAGCGCATTGATTAGCCCCTTCAAGCTAAAGATGGGCCCGTAGATGCCCTACCCTCCGGAGGGAACCGGCTTAGGGGGCTAGGCGCTGAAGCTGGACCATTCTCAAAGTGAAAAAATGCTATCCTATCTTTAGGGAAAGGGACTCCAATTTGGGAGTCTTTTTCTTCATATATGGGGAAAAAATGATAGTATTGCTTAAAGCGGAGGTGGACTATGAGGGATGTAACACTTGAAAACATTTTTAAACACCGGATTGCCCAAAAATTCCTGAACCGCTCGGGTATGGCCCATGCCATTGCCGTCGCCTACCATTCGTTCAATCTTGCGCGGGAGCAGGGCCAGGATGTCGATATCGCGGCAAAGGCGGGGTTTTTGCATGATATGGGGCATTACACGTGGTACAGGAACGGAAAATGGGATTACGAACTGTACCGGAAAAATGATATCCATGCAATCAAGGGGGCAGAGCGCGCCCACAAGCTGCTGATCCGGCTCGGAGAAAATCCGGTCAAAGCAAAAACGATCGCACTTGCCATCCTCTTCCATACCGATTCCTTCCTACCCACCAACGACATCGTCCGGACGCCGATGCAGGAAATCGTCAAACTCGCCGACGAAAAAGACGAAGAAGAAGGCGGCATGCACCACTACCGCAAAATCGAATACGACCGCGCGATGAAAAGTATCATCCGCCTAGATAAGATGATTGATGACATTTTGGAAAAAGAAAACCCTGGCCAGAACCTTTAAAGGGATTGGACAGGGTTATTGGTTTGTAAAATCTTTACTTAATTTTAACTTTTACCTCTGATGAATTGTTTGCTCTATCAAATGCCATGACAATCAATTCAGTGTCTTTCGCTTTGGAAGTGGTTAGTACAAAATTAAAGCTGCCATTTGACCCTACCGTACCATTGCCGACTAACTCTAACTTATTTCCGCTTCCTACTACATATACATTAATAGTCGCGACTGGCTCGGCAGATCCAGACACCGTTGTTTTTGCGTTTTTGCCATTGTTGTCATTTGCCGCATTTACACCTGTTAAGCTCGGAGCTGTCTTATCGATTGTAAATGACACTTTAGTTTCATTTCCTGCCGCATCCCTCACGACTAGAGTGTAAACTCCTTCGCTGGATACAGGGGTTCCAGATACAAATGTTTTACCATTCAAAGTAGCAGTACCTTCGTTAAATGTCGGTATAACATCTTCTTTGGTATATTGATTATTCAATACTCCGCTCACGACCGGTGCGGTTTTATCGATTGTGAATTTCACAGTCGTGGCATTCCCAACCGCGTCAGTTACTACCAACGTATAGTTGCCTTCAGCTGATATCTCCGAGTCCGAATTATGTGGTTTTCCGTTAATCGTCGCGGTTCCTTCGCTGAAGGTAGGCGTTACATTTCGATTATAAGCAAATCCATTGATGACATTACTTACAGTTGGCGGAGTTTTATCGATAGTAGATATAGTTACCGTTACTGTAGTTACGTTTCCGGCTGCATCAGTAGCGACAAATTTAAATTCACCATTTTGTGTGAAGGTGTGGGAAGAAGCGTTCAGTGTCCCCTCATTGGTTGTTACTGTCACAGTAACATCTTGGTTGGTCGGATCCTGGTTATATGGATTTAATGTAATGACAGGAGCCACTTTGTCGATATTAGTGATTTTAATGGTTTCTACCTTTGTATTGCCTGCTGCATCAGTTGCAATAAAATCAAAAGATCCGTTTTCCGTGAATGTATGGCTTGTTGTATTCAATGTTCCTTCATTTGTTTCGGCTCTCACGACAACATCTTTATTGGTTGGCGAGGTATTATAGCTAAATACAGTAATGACTGGAGCAACCTTGTCAATGTTAGTTATGGCTATTTTCTTCTTCGTTTCATTTCCGGCACGGTCGGTCGCAATGAACTCGAACTCGCCATTTTCTTCAAATGTATAGCTTTCCTGGTTTAATGTGCCAGGCTCATTCATGCTGACGTTTACGGTAATGTCCTTGTTTGTTGGACTAGCAACATAATCTTCAACTATTATTTCAGGAGCAACCTTATCAATGTTTTCAATGGTTACTGTTTTCTCTGTAATATTTCCGGCACGGTCTGTGGCAATGAATGTGAAACTGCCGTTTTCAGTGAACGTATGGCTCTGTTTGTTAAGGCTGCCTTCATCCACTGAAACTTCTACCGTTATGTCCTGGTTTGTCCAGTCTGAATTGTAGGGTAATGCAGTGATTACAGGAGCGTCTTTATCAATGTTTGTGATTTGGACAGTGTGCCTTGTAACATTCCCGGCAAGGTCGGTCGCGACAAACTCAAAGCTGCCATTTTCTTTGAAAGTATAGCCTTCCACGTTTAGCGTCCCTTTTTCATTCATGCTCGCAGTTACAGTTATATCCTGGTTCGTCCATTCAGTCGAAAAATCACTGATTGTAATTATCGGAGCAATTTTGTCAATGTTACTTACGATAACTTTAGCTGTACCCGTGTTCCCAGCCCTATCCACAAAAAGGAATTCATACTCGCCATTTTCTGTAAACGTTTTGCTTAAGGAACCCTCTTTGTTAAGGATTGTTACTTCCTCACTTGGTTCAATTGTTACAACGACATCCTGGTTTGTAAGGTCTTCATTTGAATAGCTTACTATCGCGGTTGGAGCCACTTTGTCGATATTTGAGACGTTAACTTTCACATCGCCGGTATTTCCTGCTTCATCCTTAAAATTGAGATTTACTTCCTGGTTTTCTGTAAAAGTAAGTGCGTAAGTTAACTTATCTACTTGATTAAAAGAGACATTGTTCGGTAAACCATTAATCTCTTTAACTGGCTTAGTGAATTTCAGCGTTGCCGTTACATCTTGGTTGGTCCATTCATTAGTAGAGTAGGTGAGTGAACCGACCGGGGCTTCCTTATCGATATTTTCCACTTTAACCAGGACAGAACCTGGATTTCCGGCTCTATCAATAAACTTTAATTCAAAGCTCCCATTTTCAGAGAAAGCAAAGGTCTTAGCTTCCTTATCAAATTCTACATAATCAGGGAGTTGATCAATGTTCTTATACGTTACGGTTTCACTTGCTACGATAGTGGCCACTACATCTGTATTGATTGGCGATGTCGTTGAATATTCTACCTCCGCAGTAGGAGCTACCTTATCAATGTTGGAAATTGCAACAGTTTTCTCATTAACATTTCCCGCTAAATCAGTGGCAATGAAAGTGAAGCTGCCATTTTCATCAAAGGTATGGCTTTTTGGATTCAGTGTGCCTGGTTCATTCATCGAGGCAAATACAGTAATGCTTTGGTTTGTCCAATCAGTGTTATAGTCATTGAAAGAAATATTCGGCGGAGTTAAGTCTACCGTGACTTTTGCCGGTTCCGCATTTGTATGAATTTGTCCTGCTGTTTTGCCATTTGGGTAAACTGTATAAGCACCAATGATAATTAGCTCGTCTTTCTTGTCTTCTACATTTTCCGGTTTGAGTGTATGGACATATTCAAAAGTCCATACGGTATCACCGATTTTTGTAATCTTGGCGTTTACATTTTTATCATTCACTTTAAGCTCTAGCTTTGGCCCATCAATGACTACTGTTCCGCTTAATAGAACTGTGTTTCCATTATCCTTCCGAGCAGGAATTGGATTCAGATTGATTGTCCCTGTCATTTTATTCATTTCCGTCCTGCCAGTTGTGAAGGTTTTCTCATTTGGTTGTGCGGCGGGAGCGGCAAGCGCCATTGGGCTTGCGTTCATGATTAACGTTGTTGCCAAAAGTGTTGAACCCCATTTTTTCGCGATGCTGTTCTTCTTCACTGTTTTTCCTCCAAAAGATGATTTTTTAGAGGGCCGGTTACACTACTAGCTCCGGATCGCCCAAGTGTCCACATAAAGGCGTTCCTTCTTCGCTTCCCTTTGGTGATTTCCATGGCTTTTCCAACACGATAGCTAGATTATAAATCGCCAAACCACCCAAATTAAACACAAACCGTTAGTCAAATCTCGGGGCGGATATAGGAATAATCTGTGGAAATTAAATGGAAATTGTCGAAGGAGAAAAAATCAGGGGATACAAATTTGACAAAATTGTGAACAAAAAGCAAACCTCGCTCTCATATGCTCTGCTTTGAAGTAAAAATGGGATTTTCATAGAAAAAAGACGCATTTTGTCATGCGCCTTTTTACCCCTGCCCAGATAGGTCCGCTATCTCGGCATCTATAACATCTATTAAAATTTCGGGCGGGAGTTCAATTTGGACTCCAATCTTCCCCCCGCTGACAATCATCCAGTCCAGATGTTCCGCGCTGCTGTCAATAAATGTCTTGTATAGCTTTTTCATCCCGATTGGCGAACAGCCGCCCCGGATATAGCCGGTCAGTTTTTGAATATCCTTTACGGGGACCATTTCTACTTTCTTTTCCCCGGCGGCCTTTGCAGCCTTTTTCATGTCAAGTTCAGCCTCAACCGGAATGACGAAAACATAAATATTCTTTGATGCGCCCTGGGTGACGAGCGTTTTGAAAACCATTTCCTTCGGCTTGCCGATTTTCTCCGCAACCGACACGCCGTCTACCTTGCCATCGCTTACTTCATATGACAACATGGCGTACTCGGCTTTTTTCGAATCGAGCAGCCGCATTGCATTTGTTTTTGAAACAGCCATGCCTATCCTTCCTTTCACCGTACAACCAGATAGGAATAGCCTATGCCTTCCGCTTGAAAAATTCAAGCTCCGTGCTGCAGCTCGATTTGTTCATAATAATGGCGCAGCGATTGGAAGATGATTTTTTTCGTAAACTTCCGATCTGTCCCTTGAAGGAGCCTCTCAGCGTAGTTCCAGGCCCTTTTTTCGATTAAAAATGACAGCCGTGCCCGCTCGGTTTCAGTTGTTGCCATTTCAAGCCGTTCCGCCAATATCCCAAGTGCCCTATCTTCCGCATGCCCAAGTTCATGGGCGAAAACAACTGCAATATAAAGATCCAGGTTCGCGATTGATCCAAATATCTGGATGCACTGCTCCTTAATTTCTTCAATATATAGCGTGATGGTATGAGTTGATAATGAGTATTTTCCGCCTGCAAGCCTGGATTCGGGATGGTGCCCTTCCAGCTTGATTTGTGCCTTGCTCCCGGACTTGAGGAGAAGCGGAGTCAGTATCTCTTTATAGTTTTCCAGCAACATTTCCGCCCCTTTTTACATAATGGAGACCAGTATACTCCTATGGACATGGAGAAGAAAATCCTCCTTAATGCCTATTTTTCCAAAAAGCGCTTGGCCTAGCTCTTAAGTACCTACTGTCTCTTTTCTTTAGTGTGGCATGAGCCATTTTTCTAGTGAAGCAATAGAGACGGCGCATGCTTTCTTGAATAATTGCCACTCTTGGCACCCTTTGTTAAATCCTAAAAAAAGATCTTTACATGAAAAAGAGGAGCGAAGTGCTCCTCTTTTTGTTTAGGTGTGCCTTATTGGAACCATGCTTGGAACCAGCGTGATGACGCAACTGCGTAGTCGGCGCGGGTTACCTTTTTGCCAGGTTCGAAAACTGCTTCGACAGTCGGTAACAGGTCATAAGGCCCCTGTTTTACGCTAAATGCTGCATTTAGGATATTCAAATCAAGCGCCACCTGTACATATCCCTTTAGCTCTGCCGGAATTGATGCATTGTCTTTAAGCTTGATCCGGTCATTGTTGTATAGAACGGTAACATCACCAGTGTGGTCGAGCGCCATTTGCTGTAATCCGAGAGCCTGGACAAGCGTGTAGGCGAGTTCAGCCTTGATCAAAGTTCCGTTTGGATTGAAGTTTCCAGCTGAATCGAGGCGCATGACGCCCTTTTGCGTTATTTTGCCATCCTTGATTGCGGCACCTTTCGCTAGCACAGCAAGCGCGTATGGAAGATCCGCTGCGGCTGTATCCTTCGCTGAACCGGCAAGGTTTTGGCGAATTCCTGCTCCCATTACTAGATAACGGGCCAATTCTTTTCTCAGCAAATATTGGTCAGGCTTGAAGGTGCCATCGGAATAGCCATCCATGAGCCTTTCATTGACAGCCATTTGGATTGCTGAAGATGCCGCGTGGCCATTAATGTCGTTCAATCCAGTAAAGCCGCTTACTTTCGTGAAAGCAAGTGTTCCCGGGATTGTTTCCGGAAGCGCGGTTCCAATCGGATTAAGCTCATTGCCGCGCAAGCCCCGTACTTCTACTTTCCATTGTCCCGCCTTAGGCGATGTGACGGAAGCCGTCCTGTCAGGATAGAGGGCGAAAAGCAGATTGACTCCAGAGCTGTATTCCGTTCCGTCCGGTGCAATCAGTACCAGGTTGACCGGATTTCCGGTCTGACCCAATAGGCCGTATGCATCGATCCGTGCTGTCAGCTGGGAAATCCCCTCCGGCACAGTGAATTCGTACTGACTTGGAAGCAATGGGTTATAGGATACCTCAAATGGAACACGTTCTGTTTCCGCCTGTACATTGGCATTGAACTTCTGGTATTCATTAACCGTCTTGCCATACTGCTTTCCGAACATAACCGCTTCAAGCGCAGCATAGGCGTTGACATAGCCGGAACCTACTTCCCAAGTTTCATAGCCAGGCATATTTGTAGCCGTATCCTGAAGAACCTTTTTAATCTCGTCCGGTGACAAGGATGGATTCGCTTCAAGGAGTAGCGCTACAATCCCTGCCACATGCGGCGTTGCCATCGAGGTTCCGCTCATCGTTGTATAGAATGGAAGATAGGCAGGCTCAATCGTGGTTGCGTCTGTATCAGCCGCAAGCGACGATACCGGACCGATAACCCGGGTCGAGATGATATCCACCCCAGGAGCTGTCAATGTTGGTCTGTCTTCCCACGTGTACGTTTCTCCGTCCATTTCAAACGTTCCGCCAACCCCTTTTGTCCCTCTGGAAGAGAAGTCAGCCAGGGAGCCATCCTTTTCTCCAGCTGCCACAGAAATGACCCATGGTGCTTTGGCATATGGATTATGAGTATTTTCACCAGGACCTTCATTTCCCGCCGCAAAAAGAACTGTTATTCCGCGGTCATGCGCGGCCTTGCTTGCAATGTTGATTGGATTTAAAGGATCGAAATCCCCTGATGATCCCCAGGAATTTGTAATAACCCGAATATTGTATTTTGTCTGGTTCGTAATAGCATAGTCAAAACCGCCAATGCCATCGAGGACGAATAATGCCGCTCCGGATCCGTAACCGATTAGATTCGCTCCCGGCGCCACTCCTTCATATTTTCCGCTTGAGCTTGCTCCCGTGCCGCCAACCGTACCGGCTACATGGGTGCCATGCCCGGAGTTTGTGTCAGTATTCGGGACGTTCTCAAGGTAAGTAACCGGAAGCAATCCCGGTTCCAGGGCTGCCAGGTTAATGCTGCCCAGGACGTTCTGGACGAGGTTTTTCCCTAGTTCATGGTCACGGTGCGTGCCGTCAACCCCGCTGTCATTCACGACAACCCCGACTCCTTTGCCTGTCACAGGCAGGCCGCCATTCGCCTTTTGCATCGCGGAATCAGTCCGTGCTTTATCAACGCCTGTTAGCGCAGTTGAGTCAAAGTTGTAGTATGTGAGCTTACGATTCAAATAGAGCGACTTTACTCCTTCCTTTGCCGCAAGCTGCGTGATTTGGTCCTTCGTTGCGAGGACCCCTGCAATCGGCAGTGACTTCATCGTAACGCCAGTCGTAATGCCGAGCTGTTTTAAAAGGTTGAGCTGTGAATCGGAAGGTGCCCCTTCCCCGTCGAATGTAACAATGACCTGCAGGCTGCCCGTTGCCGTTTCAAGCGCTTTGGCCAGATGGCCGTCTATGGCCGCCGTAACCCCTGCCGCTTTTGTATTGGCCATGCCAGGCGCCAGCAGTGAAAGGAACAACAGCAGGCTAACAAGACCCGAAAACCACTTTTTCATTTTGCAATCCCCTTCCAATGGTTAATTCTCTTACTACTATCATTATCGTAAAATCCGAGCCTTCTAACTATTCAGCAAATGGCTTAATTGCGCTTGGTAAAGGTACTATTTTTAATCGTACGAAAGTTATAGAAAAGGAGTGCAGAGTATGCCGGGGTAGTAGGCTCTGGTAAACACGGGGATGATCAGGGGAGGTGATTAAGACCGTTTCACCTTTTAAACTTCTCCCAAACGGTCTTTAGAGACACCGTCAAGACCGTTTCACCTCAAAAACCTCCCCCAAACGGTCTTTAGAAACGNTTTTAATCGTACGAAAGTTATAGAAAAGGAGTGCAGAGTATGCCGGGGTAGTAGGCTCTGGTAAACACGGGGATGATCAGGGGAGGTGATTAAGACCGTTTCACCTTTTAAACTTCTCCCAAACGGTCTTTAGAGACACCGTCAAGACCGTTTCACCTCAAAAACCTCCCCCAAACGGTCTTTAGAAACGCCGTCAAGACTGTTTCACCTCAAAAACCTCCTCCAAACGGTCTTTAGAGACACCGTCAAGACTGTTTCACCTCAAAAACCTCCTCCAAACGGTCTTTAGAAACGCCGTCAAGACCGTTTCTCCTCAAAAACCTCCTCCAAACGGTCTTTAGAGACGCCGTCAAGACCGTTTCTATCTTAAAAGATCACATTAACCATCTTAAGGCTGTTTTGACACTTGATTAACATGCAATATAAAAGCCTCCGCCCAACAAGTGCGGAGGCTTTTCCTTTATAGCGCTGCCGGATGGTAGCTTGCGAAGTAGCGGGTGATGGCTACTGCGTAGTCGGCGCGCGTTACTGTTTTGCCTGGATCAAATTTTGCTGTAATCGTCGGCACCAGGTCGAATGGTCCCTGGACGACAGAGAAGTACGCATTCAGGATATTCAGATCAAGGGCGAGCTGGACATGGCCGCGAAGTTCTGCGGGAACGTTGGCCGCATCCTGGATTGCCACTCTCGTTCCATTGTATTGGACGGTAAGTGCCTCCCCTTTCAGCTCATTTGCCTGCTCCTCGAGCCCGAGTGCCTGGACAAGCGAGTAGGCCAGCTGAGCACGGTTTACTTTTTCATCTGGCGAGAATTTCCCTGAGCCCACTGGCAGCATGACTCCGCGGTTATTCTGGTTTCCGTCTTTAAGCGCGGCGCCTTTGGCGAGTACCGCTTCAATGTAGGGAAGGTCCGCCGCTTTAACATCGGAAACACTTGGTGAGCCTGTTAGCGGAAGGAACTGCCTGACCCCCGCACCCATCACAAGGTATTTCGCAAGCTCGGAACGCTTCAATGCGGCATCCGGTTCGAACTTCTTCGTGCTCTTTCCGTCCACGAGCCGTTTGCTTACTGCCAACTTGATTGCCGACTCGGCCGGGTGCCCGCCAATGTCATCCAAACCGCTAAAGCCTCCAGCCGTTTTTGTAACTAGTTCAACATTCAATGTTTCTGGAAGGGCAAGTGACCCTTGGAGCCCTTCCACACTCACTTTCCATGTGCCTGGCTGCGGGTTGACAACCTGGACCGTGCGGTCAACATAAAGCGCGAAGAGTACCGAAATTCCCGAAGTATGCCTCGTTCCATCCGGCGCGGTCAGGACAAGGTTGATAGTATTCCCTGTCTGCCCGAGCAGGCCATAGGCGTTCAAACGTGCGACCAATTCTGTTTGGCCCTGCGATACTGTAAACGATGCTTCATTTTGCAGGTTCAGCGGGCTGTAATCAATCGTTATATTTTGGGAAGACGTTGTCATTTGCGCATTGGAATTGAAATTGTTGTTCATATTCAGGATTGAGCCATATGCACGCTGGTTAAGCGCGGCGTCCACTGCCGCATAGGCATTGACATAGCCGGAACCGACTTCCCATGACTCATAGCCAGGCATGTTTGTCGCTGTTTGCTCGATAATTCTCTTTACCTCAATCGGCGAGAGCGAAGGGTTTGCATCAAGGATCAAAGCGACGATTCCCGCGACATGTGGCGCGGCCATCGAAGTCCCGCTCATCGTAGTATAGTATGGCAGATAAGCCGGAGGAATGAGCTCGACATCATCCGTGGCTCCAAGCGCTGCCACTGGCGCAAGAACCCTGGTCGAGATGATTGATTGCCCCGGCGAAGTAACGGTCGGGCGGTCTTCCCACGTCCACGTCTCAGACCCTACTGCAACGGTACCGCCTTTCCCTTTCACGCCTCGGGAAGAGAATTCAGCAAGCTGCCCTTGCTTCGTACCTGCTGCAACCGTGATGACCCATGGCGCTTTTTTATAGTTTCCAGAGATAGTCGAATCCCCAGGCCCAGAGTTCCCTGCCGAGAATACAGTGACAATGCCGCGGTCGTAAAGCGCCTTTGTCGCTACGTTGATTGGGTCGAACGGGTCAAAATCCGTTCCCGCATCGCTTGTACTTCCCCATGAATTAGTGATAACACGAATATTGTATTCAGCCTGATGTGTAAGTGCGTAATCGAAACCTCCAAGCGTATCAAGCATGGCGACCGCCGCTCCGGAACCATACCCGATCAGCTTGGCGCCAGGTGCTACTCCTTCATACTCACCTTTTGACATCGCTCCATTGCCGCCAACAATCCCAGCGACATGCGTGCCATGTCCGGAACTCGAGTCCGTATTAGGAACGTTTTCCACGTAGGTAACCGGAAGCAATTCGCTCAGGGCGTTCAAGTTCGTTGCCCCGAGGACGTTCTGGACAAGGTGGCCGCCAAACTCAATGTCTTTGTGCGTGCCATCCACGCCGCTGTCATTGATGACAACGCCTATTCCGTTCCCGTTTACAGGAAGGCCGCCATTCGCTTTTGTAAACGCCGCCTCGGTCCTCAGGCGGTCGACTCCAGTGAGTTCAGTCGCTTCCTTGTTTTCAAATTGAAGTTTTTTATTCGGATAAATCGAAAGGACATTATCATTTTGAGCCAACCTGTCAACCTGGTCCTTTGTTGCAAGGACGCCCGCAATTGGAAGTTCGTTAAACACGACTCCCTTTGTCAGGCCAAGGTTTTCTAAAAGAGCCAAAATGCCGTTCTGTCCGCCTGCTCCATCCTTGAATGTAACGATGACCTGCTGCGGTTCAACCGAAGATGCGAGCTTCTTCAGTAAGCCCGGCTCGATGACAGCTGTGCCGGCCGCACTTACTTTTTCGGAACCTCCGAAATGGATTGAATTTAAAAATAGTCCCAGTATCATGAAAATGGACAGGAATAAAGAAGCTTTTTTCATTTCATACCCTCCCTGTTTTGAATATTCCAACTTAATTCTATTATTACATTGTTTATGTTGGGGTCCTATTCTCCACAGGCTGTATTTAGCGGGCGCAAAGGTACTAATTTTTCATACGCCAAAAGTAGTACCATAACAGTTTTTCCAAAAAAATAAGCCGGCGCTTCCGTTCGAAGCCCGGCTGTTGGTTTATGGCAGTGGTACAAGCTGGTTTTGGACCGCATAAATGACGACCTGCGACCGGCTTTTCACATCCAGCTTTTTGAAAATTTTTGAAACATGGATTTTAACTGTTTTATCGCTGATGAACAGCGCCTGGGCGATCTCCTTGTTATTCATCCCCTGGACAAGGCAGAGAAGGACTTCCTTCTCTCGCTCGGTGAGCATATCGTCCTTCTTTTCCTTCGGCTGTTCCGGCGGCTGCTGGTTAAAGCTAAGAAATTTCTTCGTCATCGATGGCGCGATGACGGATTGCCCCCGGGCGACGGACCGGATGGCTTCGACAACATGCTGGGAAGGCGCATCCTTTAGGAGGTAGCCATCAGCCCCTTCTCGGATGGCCGACATAAAATATTCGTCGTGGTCAAACATCGTCAGAATCAGGATTTTAATTGAAGGAAAATCCTTCTTAATCAACCCTGTTACTTCAATTCCATTTTTATCGGGTATATTAATATCCATTAAAATGACATCCGGCATGATTTCAGGTACTTTCAAAAGTGCATCCTTGCCAGAAACAGCCTCGCCAACTACCTTGATGTCGGGCTCGAGGTCTAGGATATTCTTCAAGCCGTCGCGCAGCACCGCATGGTCATCGACGAGCATAAGCTTGATCATTCATTACTCCCCCTTCTATTCCCATCCGCGGCACGGTTAGCGTGATTTCCGTTCCGGCCCCTTCCTTGCTGTCCACCTGGAGGGAGGCCTGGATTTTTTCCGACGCCTCATTCATATGCAAAATGCCGAAATGGGGTTCGTTCCTTGCTTTAATCATCGCCTGGAACAATGAAAATCCGATGCCGTTGTCTTTTATTTTCAAAAAAACATTCTCGCGCTGATAGCTCAGCATCACTTCGATTTTCGTCGCCCGCGCATGCTTCAGGGCATTTTGGACGCTTTCCTGGAAAATATCGAATATGACCTTTTCCGTCATAGAACTTAATTCGAACTCGGCCCCTCTTTTTTCAAGGACAATTTCAACCGGATGTTCTTTCCTTACAGCCTGGATCCTCGACTGGATAGCTGTCATCAGGCCGACCCTTTCAGTCGGGTAAGGGCGGAGCGCGTAAATCGACTCCCTGACTTCCTTTAAGCTCTTCCTTAATTTATCGGTGCTTTCCTGAATCAATTTTAAAGAGTCTTCCGGTGCCTTTGGAAATTTCCGCTCGGCGGTTTCCAGATTCAGGACTGCGCCTGCAAGCGTCTGCGCCACGCCGTCATGGATATCCCGGGCAATCCGGTTCCGCTCCTCGAGGATGAGCCGCTTTTCCTCCTCGGCAAAAAGCCATTTTGTTTTAATTAGTACGGCCAATTGGTTCGTGAGGGTGACGGCCGATTGAATGTCGTCTTCGGTAAAACTTTTTGTCCTGCTTCTCCCAAAAACGAACAATCCGACAAGCTCTTCATCGAGCATTAGCGGAGCGTACATTTTGGAACGGATTTCTTCATGGAAAAAAGCTGCGGCAGGGCCGGGCTGGCGCCGGGAATTGTGGTAAATGACAAGCTGCCTGACTGTATCCAATCCATCAAGCTGGTTCTCCTCGAAATCAGCCTCGTCATTTATGAGCCCCGACTGAAATTTTTGAACCCATTGCCCATCTTCCTTTGTCCACAAAATGCAGGCATCCACATCAATAAACGCAGGAAGGTTGTCACCAAGAAAACCTAGCCAATCGTTCGATGCAATCTTCTTGTTCAATTCCGATGAAATGCCGAAAAGGGCTTTCAGTTTCGATTTCTCCTTCCTCAGCCTCACGATGTTGGAGCTAAGCAGCGCAAACCCGACAAGTGGCGAGAAAAAGAAGAAAAAGGTAATAACATCGATTTCTCCCCTGTTCTGATTGCCCAAGACAATGAAAAGGACGAGGTAAATATAAGAGACAGCAAGGCTGTTCAGTTCCTGTAGCGTTTTTTGCTTCCACATTTTCAGCGAATACGGCTGCGGACGGACAACGAGGATGAAATCGACCAATAAATTATTGATCAGGTAAAAGGGGATGATGAAAAAGGTAATATAGAGCAGGCCAGCAAGAACAGCCGGCTTTGCGTCCAACCCGGCTGCTGCTCTTACCCATTCAGCCAGCAAGTATGCCCCGTACAGGCTGATGACCAGCTGTGCCGGGTTAAAACAAACGATTCTAAGCGGCCTTCTTTTCCAAAGATTGGTCGCAAAGACGGCGAATGCATAAGCCAAAAGCGCATAGTCGATTCCTTGCATGACATAAATGGCATATACAATCGGGAATGCGATCGTCGTAAATCCCCGCCAAACCGGCATCGGGTATAACTCGATGATGACCAGGAAGATAACAAGAAGGCAGAAAATCAACGGTTCATTCGGTTCTTTTATTCCGAACAGAGCGTTAAGGAGAACCAGTCCTCCAACTGCGGATATGCCCATCATGGAATAACGGGAAATCTTTTCTTTCCTTTTCAGATACTCCTTTGCTCCCATCCGCCTTGTTCCCCTTCCTACCCATTCTAAATTTTCTGTTAATAATACTTTATGTGATTTGCATTCGATGTACAATAAAAAAGCCTCTTTCATGATGAAAAAGGCCGGGAAACCCAAACCGGCCAAATGGCATGCCACTGGCCGATGCTGGGACAAACCTATTCCGGGTTTGTTTACTGACATTATCGCAAATTCTTCATCACCCTCCTATTCAGCAAAAGCAATATTTTATGTACTACTTTAGTAGTAAATGTGAAACCGGTTATCAATGTCCATAAATTTGAAGGATTTACAACCTGGTTTGTCACGCTTTTGTCAATCTATGGCAAACCCTGCATGTGCTTTTTATACTACACTGAAAGTGAATGGTTGATGGCATTTTTGAAATAATTATTTGTGAAAAAGTTCACATTTTGTCGATTTTTATTTGGTCTTCAAGGTTCAGCCTACATAAATATAAATCTCTCACTTCCCTTGTTTGTTGGCCATGCCTTTCCAACATAGAGTAATTGTGGGAGCAAACTACTTTACAGAGGGTGACGAAATGAAATACGATTTGGTTCTTTTGCATGCCCCGAGTGTTTATGACTTCCGGAAAAGTTCACTTCTAGCCGGCCCAATCAGCGATGTTGTCCCGTCCTCACCAGTTTTTGAAATGTACCCGATCGGCCTGACGAGCATTGCCGATTATCTAGAAAGATACGGCCTAAAGGTTAGAATTATCAATATTGCGAACAGGATGCTGATGGATCCTGATTTCGATGTCGAGAAAAAGTTAGCGAACATTCAGGCCCGGGCCTTTGGAATTGACCTTCACTGGCTTCCCCATGCCCATGGCAGCATAGAACTGGCCAAAATCGTCAAAAGGCTCCATCCCGACACGCCAATCATTTTCGGCGGCCTGTCTTCCACCTATTATCATAAAGAATTAATTGAATATCCGTGTATCGACTTTGTCGTGCGAGGCGACTCGACCGAAAAATTAATGCTCATGCTTATGAACAAGCTCGAGTTCGGGAATGTCCATTTTGAGGATATTCCGAACCTGACGTGGAAAAAAGGCACGGAAATCGGTTTTAACCCCCTCTCCTACGTACCTAAGGACCTGGATGAATTTGACGTCCCCGGCTACCGCTACACTATCCGGTCTGTTTTCAAGTATAAAAATTTCATGGATCCCCTTCCCTATAATGGCTGGCTCCAATATCCGAACACAGCCATCCTGACAGCAAGGGGCTGCACCCAGAATTGCCTCATTTGCGGTGGATCGAAGGAAGGCTATGAGCAGAACTGTAACCGGAAGTCACTGGCCCTAAGGTCGCCGGGAAAATTAATTGAGGATATCCTATTCATCCAGCGCTTCAGCAGAGCACCGATTTTCATCCTTCACGATATCCGCCAGGGCGGCAAAAAATATGTCGATGAGTTTTTCCGCCTCCTAAAGGGCATAAATTTGAAAAATGAACTCGTATTTGAATTATTTCAGTATGGGGATGAAAGCTTTTTTAAAAAAATCAATGAAGCTGTTCCCCAATACAGCATCGAACTAACACTTGAAACCCATGATGAAAAGCTGCGGCTCCTGAACGGAAAATTCAATTGTACAAACGAAAAGGTGATAAACACTCTTCAATCCGCCCTTAAGCACGGCTGTAAGAAGATTGACCTGTTCTTTATGGTCGGGATTCCCGGCCAGACCACTCAGAGCGCTCTTGAAAACATTAATTTTGCCGAAAGGATCCATCTTGCATGCGGCAAGGACCCGCGCCTGTTCTATTTCGTCGCCCCGCTGGCGCCGTTCCTTGACCCGGCGAGCGCGGCTTTTGAGGATCCGGACCGCTACGGCTACAAAAAGCTCTGCCATACGCTCGAGGACCACCGCAAGGCGATCACCCAGCCATCGTGGAAGCATATGCTAAGCTATGAAACAACGGATATGACCCGGGATGATATTGTGAATGCAACCTATGAATCCGCAAGGCTCCTGAATGACTTCAAGTTAAAGTACAATCTGATTGACCTTGAAAGCTATCATGATATCGAAAATAAAATAGAAAAATCCATTCATTACATTGAAAGAATCGACCATTTGCTTACTCTTCCAGAAAAAGAATACGAAGAAGAACTGGCAAATATCAAAAAGGAAATTGAGGATTTGAACAAGCACAGCATTTGCGGAAGCAATGAGCTGAAGTGGGAGGTCCAAAAGAACTATGCGAACTTCTTCTCCCTTGCCATGGTCGGCCTTGAACAGCTTTATGAGGAATATGCCATAAAACTCCGCAAGCAATTTCATCCAAAAATACGCCACCAGGTGAAACTGGACGTATAGCGTAATGAGCCCTTGATTGGGCTTTTTTTTATTGCCTGGTTTTCTTTTTCCATCAAAGAATAAAATTATTTTTTCGAGAAATAGGATTATTATACTGGTATAAGGGTAAATACTCTTATCACTCTTCGGAGAAAGGAGTTTTACCGATCGCATGAATATGTGGAAATTATTTGCTTTTTGCTTACTTACTATCTTGCTTTTATCAGGCTGTGCCGAGAAGCACAAGCTCGACGATGGAAGCGAACTTATCCGCGAAGGGGAGTTTGCTTTTGCTGCCTCCGGTGAATTCAAGCCTTTCAGTTATATGACCGATGACCTTAAAATGACCGGGTTCGATGTAGAAGTTGGAAAAGCCGTCGCAAAGGAAATGGGGCTTAAGCCTGTTCCAAAAAGGATGAAGTTCAAAGGAATTGTTGAAGGGGTTAAAACCGGCCGGGCAGACGCCGCTGTTGCCTCACACACCATCAATCCCCAAAGGAGCAAACATGTCTCCTTTTCTACTCCCTATTATTATTCGGGGCCACAAATCTTTGTCCGTCCCGATAGCGGCATTAAAACGGTCGAGGATTTAAAAGGGAAGGAAGTTGCCGTCGCAAAAGGCTCTACATACGCCGATACTGCCAGCAAATATACCTCCAATCTAAAAATGTACGATAGCGACATTACCGCCCTGAAGGCCTTGAGCATAGGAAGGCATGATGCGGTCATCACCGATTTTGTCACCGGGAAAAGCGCTAAAAAGGAAGGATTCGATATAGAGGGCCGCCAACTTATCGAACGCAGTGAGCAGGCAATTGTCCTTCCACAGGATAATCCCGCCCTTCTGAAAAGGGTAAACGATGCTCTTGAAGCGCTCAGGAAAGACGGGACCCTACGCGAAATCTCGTTAAAGTTTTTCGGTGAAGATATTACACAAAAACCTGAATAGCCAATCCGTGTCCTAAGGCCCCACCTTTTTTAGGCATTGAAAAGAAATCAGTGAGAAAGGAAGATTCCAATTTGCCTAGTTTTTCACACTTCTTCAATACGTTGATCAATAGCAGCGGCCTGTTCATGGACGCCATGCTTTTAACATTAAAGCTTACCGTTGTATCGGTGCTCGTCGGAATTGTCATCGGGTTGTTTTTTGCCCTTTTAAAAATTTCAAAGGTAAAAGTGCTCGGATATATTTCGGACATTTATGTATACCTTGTGCGTGGTACCCCGCTCATTGTCCAGATTTTCATTTTGTATTTCGGGATAAGCGGCATCTTTCTTTTGCCAGACTTCTGGGCTGCCTCTTTGGCGCTAGCCTTTCACAATGGCGCGTACATTGCCGAAATATTCCGCGGCTCCATCCAGGCGGTCGATAATGGCCAAATGGAAGCGGGCCGTTCACTCGGGATGAGCAAAGGGCTTACGATGCGGAGGATTATTTTGCCTCAAGCATTCCGCCGTGCCCTCCCTCCGCTTGGCAACCAATTCATTATCGGTCTTAAAGACTCGTCACTCGCCGCCTTTATTTCAATGAACGAGTTGTTCAACGTGGCGACTACACTCGGATCAAACAACTTCGACGAAATGACGTACTTGCTGATTGTCGCGGTCTACTACCTGATCCTGGTAGCCCTGCTCACATTCATCGTCAACCGTTTTGAAAAGAGACTGGCCGTCAGCGACCGATAGGAGGAAATGTGAATGGAAACACGTGAAATGATAAAAGTCGAAAACTTAAATAAATCATTCGGAGATTTGCATGTTTTAAAAGATATTAATCTATCCGTCTATGAAAGTGATGTTGTTTGCCTTGTCGGTGCGAGCGGCTCTGGTAAAAGCACCCTGCTCCGCTGCCTGAACTTCCTTGAAAAAAAGGACCGAGGCAAGATCATTCTCAGTGGCCGGGAAGTTCTCCCTGAAACCCATGATATCAATGAAGTCCGCCAGCATGTCGGCATGGTGTTCCAGCACTTCAATCTTTTTCCGCATATGACTGTGCTTGAAAATATAATCGAAGCCCCAGTCCATGTGAAAAAGGTTTCTAAGGAGGAAGCGTCAAAGGAAGCGATGGAGCTCCTCCGAAAAGTCGGGCTTGAGGATAAGGCGGATGTGTATCCAAGCAAGCTTTCGGGCGGGCAAAAGCAGCGTGTCGCCATCGCCCGTGCGCTTGCCATGAAGCCGGATATCATGCTTTTTGACGAACCGACATCAGCGCTTGACCCGGAACTTGTCGGCGAGGTGCTCCAGACGATGAAGGAGCTTGCAGATGATGGGATGACGATGGTTGTCGTTACCCACGAGATGGGCTTTGCTCGGGAAGTTGCCGATTGGATGGTGTATATGGATGATGGATATATTATTGAAAAAGGCAACCCAGAAGAATTTTTCACCAATCCGAAAGAGGAAAGGACCCGCGAGTTCCTCAGTACTACTGGTTTGAAATAACAGATTGCCTGGGTGCAGAGAGCAAATGAGCCCCCCTTGGAACGGCTTGCCGATAATCCAAGGGGGGTTTTTAATGGGGGTTGGTTGTATCCATCGGTGTTTGCCTAGAATTTTAGCGTTTTGTTTTATGTAACCGGGTTTTAGTGACTTCCTTTTTGAATTTTCCCCAATCAATGTCACTCAACCGGATTTGAGTGACTTCCTTTTTGAATTTTCCCCAATCAATGTCACTCAACCGGATTTGAGTGACTTTCTTTTCGGATTTTGCTCAATCAATGTCACTCATCCGGATTTGAGTGACTTCCTTTTTGAATTTTGCCCGATCAATGTCACTCATCTGGATTTGAGTGGCTTCCTCTTCGGATTTTAGCCTAACAATGTCACTTACCTGAGTTTATACACCTAATATTTCATAACTAAACGACGGGTATCTGTAGCTACTACTTATTCATAATGTGTACTTTTTTATTTCCTATTGTACTGAAGTACTTTTGCAAAATCGGGTTTACTAACAAAAAAAGATGCCCACAACCCAGGCACCTTCTCAAGTAAAGCAATTTAATTAAGCTCGATGTTCTTCGTTTCGCGTCCGAGGAAGAATACGGCTGCCGCACCTATGAGAATGGACACGCAGAAAATCGAAAATATGACCTGAATTGAGTACCCTTGCGCGGAAAGATACGGAACCAAAAGCGGCCCCAGAATACCCCCGACCCTTCCAAACGAAGCAGCCATACCCGTACCTGTTCCCCTTACAGAAGTAGGATATTGCTCTGGTGAGTACGCATAAAGCGCTCCCCATGCCCCCAGATTAAAGAACGACAGGAATGCGCCAGCCGTAAGCAAGACCCAGAGTGTGTCTGTTGTACCGAAGAAATACGCGCTTGCCGCTGTTCCCGCCAGATAGACAATAAGGACGAATTTCCTGCCAATTTTCTCGATAAAATAAGCGGCCGTAAAATAGCCCGGCAGCTGGGCCAAGGTCATAATCAATACATATTGAAAGCTTTTAATCATGCTGAAGCCCTTCATAATCATGACAGATGGAAGCCATAAAAACATTCCGTAATACGAAAAAACGACACAGAACCAAAGGATCCAGAGCATGACAGTTGGACGGAGATACTCTCCCGACCACAGCGTCTTTATCCCTTCAAGCACCGATGGCTTCTTCTTATCCTGAAGAGTCACGTAACGCGGCGAATCCGGGAGATTAATCCTTAGGTAAATGGCATAAAGCGCCGGGATGGCTCCGAGGATAAGCGCTGTCTGCCACCCGAATTTCGGAATGACAAAATAGGAAATGAGCGCCGCTATCAGCCAGCCAAATGCCCAAAAGCTTTCAAGTAGCACGACAACCCGTCCCCGCTTCTCCGCCGGGACGCTCTCGGCAACAAGGGTCGATGCGACCGGGAGTTCCCCGCCAAGGCCCATGCCAATCAGAAAACGGAGAATAAGGAAAATGGCCAGTGAGGTCGTCAATGCTGATAGCCCACTGCCGATTGAAAATAATAACAAAGTAATAATAAAGACATTTTTGCGGCCAACTTTATCAGCCATAAGTCCGAATAAAAGCGCCCCCACAGCCATACCGATTGAGTTAATGCTGCCAATCCAGCCCATCTCTTTTGGCGTCAGGCCCCAATCAATTTTAAGTGCGGCTATGATGAACGAAAGCATCCCTACATCCATTGCGTCAAACATCCAGCCGAGTCCGGCGATCCCTAACAGCTTCTTCTCTGAGATTGTTTTTATATTTTTCATCTTTTCCCCCTGCATTTTACTTTCAATATTTTATACTACCCATCTTTCACTCTTTTCAGTTGGCTGTTTTTTATTTTAACAGGTGTCAAGACACTTATCACCATATTTTTTTCAAAAAAAATATTTCCCAGGAAACAAAATTCGCCGAAAAACGCCAAAAAACCATCCGCCCAGCTTAGGACGGATGGTTTTGAAATGCAATTTAATACCCTGAAAATACGGCAGCCCGCGATTTAAAGTTGCACGTAAAAAACATTAGGCAGAAATCTCAGTCATCCAAAATACTTTGGTCTGCAACCAAAGATACATTGGCCCCCAATTATCACCCAAAATACGCTTAGCCGCAAACTTATATGGCTGCCTAAATACATTTAACCCGATTTTAATGCCCGCCAAGATACGCCATTTTTACTTGTTCGCTTTCATTTAGCTCCGCGGCTGTTCCTGAAAGGACGACCCGGCCAGTTTCAATGACATAAGCCCGATTGGCAATTGACAACGCCATATGGGCATTTTGTTCGACAAGGAGAATGGTTGTGCCAGTTTCATTAATCTCGGAAATAATTCTAAAAATCGTTTTTACAAGAAGTGGTGCAAGGCCCATGGACGGCTCATCAAGAAGCAGGAGCCGTGGCCTGGCCATAAGGGCACGCCCCATGGCGAGCATCTGCTGTTCCCCGCCCGACAGTGTGCCTGCTTGCTGTTTCTTCCGCTCCAATAGCCGCGGGAAAAGATCGTAAACTTTTTCGAAATCAGCCTTAATGCCCGCTTTATCTTTTCGAAGATACGCCCCAAGCTCCAGGTTTTCCTCCACCGTTAAATTGGAAAAAACCCGGCGCCCCTCTGGTACATGGGAAATACCCTGTTTAACAATTATCTGGGCAGCCTTCCCTGCTATATTCTCTCCTTTAAAGTTGATTTGGCCCCGCTTTGGCTTCAAGAGCCCTGAAATGGTTTTCAACAAGGTGCTTTTACCGGCACCGTTCGCACCAATGAGCGTAACAATCTCGCCTTCATTTATTTCAAGGGAAACATCCTTCAATGCATGGATATTTCCGTAGTACACATTAATTCCATCCACTTTAAGCATCAAGATACCTCCTCGCCCAAATACGCCTCGATTACCTTCGGATTGTTCCTGATTTCTTCAGGTGTTCCTTGAGCAATCAGCTGTCCGTGGTCAAGGACGTATATCCGTTCACAGACCCCCATAACAAGTCCCATGTCATGCTCTATTAGCAGCACTGTCAAATGGAAACGCTCCCTAATAAACGAAATCAGGCTCATAAGTTCCCTCGTTTCCTGCGGGTTCATCCCGGCCGCTGGCTCATCGAGAAGCAGCAGTTTGGGATTCGCCGCGAGCGCACGGGCAATTTCAAGCCTCCGCTGCTGCCCATAAGGAAGGTTTTTCGCTTTTTCATCCCTGAAACGATCAAGCCCAAAAATTTTCAGGAATTCAATTGCCTTGTCATCCATTTCCCGTTCTCCCTCAAAATGCTTAGGAAGGCGGAAAACCGAGCTTGGTATTCCATGCTTCGCCAACGAATGGTAAGCGACTTTAACATTGTCAATAACGGATAGCTCGCCAAAAAGACGGATATTCTGGAATGTCCGGCTGACACCCTTTCTTGTAATTTTAAAAGGAGGAAGCCTTCTCAGGCTCTCGCCATCAAGCTTGATCTCGCCTTCAGTCGGAACGTAAACGCCCGTCAGCAAGTTGAAGAAAGTTGTCTTCCCTGCGCCGTTCGGGCCAATCAGGCCAACCAGTTCACCCTGGAACAATTCCAGATTCACGTTCCATACCGCTTTCAGACCGCCAAACCGTATTCCGGCATTTTCCACCTTAAGCAACGGAGTGCCCTGTGCCATCATGGTCACCTCCTGCCTTTTTCGATTTTTTAAAGAATGATGTGATTTCCCTTGTCCCCAATAGGCCCTGCGGACGATAAAGCATGGTTAATATAAGGATAATGCTGTATAAAATCATCCTCGTTTCAGGATATGCCTGCAGGACTGTTGAAACAATCGTAAGGAGGATGGCGGCGATAACCGATCCCGATAGGCTGCCAAGACCGCCAAGGACAACAATGATCAAAATGTCGAACGATTTTAGGAAACCGAAATTGGACGGCTGGATGATGTAGAAGTTATGCGCGAAAATCGCGCCCGCTACCCCAGCGAAGAACGCGCCAATCGCGAAGGCGACCACCTTATAGTAAGTTGTGTTAATCCCCATTGCATCGGCTGCCGTTTCATCTTCCCGAATTGAAATGCAGGCCCTGCCGTGGGTGGAATTCGTGAAGTTGACAATGACAACGAGCGTGATCATAACACAGGCGAATGTCCAGGCCCACGTACTCATCTGCATAACCTGCATGCCGCTTGCTCCGCCAACGTAGTCGAAGTTTAAGAGAGCGATCCTGACAATTTCACCGAATCCAAGGGTTGCAATGGCGAGATAGTCCCCTTTCAGGCGAAGGCTCGGGATGCCGATGATCAGCCCCGCGACGGCGGCCGCAAGTCCACCTACAATAATTGCAACCGCGAACGGCAGCTCGAACATCATAGTCATTATTGCCGAGGAATAGGCCCCGACTGCAAGAAAACCCGCATGGCCGATGGAGAATTGGCCTGTAATCCCAATGATCAAATGAAGGCTTGCCGCGAGCATAATATTAATGCCCATTGTAACCAGGGCATTAACATGGAAAATATTCAATACTTCTCCGGTTATCATCGCCTGGATTATAAAAAAGAAAATGATCGACAGTACAATTGAGAGCCAGAAGCCTTTTCCGCGTTTTACGTATTTCATCTTGCTCCCCCCTATACTTTCTCTCTCACATTTTTTCCGAATAGTCCTGACGGAAGGAAAATAAGAATCAGGATGAGGACAATGAACGCGACACCGTCACGCCAGAGCGAGTAGCCAGCAGCGCTGACCAATGCCTCGATCACCCCAAGCAGAAGACCTCCCACCATCGCTCCCGGGATAATGCCAATTCCTCCAAGAACCGCGGCGACGAACGCCTTAAGCCCTGGAATTATGCCCATCAGGGGCTCGATTTTTGTATAATAAATCCCGAAAATGACTCCAGCCGCACCGGCAAGTGCAGACCCAATCGCGAACGTGGCTGAAATGGTATTGTTTACATTTATGCCCATCAGCCTTGCCGCATCGGCATCATGGGATACGGCCCTCATCGCCTTGCCAATTTTCGTCTTATGGACAATGAATTGAAGGATAATCATCAGGGCTACCGAGATACCAAGGATAAAGAGAGACTGGCTGCTGACGTTCACCCCAAAGAGATTAATCGTTTCATTAGGAAGGACATTGTCGGGGTACGCCTCAGGCTGGGCTCCCCTGACATAAATGACGCTGTATTCTATGAGAAGGGATACGCCAATCGCTGTAATCAATGCGGCAATCCGCGTGGCGTTCCGAAGCGGCTTATAGGCAATCCTCTCAATCAGTACACCGAATAGGGAACAAACGGCCATTGTTAGAATAAGTGCTGGAAAAAAAGAGAGTTCAAGAATCGTAATTGAATAAAAACCGACAAATGCACCGACCATAAAAACATCGCCATGGGCAAAATTAATGAGTTTTACAATTCCATATACCATCGTATAGCCAAGGGCAATGAGTGCATAAATACTTCCTAGTGAAATTCCGTTTATCAACTGCTGTACAATTTCCATAATTTTTACTCCCCTTGAAAGATACTATTATTGGTGTTCCTTATTGGGTTTCCTCCTTTTTCATTCTCCAACAGTCATTTCTTGTTAAAAGCTCCTTAACCCAAAATAGGGGGACAATGCCCCCTATTCAGCTTTTTAATGATTCTTATGGATTAACCTTCGTTTCGAAAGCTTGCTGCCCATTCTCGTATTTCAGGATAGCGGCAGATTTAATAGGATTATGGTTTTCATCCAGGGTAAGTGTACCCGAGACAAGCTGAAGATCCTTTGTTTCCTCAAGAGCCTTTTGAATTTTTTCTGGGTCTGCGCTGCCGGCGCGCTTAATTGCATCTGCCAGATAATAGGCTGTGTCATAGCCTAGAGCCGCGAAGGCATCCGGTGATTTACCTTTGTTAGCATTCTTAAATGCATCTACAAACTCCTGGATTTTCGGATCCGGATCCGCTGAAGAGTAATGGTTTGTAATAAACGTATTATTTAGGGCGTCCGCACCTGCCAGCTCAACCAGCTTTGGCGAATCCCAGCCGTCGCCGCCCATAATTGGCACATCAAGGCCAATTTCGCGCGCTTGCTTAACAATTAGGCCGACTTCTTCATAGTAGCCAGGAAGGAAGATGAAATCAGGATTTTGGGATTTCATACGTGTCAATGTTGCCCTGAAATCGGTGTCCTTTGCCAAATAGGCAGCGTCTTCAAGTACTTCTCCGCCTTTTGCTTTAAAAGCTTCTTTAAATGCCGCAGCAAGCCCTTTCGAATAGTCACTGGCTGTATCAATAAAGACGACTGCCTTCTTGGCTTGCAGCTCATCGGTCGCGAAGTTGGCAGCAACAGTTCCCTGGAATGGGTCGATGAAGCATGTCCTGAATGCAAAGGAATTCAGCTTGCCGCCTTTGCTGGTTACATCCGGATTCGTACCGGTTGGTGTAATGATTGGAACCTTATGCTTTTCTGCAAGTTGGATTTGCGCTAGTGTATTTCCGCTAGTCGCAGCGCCGATTATCGCAGAAACCTTATCCTGGCTGATCAATTTAACCGCCCCGGCTGTCGCTTCCGAAGCATCTGACTTATTATCGAATTTTACAAGCTTGATTTTCTTGCCATCAATACCTTCTTCATTGATTTCTTTTACAGCCAGCTCAAGTCCTTCCGCAATCGATTGCCCATAGGAAGCTACTCCTCCAGAAAGCTCAACGTTTACCCCAATCTTTATCGTTTCGCCGTCTTTCTCCTTCCCGTTCGATCCGCTGCTTTCCTTTGTGCCGCAGCCCGCTATTATGCCCGCGATTAAGGAAAATGATAGAAAAATGCCTGCCAACTTTCTCTTCTTCATTACTAGGTCCCCCTTCTCTTTTTAACCTTAACTACTTTTTAATACTGAAAATAAACTTAATTCGCAATAAAAGCAATATTCTGAAAACATTGTACATGATTCCCCCGTTTCCGTCTAGTCTTTTAAAAGTTTCTTGCCATAGCTTTTTTGTTTTTACTTTCTTCTTTTTTCGACAACCGCCTATTAATTTTATCCTCTTATATCTTCCATTTCCGTGATTTGTATTATAATGGCTTTACAGTAGAAATGTTTTTCATTACATAAGTAGGAGTTGGTCAATTTTGAAACATGAAATTATTGAACGGTTTATTTCCTATGCCCGAGTGAACACCCAATCGGATGAATCGAGCACATCCTGCCCGTCCACTACTGGCCAGCTAGACCTTGCCCGGATGCTTGTTGATGAACTGAAAGAGATTGGAATGGAAGAAGTATCGATGGATGAAAACGGTTATGTCATGGCAACCCTGCCTGCCAATACGGACAAGGATGTACCAACGCTCGGCTTTCTCGCCCACCTTGATACTGCCACAGATTTCACCGGCAAAGGGGTAAACCCGCAAATCGTCGAGAACTATGATGGCAAAGACATTGTCCTGAACAAAGACTTGAATGTTGTGATGAAAACAAGTGATTTCCCGCAACTTTCTGATTACATCGGACACACGCTGATTACAACGGACGGGAAGACCCTCCTTGGAGCGGATAATAAAGCGGGCATAGCGGAAATCATGGCGGCGATGGCTTATCTGATTAAAAACCCAGAAATCAAACACGGGAAAATCAGGGTTGCTTTTACTCCGGACGAGGAAATCGGCAGAGGCCCTCATAAATTCGACGTCGGCGCATTCCAGGCAAAATACGCCTATACAGTTGACGGCGGGCCAATCGGTGAACTTGAATATGAAAGTTTCAATGCTGCTTCAGCAAAATTGACATTCAAGGGGACGAATATCCACCCTGGAACAGCAAAGGGAAAGATGGTCAATTCGGCTAAAATCGCGATGGAATTCCACCGGATGCTGCCTGCAGAGGAAGCGCCCGAATTCACGGAAGGCTATGAAGGCTTTTACCATTTAATCTCCTTTAACGGGGATGTCGAGGAAACGAAAGTTTACTATATCATCAGGGATTTTGACCGCGCCAGCTTCGAGGCAAGGAAGGAAAAGATGATTAAAATCGCGGATGAGCTCAGGAAAGTCCATGGCGAAGACGCCATCCAGCTTGACCTGAATGACCAGTACTACAATATGCGTGAAAAAATCGAACCTGTGAAGGAGATTGTTGATATTGCCCATGAGGCGATGACAAACCTTGGGATTACTCCAATCATCAAACCAATCAGGGGCGGTACGGACGGTTCCCAGCTTTCCTACATGGGCCTCCCTACGCCGAATATTTTTACTGGCGGGGAAAATTTCCACGGGAAATACGAATTTATTTCTGTAGACAATATGCTAAAGGCAGTCGATGTCATCATTGGGATTGCCAAGCTGTTCGAGGAAAAGGCATAATAATTCAACGAGGCAGGGGACGAATCCCCTGCCTCGTGTATTTTAAAAGATAATGTAGAAATTTCTCTAGCTCAAGCGATCTCCTTACATCTCAGCGTTTTTTACCATTTTAACAATATCTGCAAGATTTGTTTTTCCGCTGTATCTCATAACGCCTTTTGCATATATACGATTAGCTACATAGCTTAATACGACAATCGCGGCGAGCAATACGGCAATTGAAAGGAAAATCTCAACCAGCCCTGCCTCTCCAAGGACAATCCGGGAGAAAACGACCATCGGCGAGAAGAATGGAATGTAGGAACTAACTAGGACAATTGTCGCATTTGGGTCGAGCATAGTCTTCATTCCAAGCAGGAAGGCTCCCATCAGCAAAATAGAGACCGGGAAGATGATGGAACCGATGTCCTCCATCCTGCTGATAACCGATGTTATCGAGGCAAACAACAGGGCATAAACGAAATAGCCAAGAACAAAGAACAGGCTTAGGAATAAAAATATTTTCGGATTCAATACAGACAGATCAAGCGGCATTCCAAAAATCTCAAGTTCGCCCGATGTCCATCCAAGCATCTTCGCAACCCCGTAGGCAAGGGCAACCATACCGATTTGAATCAACCCCGACACCATCGCCGCAATGATTTTTGCATACATCATGGTTACCGGCTTTACTTTTGTTATCATGATTTCCATGACTCTTGATGTCTTCTCACCGGCAATGCTTAACGAAACTGTATTGCCGAACATGATGATAAACATGTACATGAGAAAAAGGAAGAAATAGACGAGGCCGAGTGACTCTGTTTTCTTGAGCGCGATTTCTTCAATTTTCACGGGCGTCAGCAAGGAGCCTGCAACAGCGGGATCGAGCTTATTCTCCGAAATGACTGTATTTAGGTACTGGGGCTGCATAACGGAATTAATCAGGCCAAGGACCTGGAAATCAACCATTCGGCGGAAATAATAGTCCACTTTAGGGGCATCACCGCTGCCCGACACGATGATTAAAGCATCGGCATTGCCATCCTTCACCTGCTTCTTGATCCCTTCAACCTTATCATCCGTAATTTCTTTGACATCGGCAAAATCCGCTTTTTCCCCGCTAGTGTCAAAGGAATAACCCGTGGACTGGTTGCTGACGTACACAGTCATTTTTTCATCGTTGCCAAAGTAATGCGTGAAACCGAAATAGCCAAAAATCGCGGCGAATAATACAGCGGCAGTGATGATAAAGCCTTTCCCGGACAATCCTTCTTTTAAATGAAACCGCAATACTGTAAGGAATTTTTCCATTTAGCCCACCCTCTCGACAAAAATTTGATGGAGCGTCGGCTCAAGCAGGGAAAAGTTCTGGAGTGGAACACCTCCAGCCTCCGCGGCTTTCAGTATTTCCATCCCTTCCTTTTCGTTATGTACCTTCGCGATAAAAACCAGGCCATTTTTCTCAAACGGCATATTTAATTGCTTAAAAATTGGTTCGAGTGGACCAGATGAAGTGATCCGTAGATTCTTGTATCCATACTCATCCTTTACCGTCTGAAGCTTTCCGGATACGACTATATCTCCTTTTTTCATCATGCAGACATTTTCGCAGAACATCTCGATTGACTCCATCCTATGGCTTGAAAGGATGATCGTTTTTTCCTGTTTGACAAGCTCTTCAATGACATTGCCCAGCATAGTGGCATTGACCGGATCAAGGCCACTGAATGGCTCGTCAAGTATAATAATCTCGGGGTCATGCAGCAATGTGGCAATGACCTGGATTTTTTGCTGGTTCCCTTTTGACAGCTCGCTAGCCAGCTTGTTCTTATACTCGGTAATTTCAAACTTCTCCAGCCAATAATCAATCCGTTCATTTGCAAGCTTCCGGCTCATCCCTTCAAGCTGCCCAAAGTACCGAAGTTGTTCTGAAATTTTTGTCTTTGGATACAGCCCCCTTTCTTCAGGAAGATAGCCTATCGACAACTCCTCCCTGCGGAACGGCCGCCCCTCCCAAAGTATCTCTCCGCTGTCAGGGCGAACCAGCCCCAGCATCATTTTAATCGTTGTTGTTTTTCCGGCGCCATTCCTGCCAAGCAGGCCAAGTACTTGGCCTTTAGGCAGCTGAACGGAAACATTGTTTACAGCAACATTATCGCCGTACCGCTTTGTCAAATTCCGAATTTCCAGCCCCATTCTTTCCCTCCTCCATATTTTTTAAGTCAAATTTATAAATGATATCTAGCACTCCTCTTATAATAATCCATTTCCGGCCTTTTAAGGGTAATATTTTAATAAAAGTAACATTTCTCCATAAGAAAAAACCCGTGGCCTCTCACGGGTTTCCTTCGTAGCTGTTTTGTTTTTTCAAATTATCGAAGCACAGGATTTTCGTTCAATCAGTTTCGCCGGTAGAATTACCCCTTTCGGCTCTACTTCAGGATTTTCAACCTTTTCAATTAAATATTGTGTAGCCAGATAGCCAAGCCGGATTGTGCCAATATCTATGGAAGTCAAAGGCGGATTCGAATGTTCCGAAAGTGAAAGGTTGTTGAAGCCGGCAATTGAAATGTCAGCCGGCACCCTAATGTTGTATGATTCAAGACAGCCAATCATTTCATGCGCAAGCAAGTCATCGAGAGTGATGACAGCTGTTGGGCGTCTTTCTATATCCAAAAGAGCCTTGACCGCATCCTTCCCGTTCCCCGCAACCATATCATTTGTAAATGTGTACTGCTCTACATAAGGAATTCCAGCCTCCGCCAAGGCCTCCCGGTATCCCTTAAGCCGGTCAATTGTCACCACGAAGTCGGGATCCCCGCCAACAAAAGCAATCTTTGTATGGCCGAGGCCGATTAAATACTCGGTCAACTGCTTCGTTATCCCAACATTGTCGTTATCGACGTACGTAATCGAATTTTTATTTTTATACGGCCTTCCCACCAATGTAAAAGGAAACCCGCTTTCCATTAGGTATTCCATTGTCCGGTCCTTCATTCTTGAATACAGCAGAATAAGCCCATCTACCCGCCGGCCCATTACCATGGACACAACCTCTTCATGGATTTCAGCCTGGGTGGAGCCTGTTGAAAGGTAGATTCCATACTTTGTTGCATGGGCATGCTTGCTGATCCCCCTTAACACCTCCGGGAAGAAGGGGTTTTGAAAGGCTTTTTCCGCGGAGGCAGGCATAATCACCCCGATAGTTCTCGTACTTTTAGCAGCAAGGCTCCTTGCCTGGAGATTCGGGTAATAGCCAAGCCGTTCCATTACTTCTTTAACACGCCGCTTCGTCTTGTCACTGATCCGGGGACTGTCGGCAATAACCCTTGACACGGTGGAAGGCGCCACATTTGCTTCTTTTGCAACCTCTTTTATCGTAACCATCCTGCTTCCTCCCGGTACTCAAATGCATCTAGCTTCTAATTCTCCATCTCATCTTTATAGCATGATATTAGGCTTGCTGCCAATGCCGATTATTTAACTGCCCCTTCTGATATCCCTTTTATAATCTGCTTTTGCGCAAAGAAATACGCAATGATGACCGGAATAATCCCAATCGTCAGGCCAGCGAGGGCAAGATGCCATTGCTTCGTGTATTCACCGAAAAAGAAGAACATTTTCAACGGAATCGTTTCCATGCCCTCCTGGTTGATGACAAGTGATGGAAGGAGATAGTCATTCCAAATCCAGATTGTATTCAGTATTCCCACCGTAATCGTAATGGGCTTCAGCATTGGGAAAATGATATACCAAAAAATCTGGAATTTGTTCGCTCCGTCAATCGTGGCTGCTTCATCGAGCGATTTCGGGATTGAATTCAGCGTACCATGATAAAGGAAAATCGACAGGCTCGCTCCGAAACCGAGATACATAAAGACAAGGCCGCTCCGATTCAACATATCAATCTTTCCGAAAATTGTGACGAGCGGAATCATAACGGACTGGAACGGAATGAGCATTGCCGCCACAAACATGAAAAAGATAATTGTACTAGTTTTGCTTTTGTTCCGTGAAAGGGCATATGCCGCCATTGACGAAAACACAATAATGATTGCAACACTCGCAACGGTAATAATGAGCGAGTTCATAAATGTCTTCAGAAAATCGAGCTGTGTAAAGGCGACGATATAGTTTTCAAAACTAAATATTTCCGGCAGCTTTAATGTATCGGAAAAGATTTCCCGCTTTGTTTTAAATGAATTGACAATCATCAGATAAAAGGGTGAAAGCCACAGAAGCCCAAGAAAAAGCCCGAGGAATTCGATTGGCAATTTGGCTTTGCGTTTCATTAAAGCTCAACCTCCCTTTTCTTGTTAATGTAAACCTGTGTCAGCGAGATAATTGCCACGATAATGAAAAAGATAACCGCTTTGGCTTGCGCGTAAGACATATTCAATTCAACGAACGCCGTTTTAAAAATTTCCATCGCGACCATCTGCGTCGAATTGTACGGCCCCCCGGCAGTGAGGGAAAGGTTTTGGTCATACAGCTTAAACGTGTTGGACAAAGTCAGGAACATACTTACCGTAAAGGCTGGCGCGACAAGCGGAAGAACGATATAGCGAAGGCGCTGGAATGAGCTCGCACCATCAATCTCGGCTGCTTCCAGCAGTTCGTGCGGTACGCCCTCTAAATAGGCAATGTAGATGACCATGATATATCCGGACATCTGCCAGCTCATTAAGATGACAAGCCCCCAAAAGCCTGTTTCTGTGGTGGACAGCCAGCCCTGCAGGCTTTCCACTCCCATTAGGCTGCCAATCCCGTCAAACACCTTCATAAAAATAAACTGCCAAATGAAACCAAGAATAAGTCCGCCAATCAAATTTGGCATAAAAAAGATTGTCCTAAGAAAATTGCTGGACTTAATCCTTGATGTAACAATAAGCGCTAGCGATAGGCCGATCAGATTGATCATGATAATCGAAACGACCGAAAACTTGACCGTAAACCACAGGGCGTCCATGAACTTTTTATCACTGAATATATTGATATAGTTTTCAAAACCAATGAAACCGCCTGTTTCGATGCCGTTCCAATTTGTAAAAGAATAATAGATACCAAGGCCGAGCGGCAAAATAACAACCATCGACAACGCCAAAAGGACTGGGGCAAGAAAAAGCCAGTAAGATAAATCCTTCGTTCGCAGCATGTATAACCCTCCACATCTTTCGCTCGTTCTCCTTTATAACTTTTCAGAAAAAAGGCAACTGAAGCTTCGCTTTATCTAAAACGGCGCCAAATGGCCAAGCCGCCATCGTTTTCAAATTTATAAATAATGGAAACTAATCGCTACTATTAACAAAGGGGCTGACCCATAAGGTGTTCGCCTTATTGAATCAGACCCTTTGTCTCATGAATGTGGTACCTGAATATGTTTCATTTGCCTAATCTATTTATTCCTTGCTTTTTCCCATGCTTCTTTTGATACGTTAACAACATCATCCCATTTAGCCTTGTCTGTTACATATTTCTGGATTTCGATGCCCAGGGTGTCCTGTCCCCATCCTGTTGGATAGCCCATGAATGTCCAGCCAATCGTCTTGCCTTCCTCGGCATACTTGTAGATATCCTTGGCAAGCGGATCTGATATTTTGGAAGAATCGTAGCCGCCATAGGCAGGAATGAATTTAAAATCGTTCAGGACTGCTTCTTTTCCTTCGTCGGAAGTGTAGAGCCAGTCAAGGAACTTCTTCGCTTCTTTAATTGTTGCTTCATCCTTGTTGCTGTTTATGCCCCAGTACATAGGGATACCGACAGGAATAGAATCTTCCTTATAGCCTTCAACAGGGATTGGCAGGAGGCCGATGCCGTTATCGGCGAATTCCTGGTCGATGCCCGCGATTGACCCGTATACCCAGTTACCCTGCTGGATCATTGCGACCTTTTGAAGCGAGAACAATTCTTCAACTTGTTTGGAATAGTCAAGGCTTACAACAGGCTGTACAGAATACGTATTCTGAAGGTCAAGGACCTTTTTGAAGCTGTCGCCATATGTGAAATCAACCTTCTTTGCTTCAAAAGCCTTTAAAACATTGCCGTCAAACTCACCCGCTAGGAAAGCGTTGGATAAATGAAGGCCCGTGACCCACGTTTCCTTTGCAGGAAGAGCAAATACTGCCTGCAGCCCCAGCTCTTTCTTCTTGCTGTCGAGTGTTTTCACAGCTTCTTCAAGAGCGGCGTAGCTCTTGATATCATCAGGATTGATGCCTGCCTTTTCGAAAACGGCCTTATTGTAGATTAAGCCATAGCCTTCCTGGTTGAATGGGAGACCCATTACTTTACCGTCGACTGTTACGCCATCAAGAGTTCCCTCAAGTGCGGCCTCCGCGGCTTTTGTGTCTGACAAATCAGCAAGCTTGGACTTCCAGTCTTCAACGTCCTGAGGGCCGCCGACATTGAAGATGGCAGGCTCCTTGCCTGATGCAATCTTGGATCTTAGCGCGGCGCCGTAATCTTCACCGCCGCCAACTGTGGTGATATTAATTTTTACGCCTTTGTTTGCTTTTTCATATTCTTTCGCAACCGCTTCAAACTGATCTTTAAACTCTACTTTAAACTGGAAAATATCCAGTGTAACGTCCTTCTTCTTTGAGTCTGTATCCTTGGAACCGCCCGATGAAGATGAACAACCGGCCAGTACAAGGCTAAGCAACAGGACAACTGCGAACAGGCTTGAAAAAAGCTTTTTCTGTTTCATGACAAACCCCCGTTAATTAAATGTTAAGCGCACCAATGAAAGCGTTTGCGCACGCCTCTAAAAAATTCCGCCCTCTATTGAGCGGTAAATACAAGCACAACTTTTTGTGAAATCGTTTGCACTAAGGCTTTTAAAAAAAGCGCAGTCAAGCAATATACCAATGATTTAACCGCACAACCCCCTTTCTAACTTAGGAAAACGTTTGCACAAACTTACCTATTTATCGTATCACGTCTTCAATAAGGCTGACAATCTTTTAATTTTCAAAATTTAACAAATCTCGTTCGTTACGGTTCCCAAAAGTCATCGATCGGATCGGGCTGATGTCCGAAAGACCCCAGGTTGACCCTGTTTCCCGCTACGGCCACCCCTTCTGATTCAAGCAGCAAAGTTTGCTGAAAACGCGCTTCTTCATCCTGGATGGCAATTTCGCCTCGGCCGTTTACAACCCGATGCCAGGGCAGATTATGCTTTTTGCTCATGGAATGGAGTACCCGGACGACCTGCCGTGCCGCCCTCGGACTCCCCGCAAGTCTTGCGATTTGTCCATATGTCGCCACCTTTCCTTCTGGAATGGCACGGATAATCTCGATTGTTCTTTTTGTGAATGGTGTCATTTTTTGTCTCGCTTTCTAGAGGACTGTTATTGTTTAGATTATGTAAGGGGACTTAACTAGGGCCAAGGGTAGCCCCTTTTCTTTAAAAGATAGTTTACCATACAACTAATCTACTCATTGACAGAATCAATAATATTATTGAAAATATTACCATATAAAACAAATGTTTCTGATTACTCTAAAAATAATTATGCAAACGATATCAACTTTAAAGTATTATTAAAGGTATAGGATTGGGAAGGGGCAGCAACTGCAATGTGGAGAGCAAGATTGTTTGATTTTTTATTGTTTTTTTCCGCGCTGGCAATAGCCGTTCAAACGCGGGGCTTGGATGTCGAAGTAAACCTGTTTATTAAAGCATTGTTTTTGTTTTGGGCTTTTTCAACCCTCTACCATCGTTTGCGTGTCGTCAAAAAAACTGGCAATACGACAGTCGATTATGGGATAAGCTACAGCTTGTCGTTTGGAATTTTTGCTGGGCCGCTTGGCCTGTTCATCTTTGAAACGATTTACCGGTTTACGGTTTACATTAACCGGAAACGGACAAAAACAGCTGACCCGGAAGAGTTTTGGGATACGTTCTATAACATTGGATCATTTTCGCTTGCTTATTCGGCTGCCTACTATTTGTACAATCTGTTGATTCCATTCTTTGAACCCCTGCCATTTGGGTTTTGGATTTTACTATTTTTGCTCGTATTTGTTACTTCGTTTCTAATAGATACTTTTTTGATTACCGTATTTTATATGCTTGGTGATGTGAAAACCTTTGGGGATGCGTATGATTTTTACAAAAGCAGAAGCCTGATCGATACGGGGAAAACGGCATTAACGAATGGCCTGCTGCTTCTTTTCATCCATCAAGCCGAATGGGGGACACTATTGGCCCTTTTCTTATTGAATTACCTTGTCAGCTTGTCATTCTTCTCAAAATCCCAAAGTATCCAGGATAAATATGAGAGGGACAAGTTTGAACAGATGGCTTATACAGACTACCTAACCGGCATCAATAATAGGGCCTTTATGGACAAGAAGATGACAGAGCTGAGCCAGACCGAGGAGTATATCGGCGTTGTTGTCGCTGATATCGACAAATTCAAAAGCATCAACGACAACTACAACCACTCCGTCGGCGACCAGGTCATCCGGCATTTTGCCAATCAACTGAAAAGTTACCTGAATGTAAACGACAGCCTCTTCCGGAGCGGGGGTGAAGAATTTACACTGTTCCTCAGAAACAGGAATTACGCCCAATGTGTAGATTTGGTTGAAAGAATTTTGCGTAGGGTGGAAAACAGCACCGTCGAAGTTGAATTCGGTTCTGAAACAGTTCCCATCTCCTATACGTCATCTTTCGGGCTTTATTTTTATAAAATATCCGAACAGGTTCCCCTTGAAAAAGGGTATATAGTTGCCGACCAGCTGCTACTAGAATCAAAGCAGGATGGCCGTAACCGGCTTACCGCTGTAAACGGTTGCAGCAATGCTTGCAAGCCTGTTCTTGTAAAAAACTAAAGGGGACTTAATAAAACGCTGATTTAACACCGAATCAGCGTTTTTTATTTCCCGTTCGTCAGAAAAACTTTTTGGAACTTGTTAACATTTTGCAATTTAATTTCTTGATAAAATTGTTGTATAATAATTCGTGGTGATTTTTTTCGGCTATTGTTTTCCGATCAAGATATAGGAGTAAGGATATTTATTTTGGTAATGGCATCCCATCATCCCATGGATATTTATTAGGAAAGAGAGTGTGTTCAGAATGGGCCGCAAATGGAATAACATCAAGGAGAAAAAGGCATCCAAGGATGCGAATACAAGCCGTATTTATGCCAAGTTTGGCCGCGAGATTTATGTAGCTGCCAAGCAGGGCGAGCCGGATCCCGAATCGAACCAGGCACTCAAGGTCGTCCTCGAGCGAGCAAAAACATACAATGTGCCCAAAGCGATTGTTGACCGTGCGATTGAAAAGGCAAAGGGCGGTTCCGAAGAAAACTATAGCGAACTGCGTTATGAAGGCTTTGGGCCAAACGGTTCAATGGTCATTGTCGATGCCCTTACAAACAATGTGAACCGGACCGCTTCGGAAGTCCGCGCGGCGTTTGGCAAAAACGGCGGAAATATGGGAGTCAGCGGATCTGTGGCCTATATGTTCGATGCGACAGCAGTTTTCGGAGTCGAAGGGAAAACAGCTGATGAAGTTCTCGAACTGTTGATGGAAGCAGACCTTGACGTACGGGATATCCTTGAAGAAGATGATTCGGTCATCGTCTATGCGGAACCCGATCAATTCCATTCCGTTCAGGAAGCGTTCAAAAACGCGGGAATTACTGAGTTTACGGTAGCGGAATTGACAATGCTGGCGCAAAACGATGTAACCCTCCCGGCCGACGCGCAAGCCAAATTCGAAAAAATGATTGATGTGCTTGAAGACCTGGAGGACGTCCGGCAAGTGTATCATAATGTTGATTTGGATTAGAAATCGCATAGTATCAACGTTGCCAACATTTTTGTCTAAAGCAAAATAATCAAAATCGTCAAAGTTGATGATATACGTTTCAACAATCATCATCTTGGGCGATGATATACGTTTGCTCCTTCTCGTGAATGAATTGAATTTCAATACGGAAGGAGCATTTTTGTGCTATTAGACGATTTACACAAGGAATTTCTGTTTCACATGAAGATTAGAGGCTTTAGCCCTCGAACACAACAAAGCAGTAAAACAATGTCAAAAAAATTTATTGCTTACCTCGAGAACGAGCACAAGATTACCGAATTAGAAGAAGTCAAAGCTTTGCATGTTAAACAATACGGAATAATCCTGTCCAAACAAGGACGGAAGGAAACGTACATAAACAGCATTTACAAGGTATTGCGTGGCTTTTTCCGTTATAGCGTTGAAGAAGGTTATCTGTTAGAAAAACATAACCCAACAGCAAACATCAAGTGGTTAAAAGAGCCGAAGGTCGTAATCAATTCTTTCACCAAGGAAGAAGTCCGTAGCATGATTGACGGTTTCAAAATGAATACTTATCTTGAAGCTCGCAACAAACTCATTATCATGACTCTTGCTTTTACTTGAGTAAGAAATTTGGAATTGTGTCACATGATGAACGCAATGTTGGGGAAACAACCATAAGGATTGTCGGCAAAGGCAATAAAGAACGTTATTTGCCAATCTTCCCTGAGCTGAAGAAGTATTTGATTAAATATAATCGCATTAGGGAGCAATTCATGAAGAATGATTTCCGAAAGCATGACAACCTGTTTCTTTCTCAAAATGGCAAACCTTTGACGGTTGTTGCTGTGGAACGGGTGGTTAAGATTGCTGGGGAACGTGCTAAAATCACTCGGAATATACGAATCTCTCCGCACAGTCTACGGCATACATTCGCCCAAATGATGGCAATTCATATTATCTGCACTTAACAATGATTAACGAAACAAGAAGGACAAAAGACAATTGGAAGCAAATTTCGGAGTATTATCATCGTGGCGCCGAAATACTTGCCAATCAATAATCGACCAAAACTCGCTAACCTTGACTGATTAGCGAGTTTTCTATTTTTTTGAAGGATTTTGATTTCTTTTGGCGAATTATGTTAAATGGAGGTGAAATTATGAATAAGTACAGAATTACTTATACTTTAGACAGTGGCAAAGAAATCACTGAATTTGTTGATGGTAATGACCCAAAAGAAGTTTTGAATAAAATTGAAACGTCTGGCATTAAGGAATTTTATGATGAAAAAGGATTTCTTCACAGAATCGTTTTGAGCAAAGTTGCTCATATTTCTGTGTTTAAATATAAATGAGCACTGTAAAACCAAGACCGTTTTAATGTAAGGAGCGCCTTTCTAGGTGCTTTTTTATTTGGCTGAGGAGGAATTTGCCATTAACTGAAGAATTATGGAATTATAATCGGAGGTGAAAAAATGAAATATGAAACAAAATATTTAATACGCTGGGGTATTCCTGGTTGGGTGTTTTTGTTGAGCATATTGATTTTATATGGAACTTATAATAACAAATTCTTTTCTGCTTTTACTACTGACCCTGTGAAATTAATAAGCTTTGTTGTCGCTGTAGCAAGTATTGGTGTTCCAGTCGGCTACATTTTTCATCAAATATATTTTGGGCGCTTTTGGGTTATGTCTAAAAAAAAAGGAATAGAAATGATAATCCAGCACATAGACGGATATAAAAGAAAGTATCGTGAAAAAGATGTAGATGAAGAATATTTTTATTTGGAGTATCTTTGGCAAAGTGAATTGAGCCTGCTGGGGAAAGATCATCGTGATTACATTGCTGAACGTTATCGACATTTATTGTCCACCACCCACAGCTTAGGAGTTTTAACTGTGAGCTTAAGCTGCTCCTTCCTTGTTAACTTGTTTGCATTAAAAGAAATGAACATATTTTGGGGAGATAAAATTTTTTTTGGTGCCATAATATTTTTATTAATTATTATTAATTTGCTCAATTATTGGTATTATTCCTCCAAAACTCACGCTTTTATGGGAATGTTCCTTAACGAATTTATTAATAATAAGGAGCGAAATAAAGAAAGAAAACAAAAGCAAGGTGAATAATATAGTTAAAATGCACCAGTTCATCCGATTGGTGCTTCTTTTTATTTACCTAGAAGGAATTGACAGGTTGCTGTCGAATATTGGGAGGGAAGAAATGGAGGTGAAAATTATGGAAGTGATATTATCACAATTAATTCGTTTAGAACCAATGAACAAAGGCTGGACAACGATAAAAAAAGCTTTGAGTCCAATATAATTCCTCACAAGGGCGATATTATTTTGGATAGCGTATGGAAAGCTGATGAGGAACCGGAAGTAGTAAGTGTCGAAATACATTATGAGGATAATTGGTGTATGGTGCATTTAAAGCCTGTTCACTTAAATACAAATGACCCAGCTTTTTTGAAGGATTATGTGAAAATGACTAAACTTCATGGTTGGGATTCTACACTTGAAACAGACTAATATCGTTTAAGGCGTCAGCATCCGTGAGCTGACGTTTTTATTTTGTATTTAAAGGAAAACAAAGCAAACAAAAAGACCGCAACCCAGTGACGGCAATGGTTTTCCGATATGGATATACCACTTCCTTAGGTTGATTTATGTTATTGTTTTCGTTATGATATACAGAACAATTTTATTCACCAGTTAAGGACGAGCAAACGTTGATTTAATGCGGATTTCAATTCCATTAGAATGGACGTCCGGCAAGTGTATCATAATGTTGATTTGGAAGAATAGGCAAATCCATTCTTTATGCAGGCTTTCCGGTCAGGAAGGCCTGTTTTTTGTTGGCAACGGTGAATCTTTTTGCCGCTCCCAACGTATTTGTTTAATGCGGGCGCATAAGTTTCGCGGCCGGGAAGGAGAAGTTTTATGGGAAATATTTATTTGTATTCATTGATTGCCGGATTGCTGATGGCTATTTTAGTCGTACCATTTTTCGGGTTTCGGGGCGGGAAAAAGGGAGGAAAAAAATCAAGCCTGATAGCGCATATTAATCTGGCTATCCTCCTCGCGGTACTGGTTTTTATTATTTATTATCTATTTAACATTGACAGAAACCTTTCTTCCCTATGGCTTTTCATTCTTGTTTCTTCCGCTATCGGAGCCCTGTTTTCCACCGGAAAGGAACAACTTGTCAAAGCATTGTTGTTTTTAGGCAGCCTTGTATTCTGCCTCTACATGTTGACGGCGTTTCTTTTTAACGCAAATGATAAGTATGAAACAGCAAAAATGGACCAGCGGACGGAAATTGAAACGTTTGATGAAACGAAAACGCCGGCGAGTGTACCGCCCCAATTTGCACGCAATAAGATGAGAAAGGCATTTGGGCAGGTTCCGAACACAAGCTATTACGAGTTAGGCAGCCTGCAAATCCAAAAGGTGAATGGCGAATATGTGTATATCGCGCCCGTTGAATTTTCAGGAATCTTCAAATGGTGGAACGGCAAGACAACGCCTGGCTATTTTAAGCTGAGCGCCACCGACTCGACAGCAAATCCTAAGTTTGTGAAATCAGAAATGGCCTACACCCCCTCCTCTTATTTTGGAAAAAACATTGAGCGCCATATCAGGATGCAGTACCCGAGGACAATTTTTTACGGTGACGTTCAATTGGAAGTGGATGAAAGTGGCAAGCCGGTCTATATCCGTTCTTACGGGAACTTCATTTCCGCAAGGAACGGCTTTGATGTGAAAGGGATTGTGATGGTCGACCCTCAGAGCGGAAAGACGGCGGATTACGCGCTAGATGAAATCCCTGATTTTATAGACGGAGCGGTTTCTCCAGAGGTGGTTAGCCTGCAAAACAGTTATTTCGGCAACTATGTCCATGGCTTCTGGAACAGCGTCTTCGGGAAAAAGGATGTAAAGCTGCCTTCGGATGAAGGAACCGAGGCGAACGTTACGCCAATTTTCAATGAAAATGGCACGATGTATTATTTTACCGACTTCTCAAGCCCAAAGGAAGGCGTAGATTCGATGCTCGGATACTCTTTGACGGACTCAAGAACCGGTAAAGCAACCTATTACACCGGTAACCTCGAAGAATCGTATATGGATTCAGAAGGCGCATTGCAAATCATCGAGAAAAAATTCATTGAAAAGAAATGGAAAGGCAAAATGCCGGTCCTTTACAATTTTTATGGTGAAGCAAGCTGGCTGACGCCAGTCCTTGATTCGAACGGCTTTTTGCAAAATTACTTTATCGTCTCGGCGGCAAATCCTGAAACATCGGTATACGGATCAACCCCTAACGATGCGCTCAGGCAATATAAGCTAGAACTGCAGCGCGGAGGTGGCGGCCTTGACGGTAGGTCGAAAGCCGAGGAGAAACAGGTCAGCGGAACCGTCCTCCGGGTATATAAGGAAAAGTCCGGCAACTATACAGCCGTTTCCTTCCTGCTCGACAATAAGCAGAGCTATATTATTTCTTCGGAACGCGAGCCGCTGGCGATTTACCTGAAAGAAGGCGACAAAGTACAGCTAACCTACCAGGATACAGGCGAAAATTTCCTCCCGGCAGTCCAGGTTAAAATAGAAGGCCTAAACTGAAATGAAAACCCATTGGGTCGGCTTGGATAGGCATGCCAGCTAATCCGGTGGGTTTTTTCTGACAACCGAACGCAATTCTGGCATTTGGTTGTCATGAATCAGGACTTTGCGTGACAACCAAACCGGGATTTAGCATATGGTTGTCACGATTCAGGACTTTGCCTGACAACCTAACCGAGATTTAGCATATGGTTGTCACGATTCAGGACTTTACGTGACAACCAAACCGAGATTTAGCATATGGTTGTCACGATTCAGGACTTTACGTGACAACCAAACCGGATTTTAGTCAAGTCCTTATTTTTGTGTAAAAGGGAAACAATGTTTGTCAACCAGTATTACTAGGTTGTGGGATGTTTGAATATTCAGTCAGGGGAGGGGCGAGGAAGCCCCTCCCCTGACTGAATAAATTTTGTAATTTTTTCCTTGAACATAATCGTCTATAAGTATTAGACAATATCTTTCGAAGAGCGGGATTTACCATGGAAAAGCCGCCAATTGAAAACCTAGCGGACCAGATATGCACTACTCATTGTCCTTAATTCTGGTTCGCATTCTTTAGAAAAGTCTTTCCACCTCAATCTTCTTCAATGTGCATAAGTACTGAGCCAATAATCCTTATAGCGGATTGGTCATTTGGGAATATCGAAATGACCCTTTCTCTTCTCCTTATCTCCCTATTCAGGCGTTCCAGCATATTTGTAGACCTAATATGCTTATGGTGAGAAACAGGTCGAGAATGGAACTGCATAGCGTCCTCGAATCCCTCATCCAGAGTATTAATCGCCTTTTGAAATCCTTTCTGATCTTGGTATTTTTCTATAAACTGTTTTTTCAATCCCCGGGCAACAGTGAGCTGTGATGTTTTAAAAATATCCTTAAGCTCTTCACGAGCCTCTTGGGTATTCTTTTTAGGCAAAGCCTCAACAATGTTTCGTAGAAAGTGGACCGTGCATCGCTGCCACGATGTTCCTAGAAATGATTGCTTAATCGATTTGACCAGGCCGGAATGGGCATCAGAAATAACTAATTTAGGTGATTGTAGACCTCGTGACTTCAAATAATCAAAAAAGATGGACCAGTTTTCTGCAGATTCAGCATGATTTACCTGTAACCCTATGATTTCTCTGGATCCATTTTCATTGACCCCAGAAGCCAAGTAGACTCCCTTCGAAACGACTTTATCGTTCTCGCGAACTTTTATATACATGGCATCAACGAAGATGTATGGGTAATACAACGTATTTAGTGGGCGATTTCTCCACTCATTAACGATTGGATCCAGTCCCTTAGTTAACTCTGATACAAATGATTTTGAGACCGATTTTCCGCATATTTCTTCGACAATTTTGGAAACCTTTCGGGTGGAAACACCGTTTACCACCATCTCCATCATGGAGAGGATCAATGCCTGTTCCCAGCGCTCGTATTTATTAAAGACTGAGGTAGAAAATCCACCGTCCCTAGTACGTGGAACCCTTAATTTTAGGCCACCTACACCAGTAATTAATTCGCGTGAATAATAGCCGTTACGATGCCCTCTACGATCTTCCGTTCTTTCGTGAGGCAGAGCATTAATATACTCATCCCGTTCCTTTACCATCAAAGAATTTAAAATAAGCGTTAATGATGCCTTAACAGGTGATTCTAATGAACTGTTTTGGATTTTGTCTTTGAGATCTTCTAAGTTTATAGTAATATTAATTTGGGTCATAATCGTGTCCTCCGTGAATGGTTTTCTTGGTCGAAAAACATTGTATCACGGCTCACGATTTATGACCCTTTTCTTTTACACAATTATACGGACTTAATCGAGATTTAGCATATGGTTGTCACGAATCAGGACTTTACGTGACAACCCTGCCGGATTTTGGCTCCCGGTTGTCACGAATCAAGGCTTTTGGTGACAACCAAACCAGGATTTTGCACTTGGTTGTCACGATTTAGGACTTTACGTGACAACCGAACGCAATTTTGGCACCCGGTTGTCACCGACCTTTTTGCAATCGTGGCAGAGCCGCTAGATAATTTTAACTAAAAACACGATGAGCGAATCTCGGCTCATCGTGTTTTTGGTGTGTCCTGCTTTTCCATGCTCTTTCTTTATTTTACCCATTTCCGGAGAAGCGGCCCTGTATCTCCGTAAACCGGATCTGTCTCAGGAACCGGTACATTCCGGATATCCTGAAGTGCCTGAGCGCGGCCGGCCGGATCCTTCTCCTTCATATTCGGGCTAGTCCCTTCAGGATAGGCCCCTATCACCTCAAAGTCCTCGCTTCCTTCAACCAGCTTATGGCCGGTTCCCGCTGGCAAGAGGATTACATCCCCAGCCTTCAAGTCAACCCGTTCACCGGCATCGCCGCCAAGGAGGACGGTTGCCTGGCCGGATTTAACTCCAAGCACTTCATGAGTGTTGCTATGGTAATGGTGATAGCCCAAGATACCGTCTGACCAGCTGCCGGTCCAATTATGGCGGTTAAATGTTTCCTCTATTCCATTCGGATTGTCGTTAAAAACAGCCTGATAAACAATTACTGGCAAGTAAGGATTATTTGGGATTTGTCCGTCATCTTTCAGAAAAAAAGATCGTTCATTTGCTGCTGCCAAAATGAGACTCCCCTTTCTTATAAATGATTCACCAAACCCTTATAGATTGCCGGCATTAAAGGTGTCCCCTCCTTCAATCGTACCCGTCTTGAAGCCTTTGTAAAACCAGCGTTTCCTCTGCTCGGAAGTACCATGGGTAAAGCTTTCGGGAACTACATATCCTTGTGATCGCTTCTGGATTGTATCATCACCCACTGCGGAAGCAGCATTCAGTGCTTCTTCCAGGTCCCCTTCCTCAAGTAGGTTTAAGTTCTCGGCGCGGTTTGCCCAAACGCCTGCAAAATAATCGGCCTGTAATTCCATCCGCACCTGATATTTATTGTATTCCTTCTCGCTAAGCCGCTGCCGGAGAGATGCCATTTTTTCCGATGTTCCCAACAATGTCTGGACATGGTGCCCAACCTCGTGGGCAATCACATAAGCCATGGCAAAATCACCTGGAGCCTGGAACTTGTCCTGAAGCTCCCGGTAAAAACTTAGGTCAATATAAAGTTTTTCATCACCTGGACAATAGAATGGACCGACTGCCGATCCCGCCACCCCACAGGCAGACTGGACAGTTCCTGAGTACAAAACAAGAGTCGGCTCCCTGTATTCCATGCCTTCCTCCTTGAAAATTTCCGTCCAGGCCTGCTCCGTATCGGCCAGGACAACAGAAACAAATTGCGCCAATTCCTTCTCCTCGGCCGTTTCCTGGTATGGCGGCGGGGATTCAAGCCCAGTCCCGCCACCGCCGAGGTTATTAAACACGTCTCCTATATTGCCGCCGCCTAAAAGCGTCATTATCAAAACAAGGACAATCCCGCCAATTCCGCCGCCCATGAGCATCCCGCCGCCACCCTTGCCTCGTCTATCCTCAACATTCGAACTTCCCTGTCTACCTTTCCATTGCATAGGTTGTTCCTCCTTGGAGTATAAATGAGCAACGATCATTTTTACCCTTTTACCCCGATCTATCTATTTTTAAAATTAATCCTCACTGGGATTATTTTCTGAAAACGGCTCCGCCTCGTTCTCCATCGAAAACATTTCGGTTTTGTCCTTTTAACCTTAATAAGTTTTTATTATATAAAATGAAGGTTTTTGATACAATAAACTTATTAATTGACACAAAAAAAGCATGGGTACTTCAGACCCACGCTTCCTTTAATCGCCAATTAACCCGCCAATATCATAAAGATTCAAATCAATATCAACTTCCAGTCCAAGTGCCATCTTCGCAAGCTGCCCACCAAGAAACGGCCCGACAGTCAGTCCGGATGCCCCGAGCCCATTTGCGAAAAGAAGATTCCCATACCCAGGCACCTTTCCGATTACAGGAAGGAAGCCTGGCGTATATGGCCTGTATCCAACCCTGGCTTCCACAAATTCAGCATCCATTAGCCCAGGCGCAGTAGTCAAGGCCTTATTGAGCACTTCATGCAGCCCGCCAGCGGTAACCCTCATATCAAAATCCTTGTCTTCTTCATGTGTTGTCCCGATGACAATTTTACCACCGTCAAATGCGAGGATGTACTGATCGCTTGGAGGCATAACGACTGGCCAGACACCGGTATCCTGTCCGTCAATACGGAGGTGGACAATCTGCCCTTTCTGCGCCGAAAGCTTTAAATTGATACCCAAGGGCTTCAATAATTCTTCCGCCCAGGCACCGGCCGCAACAATAACTGTATCAACCTCATAGTGTTTGCCGCCTGCCGTCACCCCCGTTATGGAACCACCAGCAAACTCAAGTTTTGCCGAACCATCGATAACCTTCGCGCCATGCTTTTCGGCGGCGTTCATCAGCGCATTCCTTATCGCACGCCCGTCAACGCGGGCCGCACCGCCAACATGGATCGAAGCAAACTCTTCCGAAATAGGTGGAAACAGCCGCGCGGCCTGACCCATATCAAGCTGGCGGATTTCACCTATCTCAGGCGCATCCTCACGCCTTGCCAGGGCCCGCTCTTCCATTTTCGCAAGTTTGTCCATATCTGTATGCAAACTTAAGGCCCCTACCCGTGCATAGCCTGTTTCCTTCTCGCCATCTTCCTCTAGCTCCTGGATAAGCGACGAATAATAGGCCGCACCTTCCTTTGCAAGCGCATACCATGCTTTGTTCCGCCGCTGGGACAGCCACGGACAGATAATGCCTGCAGCCGCATCGGTTGCTTGCCCGGCATCACGCCGGTCAATAACCGTTACATCGGCGCCCGCTTTTGCCAGATGGTAGGCTGCGGATGCCCCAAGTATTCCGGCTCCAATCACAACGTACTTCTTCATCAAAATGCACCTTTTTCTCTGTATTCATAATTTCATTCTACCGGAGTTCGCTTTCCTACTCAAAGCCAGGCGGTTTCTTCCGTGAACATTGACATACATCCCGTCTCCTGCCTATACTTATGATGAAATATGAATACTTTAAAAGGATGGTACTGGGGCAATGAAGTTATAATCTTATTTTTTGGGAGTAGACTCATGCAAATAAAGTGAGGAAACCTGAAGAATAGGATTCGTATGCCCTTTTTTGCTTTTCAGCCGATGCTTTTTTGCGCGCTTTTTTAGGTGTATTTTTTAAAGCAGGGTTGAGAAGGACTAATTTGCCATACAATCAGCCTCTTCGGGTTCCCGGGGAGGTTTTTCTTATGATTTTTTCAAACTCGGCTCAGTCTTCAATGTGATATTAACAAAAATTACTGAGGTGATTTGTATGGAACTAATCAAGGCAATAAATATAAAAAAGAGTTTTGGAGAACGTGAACTGCTTGTGGATGTTTCTTTTGATATAAGAGATGGGGAAAAGATTGGGCTGGTTGGCTGGAATGGATCCGGGAAAACAACGCTCGTGAAGCTACTTATAGGCGAAATGGAAGCTGATGGAGGAACTATCGCGAAAAGAAATTCCAGTTTGCGGATCGGCTACCTGCCTCAATCAACTGAATATGATTTGTCTGTCCTGGAGAACGAAAAGGGAAAAGCACTTCTTGAAGCCGCTAGCCAGCTAGGCCTTCAAAAAATGCAGGAATGGGAGGACTCACGTCTTGGCAACCTTAGCGGCGGAGAACGGCTGAAGCTTGCTCTTGCCGGTGTGTGGGCTGAAAACCCCGGGCTCCTTATCCTAGATGAACCAACAAACCATTTGGATTTAAAAGGTTTAAATTGGCTGATCAAATCCATTAAAAATTCGGATCAGGCGGCGATGATTATCTCTCATGACCGGCATTTCCTTGACGAGACGGTTACAAAGATTTTCGAGCTTGAAGACGGAAAACTCACAGTCTATGAGGGCAACTATACAGATTACCGGACCGAGAAGAAACGGAAGCATGAGCAGCAAGAAAGGGAATATCAAAAGCAGCAACAGCGCATAGAACTCATTAACAATCAGGTTGCCCAGCTAAAGCAGTGGTCCGAAAAGTCGCATCGGGAAGCCGGAAAAGGCAGGACTCCCTCTGAAAACCGGCAAGCAGGGTTAAAGGAATACGGCCGGGTCCAAGCCAAGAAAAAAGACGTCCAAGTCAAATCCAAGCTAAAGCGTCTAAATCATGAACTATCCAAAAAGAATATTGAAAAACCAAAAGATGAACTATCTGTCCGGTTTGACTTTGAAGCAGCTGGAAACCGCGGGAAGCGTATTCTTGAAGCCCGCGGATTGGGCAAATCTTTTACGGAACGAATTCTATTTGAAAAAAGCCATTTTTACATTAAACACGGCGAGCGGATTGCCCTGCTTGGATCTAACGGAGCCGGAAAGACAACCTTTATAAAAATGCTGCTGGGAGAATTGAGGGCTTCCAAGGGAACACTTTGGATAAGCGATTCGGTTCGGATTGCCTATTTAAGCCAGGATGTGGGCGACCTACCGGGTGACCGGACCGTCCTTGAGTTCATGGGCTTAGTAAGCATGGAGGAGCGCACAAAAGCGCGGACCCTTTTTGCCAATATGGGCATGAAGGAAGAGAAGCTTTCAAATCCCTTTTCAGCCCTGAGCCTTGGTGAACGGACGAGGGTCAAGCTTGTTCATATGATTATGCAGGAATACGATATGCTTATCCTTGATGAGCCAACCAACCATCTTGATTTGCCAAGCCGCGAGCAAATGGAGGAAACGTTGGCGAGCTATTCCGGCACCCTTCTAATCGTTTCGCACGACCGGTACTTCATTGAACGGCTTTGCGATAAATTGTTAGTGATTGAGAATAACCGGATTCAGCGAATTGAGATAGGCCTGCTTGAATACGAAGAACGGCAAATGACCCAAGTGCGGCCGGAAAATCGCCGCCTGCAGGAAGAGATTGCCCTGCTTGATACGAAAATAACCGAGCTGCTAGGTAAAATCAGCATGCTAACGCCCGAAAGCGATGACTATTCCAAAGTCGATAAGGAACTGAACTTACTCATCCAGCAAAAGCAATCGCTGCTCTAAATAAAGAGGGCTGCCAATCGCAGGCAGCCCTCTTTATTTCCCCTTAAAAATTTTCCCAACCTCAATTATGTTTGCTAACTAACTTGCTGGATAAATAGAATAGGTAAGATTTTAAATCATTTAGGGGGTCCTTATGAAAAAATTCAAATTCCTTGTCCTGCTTGTTTTGCTTTTCACCCTGTTAAGCCCATCCTTTTCGTCCCAGCCTAAGGCACTTGGCCTTACTGCCGAAGTAAGTCCAGCGATTACAAAACTGCTAAATTCTACTTTATCGGACAGCGAGGCTGAAGCTATTATTACCTACAAAAAGAATCCAGCCCTCTCAGACATCAAGCTTCTAAAGGCTCTAGGCTTTGAAACAAAAACGTTTGAAAACCTGCCTATGATTGCAGTCAAGGGCAAAATTGCCGCCTTGACTACCCTCCTTCTCTCATCCACGAATATTCTCTCAGTCTATGAAAATAAGGAACTTCAGTACTTCCTTCGGGACAGCCGCCAGCTGATTGGCGCTGAATCGGTTTGGAACGATCTTGGCTATACCGGGAAGGGAGTCACCATTGCCGTCATTGACAGCGGCATTGATGCGACTCACCAGGATCTAAAATTCGGTGAAAAGGTCGTCCAGAACGTAAAGTTTGTTGTCGGTAATCTTTTTGGCAATTCACCGCTTTACCTTGAGAACGTTGTTAACACAGATACCACTTCGGGACACGGAACCCATGTAGCTGGAACCATTGCCGGCAGCGGCACGGCGAGCACCGGAGTTTATAAAGGGGTGGCACCGGAGGCAAAGCTTGTTGGCCTTGGCGTTGGTGAAGGCATCAATATTCTATGGTCGCTTGAAGCCTTTGATTATGCCATTAAAAACAAAGACAAGTATGGAATCGACGTGATTAGCAACAGCTGGGGGACAACTGGTGACTACTCACCGAACGATCCAATTAACGTAGCTTCGAAAACCGCCCACGATGCCGGGATGACAGTTGTTTTCGCAGCGGGCAATGAAGGCCCTGGGGACAATACATTGAACCCTTATTCGGCAGCACCATGGGTAATCAGTGTTGCTGCTGGCACAAAGGATAAGCAGCTGGCTGACTTTTCATCGCGCGGTGTTGCAGGTGATGCGTTTCTGCATCCTGACATTACAGCTCCGGGAGTGGACATCGTTGCCACGAGGTCTTCAACAGGCCTCATCATGAATGTGCTCGGAACGGCAACGGACATTTCGTATATTGATCCAGAACATTTGCTGTTCTATACAACTTCTAGTGGCACAAGCATGGCGGCTCCGCATATTTCCGGGGTTGTTGCCCTCATGAAGGAAGCTAAGCCGGATCTTACCCCCCGGGAAGCGCATGAATTTTTGGGCGAAACGGCTGAGCCAATGCCGGGTTATCAGTACCATGAAGTTGGCGCGGGCTATGTAAACGCCTATGAAGCTGTGAAAAAAGCTTCAGCTGTACAGTAAAATAAAAAAGAACTCCGCCTGCTGAAGTAGAGTAGCAATGCGGAGTTCTTTTTTGTTAATCAAGGGCAACCGCCCCGTCTGTCCCCTCTTTTTTCCTAATGATTCCTACAAGCAGGTATACAAGCGGGGTAATCGCAATGGAAGCAAAAAATTTAAAGATGTATTGGGTAATAATCATTGTCCCTAGTATCGCCGCCGGCACGACCCCGTAAAAAGCAATCCCGATGAAAATGGCCGTATCAACAAGCTGGCTCAGCATCGTTGAAGCATTGTTGCGGAGCCAAAGCTTTTTTTGCCCATGGCGGTTCTTCAATTTGTTGAAAACCAGCACATCGAGATTCTGGCTGACAGCATAAGAAATCAGACTCGCAACAATCACGCGGAAGCTTCCTCCCAGAATCGTTTCAAATGACTGCTGCTCTGAAAACACAGGCGCGGACGGCAGTGCGATTGCTGCCGAAATGAAAACCAGCGCGAGGATTTGAGTAATCAAACCAGCCTTGACAGTCCTCTGGGCCTGTTTTTTACCGTACACTTCGACAATTACATCAATGATTGGGTAAGTAAAGACGTACACAATGACGGCGGCGGGAAGGATGGCATAATTTCCGATGCTGAAAAGCTTAACAGCCACCACGTTCGCAAGGATCAAGAGCCCGACAAACGCTCCATTCAGGTATAAAATCATCCAGTGAGCCTCCTTACCTGTTGTCAATTTTTTCAGGGTAAAGGTCATGGTTCATTAAGCGGAAATTGGCCATTTCCTCGTATTTCGTCCCCGGTTTCCCATAGTTACACCACGGATCGATGGAAATGCCTCCTCTTGGAGTGAACTTTCCCCAAACCTCAATATAGCGCGGGTCAAGCAGCTTAATCAGATCGTTCATGATGATATTGACGCAGTCCTCATGAAAGTCGCCGTGGTTCCGGAAACTGAAAAGATAAAGCTTGAGCGATTTGCTCTCAACAATTTTTTTATCCGGAATATACGAAATATACATTGTGGCAAAATCGGGTTGATTGGTCAGCGGGCACAGACTTGTAAATTCAGGGCAATTGAATTTGACGAAGTAATCCCTGTTTGTATGGAGATTGTCGACAGCCTCCAAAACCTCCGGTGCATATTGAAAAGCATATTGGGTCCCTTGGTTACCCAATAGCGTCAAATCCTTCAAACCTTCCTCATGGCTTCGTCCAGACATGAAAAAAACCCCCTTGTAAAAGTATCCCGCCCTTTTACAAGAGAGCCTAAGCCAATGAAGCTATTAAAAACAATGGAAATAACCAATAAAAAAGCCATGTCCGATTATGGACATGGCAGATAGTCATGTATCCATAGTTTTTTATAGAGGGTATCAGCTATGAACCTCTCCCGTTAAGGCACGGGTATTCAATTCCTTTTCATATATTACAGAAAAGGCACGCAAACGTCAAACATATTTTTCCGGCAAAATAATGCTCATTACACCATAATCTTGCAGACATCATTAGTAAATTCAACCGGATCCTGGATTGGCAGCCCTTCAATCAAGAGCGCCTGGTTGTAAAGAAGGTTCGTATAAAGGGCAAACTTCTCTTTGTCCTTTTCAAGCGCACCTTTGAGCGACTGGAACACCTCGTGATTCGGATTAATTTCAAGGATTTTCTCCGCTTTTACATCCTGGCTGTTCGGCATCTGGCGGAGGATTTTTTCCATTTCAATTGTCAGGTCGCCGTCGCTTGCCAGGCAGACCGGATGGGACTTAAGTCGCTTTGAAATCCTCACATCCTTTACTTTTCCGGAAAGAACGTCCTTCATTGCATCAAACAGCTCTTTGTTTTCCTCGGCTTCAGCTTCGGCTTCCTTCTTTTCCTCATCCGACTCAATGCCGAGATCGCCGCTTGCGATTGATTTGAATTCCTTTTCCTTGTAATTCATCAACATGCGGATTGCGAATTCGTCGATGTCCTCTGTGAAATAAAGGATTTCATACCCTTTTTCCGACACAAGCTCAGCCTGAGGAAGCTTTTCGAGCCGTTCAATCGATTCGCCTGCCGCATAGTAAATATACTTCTGTTCTTCCGGCATCCTCGAAACGTATTCATCTAGGGTGACAAGCTTCTTTTCCTTTGATGAATAGAACATCAACAAATCCTGCAGGGTTTCTTTATGCGCGCCAAAATCGCTGTACACGCCATACTTCAGCTGGCGCCCAAACGATTGATAGAATGTTTCATACTTCTCCCGGTCGTCCTTCAGGAGGGCGAGCAGCTCGCTCTTAATTTTCTTGCTGATATTCTTGGCAATCAGCTTCAGCTGGCGGTCATGCTGCAGCATTTCCCTCGAAATGTTTAAGGACAAATCCTCGGAGTCGACCATCCCTTTTACAAAGCTGAAATGGTCGGGAAGCAGATCGGCACACTTGTTCATAATCAGAACCCCGTTGGAATATAGCTCCAGCCCTTTTTCGAATTCCTTCGAGTAGTAATCGAACGGGATGTTTTCCGGAATGAATAGAATGGCGTTATAACGGACAGCCCCATCGACACTGATATGGATGTGCTTCAACGGCTTGTCAAAACCATAATGCTTTTCATTGTAAAAATTCGTGTAATCCTCGTCGGTCAGCTCGCTCTTATTCTTTCTCCAAATAGGCACCATGCTGTTGACTGTCTGCTCTTCTTTGATAGTCTCCCACTCATCGTCGCTGCCTTCCTTTTTCCTGCTTGTGCTGACGTCCATTTTAATCGGATAGCGAATAAAGTCGGAGTATTTTTTGACAACTGACTTCAGGCTGTATTCCTCAAGGAACTCGTCGTAGTTCTCATCTTCGCTATTTTCCTTTATTTTTAAAATAATTTCCGTGCCCACGCCATTCTTTTCTGCCGGCTCAATCATGTATCCGTCCGCACCGGTGGACTCCCACTTGTACGCCTCATCACTGCCAAGCGCCTTGCTGATCACTGTTACAACATCGGCAACCATGAAAGCCGCATAGAACCCGACCCCGAATTGGCCGATAATGTCATGCCCGTCCTTTAATTCCGTTTCCTTCTTAAACGCGAGTGAACCACTTTTCGCAATCGTCCCTAGGTTCGTTTCTAGCTCTTCCTTCGTCATTCCGATCCCGGTATCAATAATCTTCAATGTCCGGTTTTCTTTATCCGGAACGATTTTTATGTAGTAATTGTCTTTATCAAAAACAAGTGAATCATCTGTCAGCGCTTTGTAGTAAATCTTGTCGATCGCATCGCTGGCATTGGAAATCAGCTCGCGCAAAAACACTTCCCGTTTTGTGTAGATGGAGTTGATCATCATTTCCAAAAGCCGTTTCGACTCGGCCTGGAACTGTTTCTTTTCCATAATGATATCCCCTTTCCAGTGCATGTCCACATCTATTTTAGCACTCTTATTATGTGAGTGCTAATCCCACTATTTATTTATCACACAGGTTTGAAAACTGTCAATAACTTGGATTCAATTTCATGTAAAATAGGTTGGAATGCTTTCACATGGGATTTTTGCACAAGGCAAGCGGATAAGAATTGGGTAATTACTAAATGGCTCTTACAAACAATTGAATGATTAGTGCCACTGTGGCGAAGCGCAGAATTGGTTTTACTAATTGTGGTTTCAGTTTTTCTGCAATCCGGACGCCAAGCTGAGCCCCTGTTACCGACCCAAGCATAAGGGCGAGCGTCATCGGCCAAATGATTTTTCCTGAAGCGATGTACATCGCCGCCGCCCCAATGCAGCTTGAAAAAGTGGCCAGCCGCACGAAGCCGACAGCCCGAAGATAGGAGATGTTCAAATGGCCAAACAGGTAAAGCATGAGGGTGCCCTGCCCTGGCCCAAAAAGCCCATCATATATGCCAATTCCATAAAGACCCGGAAGGCTTATTTTGTTGATTTTAAGCGTTCCGTTCCCCGTGAAACTTCCTTTTCCGATAAATGAAGTAATAAAAGCAAAGGTTAATAGAATTAGGGCAAGGACCATCATTTTATCCGCAGGTATCCTTGACGCAAGAAAACCGCCGCTCATCCCTCCGAAAATGCTGACAGGAATAATCCAATACGCTTCCTTCCAGGTAATCCGCTTCGTCCGGTATAGATGAAAAAAGCTTGAGAATGAGCTGACTGTATTTGACACTTTGTTCGCCCCGATGGCCGAGTGGGCAGGCATACCAAGCAGAAGCATAATCGGCAGGCTGATTAACCCGCCACCCCCTGCCAATGTACCGATCGTCGTCGCACATATTCCGGTAAGAAAAATTATAATATATTCCAATTCAACCACCTCTTTCCTTTAGTATAGTACAGTAATATACTTTAGGAAATTTTATTGTTTTTATAAAAATACATAAGTTTTCCTTATTGAATTTGTCGAACATTGCCGGGATATAGTGAAGGAAGAAAGAGTCGTAGAGAGGAAGAAAACCGGCTCTAATATTGTTATAGATGAGGGATTCGGACATAGAAAGAGGAAAAAGCGGGGTGACTGTCAGAATAAAGGGCCATTCGGACATAGACCGAGCAAATCGTAGTGCCGGTGTCCGAAACAAGGGTGGATTCGGACAAAGAGAGTGGAAAATGCGACGCCACTGTCAGAATCGGGGGACAATTCGGACACAGAAAGAGAAAAACGCGGTGCCACTGTCAGAAACAAGGGGTGATTCGGACATAGAAACAGGGAATCGTGGTACCACTGTCCGAATCAGGGGGCGATTGGGACATAGAAACAGGATACATGCATTGCCAATGGTCCAAATGCGAGTCCGATTTGGAATAAGAGGATTAAAAAACGAAGCTTTGTTCAATGTTGTACTAGCTTGGACATAAAAAGGATTAAAAATCGAAGTTGTGTCAGATGGCGGAGCAGGTCGGCAAAAACAAAAAAGCCTGCCCCGGCATACTCGAAAGCAGCCGGGAAACAGGCTTAGGAAAAGAAGTACAACTGAACCGCAAAAAGGATGCCGAATACATAAATTAGCGCGTGGACGTTTTTGCCCTTTCCGCTTACCAGCTTGATAATCGGATAGGTGATGAAACCTAGGGCAATTCCAGTTGCGATGCTTGAAGTCAGCGGCATTGCGAGAATTGTGATGAAAGCTGGAAAGGCTTCATCAAGTTCACGCCAATTAATTTTGGCAAGCCCCTCCATCATGTAGCAGCCTACAATGATCAGGGCAGGTGCGGTAATTGCAGGCAAGGAAGCAATCGCCGATACGAGCGGCGAGAAGCACATAGCAACAAGCATTAGCGCCCCGGTGGTCAAAGCTGTTAGCCCGGAACGTCCGCCTGCCGCAACCCCGGTTGATGATTCGATATAAGCGGTGGAAGGGCTTGTCCCAAGCGCGGCACCGACTGTAGTGGCAACAGCATCAGCGCTTAAGGCAGCTTTAGCCCTCGGCAGCTTTCCGTTTTTCATCAGTCCCGCCTGCTCGGTCACGCCAATCAAAGTTCCGGTCGTATCAAATAGCGTTACAAGCAGGAAGGCGAACACAACGGTGAACAAACCATGTGAGAAGACGCCTGAAATATCCATATCAAAGAAAACAAGCGGCGGCGGAGCCGAAACAACTCCGTTCAGTTTGAGCATGCCCATGAAATAGCCGATTACCGCTGTCATAAGCATCCCGATAAAGAGAGCCCCCTTCACCTTTCGCGCAAGCAAGATTAGGGTTATGAACAATCCCGCAATGGCCAGAAGAGTCCCCGGCTGATGGAGGTTCCCTATTGAAACCAATGTTTCTTTGTTTCCTGCTACAATGCCCGCCATCTTGAGCCCTAGGAATGCGATGAACAAGCCAATCCCTGATGTTATCGCGTGCTTAATCGATTCCGGGATCGATTCAATCAGCATTTCCCGTAGTTTCGTTATAGACAACAGCAGGAACAAGACCCCTGCCAAGAAGACCGTTCCGAAAACAATCTGGTAGCTCACGCCCTGTGTTGCAACGACGCTGGCAAAATATGCATTCAACCCCATCCCCGGCGCAATAGCAATTGGGTAATTGGCAAATAGGGCCATAATCAGTGTCCCGGTTAAGGCGGCAATAATCGTTGCCATGAATACTTGGTTAAACGGCACACCCGCAGAAGATAGAATTGCTGGGTTTACAACAAGGATATACGCCATGGCCATGAACGTTGTCATGCCTGCCACAACCTCGGTCTTTGCGTTTGTTTTTAATTCTTTCAGCTTAAAAAGGCGTTCCATGATAGCCTCCTAAAAAATTCCCACTCTCATATGAAGGAAGAATATGTTTATTAGAACCATATGAAATATTAAACGAATGTTTAGTTCAAGTCAACAAGGAATGTTCGTATTTTATTTCCAATCCAATGGTTTTATTTTTAAAAACAACAGATTGTTTCATCATCGGCGACAAAAATGCGGCTTTCTTCCGATTTCCGTCCCCGGATTATCAAAAAAAACAGCCCTGCCCTTTAAAAAGGCAAACCGGCTGTCTTTCTTTGTCAAACTCCTTTGGAAACGCGCTATAGGGGCGCTTACGCTTTTCTAGATAGATCCAAGCAAGAAATACAAGAGGAAGAAAAACGCGATAACGTACATTGTCGCGGATACTTCCGCTCTTTTTCCTGTCACGAGCTTTACTATCGGATAGGCGATAAACCCGAAGGCAATCCCGTTCGCGATGCTGAAGGTCAACGGCATGATCGCAAGCATTAAATAAGCAGGGAACGCCTCTGTAAAATCATCAAAAGGAACTTGCTTCAGGCTTTGTACCATCAGGCAGCCGACAATGATGAGGACAGGAGCGATCGCTTCGTTCGGAATGACTTTAAAAAACGGAATGAGAAACAATGCAGGGATGAACAATAGTCCTGCCGTAAACGAAGTGAGCCCCGTCCTTCCACCAGCCGCGATGCCTGTCGCCGACTCAGCTGAAGTTGTCGCCGGGCTGCAGCCAAACAGCGATGCGGCAATGACCGACATCGAATTGGCCTGAAACGACCGCTGGAATTTCGATTTATCGGGCAGCATCCCCAGCTGGGCGCCCATGTTTTGAAAAATGATGACCATTGACAGTGAAAAGACGGCTGTCCAAAAATTAACTGTTCCGATTTCGCTAAAATCATAAGCCGCAAAGATGGAATCGTATCCTTTGAAGGAGATGCTGAAGTCGCGCAATGAGGAAAAATCAACAATCCCGAGCAAAGCCCCGATTACCGTTCCCGCGATAATGCCAATCAGGAAATTTCCTTTTATATTTCTAAGGAACAGTGGCAGCACAATCAGGAGGGTAAGTACCGTTGTCAGGGCATGTGGGTTCGCAAAGTCGCCTAATGTTACGAATGTCCCTTCACTCGCAACAATCAGCCCGCCATTTTTCAAACCGAGGAAGGCAATAAACAGCCCTATCCCGGCTGTCATGGCATGAATCATTGACTGCGGGATGGATCGCGATAAATAGACGGCGCCCTTCGTAAAGGCCGCCAAAGCAAAGACAATTCCGGCGAATAGAACAGCAGTAAGCGACTGCTGCCATGTCAGGCCAAACGATAGGACAAGCGTGAACACGAAAAATGCGTTGTCCCCCATCCCAGGGACAAGAATGAGCGGTGAATTCGCCCATAGCGCCATCAACATACAGCCGGCAAAGCATACGATTAGCGTGGCAAGAGTAACCGCTTCGTACGGCATACCAGCCATGCTCAAAATTGCGCCGTTCACGACGATTATATAGGCCACCGTCATAAATGATGTGAGCCCGGCGAGTATTTCCGTCCGGATATTCGCCTGTTCTGATTGTATAGAAAAAAGTTTATTCACAGTTACCTTCACCTCTAATGCATAAAAGAGCCGGAGTCCTTCAAGACGCCAGCTCTTTACTTTAAAAAAATCACTTACCTCTTTCCAACATCATACGGTTCGCCAAGCGCCTTAGGCGAACGGGAACGCCCTACCGCTCCAATGAGGACAAGAAGTGTCAAGACGTACGGGAGCATATAGAAAATTTCATTCGGTATGCTCTGGGCAAACTCAAATATTTGGAATTGGTCCTTGATTGCCTGTGCCAGCCCGAAAAACAATGCCGCAAGCATAGCCCCTACAGGATGCCACTTTCCGAAAATTACAGCGGCAAGCGCGATGTATCCCTGCCCGGAAATGGTGTTAAAAGCAAAGTTGCTGTTCGATGTCAGAACGATTGTCGCCCCGCCCAATGCGGCAAGCGACCCGCTTAGGATAACAGCAAGATAGCGGGTGCGGTTGACCTTGATTCCGGCCGTATCTGCTGCGCTCGGGTGCTCACCGACGGCACGGAGCCTGAGGCCCGCAGAAGTTTTGAACATGACATAGTATATAACTAGCACAATTGCAATTGCAAGATACGTTGTTGGATACGCGTTGAATAGAACCTTTCCGAAGAATGGGATATCGCTTAAATACGGAATCGAAACTTTATGGAATACTTGTGCAAGCATTGGCGTTTCTGCCGAACCCATAAAGATCATTTTTACAAAAAAGAATGTTGAACTCGCGGCCAATATATTGATTACGACCCCGCTAACCACCTGGTTCGCCTTATACTTGATAGACGCTAGAGCATGGATTGACGAAAAGATGGTTGTAAAGACAAACGCCCCGAGCAATCCCATCCAAGGCGAAAGGGCGCCCATTCCGGCTGTTTCGGCATAATATGAAATGATGGCTGAGAAAAATGCCCCCGAGACCATGAAACCTTCCAGCCCGATATTAATTACCCCTGATCGCTCGGAAATAAGCCCGCCCAACGCGGCAAAAATCAGTGCTGTCGAGAAAACGAGCGTCCCGTTCAGAAGATTTGCAAGAATATCCATTGGTTATGCCTCCTTCTTCTTCTTAAGAAATCCCGGGAGGATCGTTCTGACAATGCCAGGCGCCGCGACAAAGAAAATAATGAACCCTATTACCATCCGGACAATTTCACCAGGTACGTTTGCGCCAAAGCTCATACCTTGGGAACCATAAGTTAATGCCCCAACCAGTCCGCCGGCCAGAAGCACGCCGAAAGCGGAATTCGCGCCAAGTAATGCAACAGCGATGCCGTCGAAGCCAAGGCCTGATGTAACTGAGCTAATCGCAACATACTTGAAAACGCCGAGAACCTCGAAAGTGCCGATCAGGCCGCCGATTACACCTGAAATGAACATCGCCCGGACCATGACATTCGATACCTTCATTCCGGCGAATTTGGCCGCATGGGGATTCAGGCCAGCGGCGCGAAGTTCATACCCCCACTTGGTCTTGTTGATATAAATGTGGTAGAAAATGACCGCCCCAATCGCGATGAAAAAGCCCCAGTGGATGCGCGCCCCTCCCATAAGGCCTGAAAGCCAGCCAATCTGGATATTCCCGGTTTCATTTATCATTTCAGAACGCTGCGTACCCGCCTGCGCCATAAAAAGGCGGATCATCAGGTTGGCGATATAAAGGGCGATGAAGTTGAACATAATCGATGTGATAACTTCATTGACTCCCCTCTTCGCCTTAATGTAACCAATCAGGCCGCCCCAAATTCCTCCAAGCAGCGCGCCAAACAAGATGGCAACAATCCCGTGGATGATGGGCGGAAGGCTTAGCTGCGTACCGACAATCAGCGCGCCAAGCGAACCCATGACAATCTGGCCGTCCACCCCGATATTAAAGAGACCGGAGCGGAATGCGATGGCAACCGCGAGGCCGCTCATAACAAGCGGGGTAATGGTCCTGAGAGCTTCGCCAATATCATAGCTGCTCCCAAATATTTTCCAAACCATCGAATTATACGCCAGAATTGGGTCATAGCCCCCGGCGAACATGACGAGCGCCCCAATGAGCAAGCCGAGGATAATCGCCACAAACGGAACGACCCACGACTTCCTTTTAAAAATATTAGTGAGCAATTCCATTTGGTTCATCTCCTTCATGTTTACCCGCCATCATTAAACCAAGTTCCTGGTCGCTCGTTGTTTCAGGCGTTGTTTCACCGACAATCCGCCCCTCTGAAATAACCAGGATCCGGTCGGATACATTCAAGATTTCTTCAAGTTCAAACGAGACAAGGAGGACTGCTTTCCCCTCGTCCCGCTGCGCGATCAGTTGTTTATGGACGAACTCAATCGCGCCAACATCAAGCCCTCGCGTTGGCTGGGCCGCAATCAGAAATTGCGGATCCCTGTCAATTTCACGGGCAATGATAATTTTCTGCTGATTTCCCCCCGACATGGAACGGACATGCGTCTCGACTCCAGGCGTCCGGACATCGAACTCCTCTACAAGGCGTTTCGCCATATCGTCCATAGCCTTGCGGTTAATGAATCCGCGCTGGGTAATTTCAGGGCGGTAATACGTTTGCAGAATTGTGTTCTCACTAACTGTAAAATCAAGTACAAGGCCATGTTTATGGCGGTCTTGAGGTATATTGGATACGCCAGCCTCCCCGATTGCACGCGGAGTCATATTAGCGATATTTTTCCCTTTTAAAAGTATCCCTCCAGATTCAACAGAACGCATGCCTGTCAAAGCTTCAATTAATTCCGTTTGTCCGTTCCCATCGACGCCTGCCAGCCCGACAATTTCACCGGCACGGACAGTCATGGAGAGATGGTCAATCGCATGCCTGTTGGCTGATGAACCCGCGACTACCAAATCCTTGACCTCAACAAGCACCTCTTTTGGATCCGCCGGCTGTTTTTCTGTTTTAAAGCTTACTTTTTTCCCGACCATTTTTTCAGCCAATTGCTGTGGATTGGTTTCGGATACCTTTACACTTTCCACTACTTTTCCACGGCGGATAATTGTACACATGTCCGCTATTTCCATGATTTCCTTCAGCTTATGGGTGATAAGAATAATTGATTTCCCTTCCGCGATCAGCTTTCTCATAATCTCAAGTAATTCACTGATTTCCTGCGGAGTCAGAACTGCGGTCGGTTCGTCAAAAATCAAGATATCTGCGCCGCGATAAAGGGTTTTAATGATTTCAACTCGCTGCTGCATTCCAACGCTAATCGATTCAATGGTTGCGGTCGGATCGATATCAAGCCCATATTTTTCCGAAAGCTCCCTGACCTTTTTGACCGCGCCTTTATAGTCAATTTTCAGCCCGCTTTTCGGTTCCATCCCGAGGATGATGTTCTCTGTTACCGTGAACGGCTCAACAAGTTTAAAGTGCTGGTGCACCATCCCGATTCCAAGGTCGATTGCCTTATTTGGGCTGTCGATGATGACCTTTTTCCCATTTACCTCTATTTCCCCTTCATCCGGCTGGTAAAGGCCGAATACAATGCTCATCAAAGTCGATTTGCCTGCACCGTTTTCCCCCAGCAAGGCATGGATTTCTCCTCGCTTTAGCTGGAAGCTTATCGAATCATTGGCTACAACGCCGGGAAATCGTTTTGTTATTCCTTTTAGCTCCAACGCGATGTCGGCATTCATCACAGTGATTCCCTCCCAAAAAATGTCCGTCCCCTAACGAATTGATTGCCAGGGGACGGAGCGATCCTTATTCTGTCGGTACGACGATGTCACCATTAATGATTTTCTGGCGGTATTCTTCAACTTTATCAAGAACTTCTGGCGCTACATTTTTCTTCGATGTCGGCGCAATATCGACACCGTTTTCCTTCAAGCCCATCAATGTAACTTTTCCGCCAGGGAAATTCCCTTCGGCAAGTGCCATCGATACGCTGTAAACGGCTTCGTCAACCTTTTTAATCATAGAAGTAAGGGTAATGTCATCTCCGAATGTCAATGACTGGTCTTTATCGACACCGATTACCCACACATTTTCGCCCTTGCTCTTACGTTCTTTTGCTTCATTGAAAACACCATTTCCTGTCAGGCCGGCCGCATGAAAAATAATATCCGCGCCGTCGTTGTAAATCGTTGAAGCAGCCGATTTACCCATATCAACACGATTGAATAAACCAGTATAGTTCACAATGAGCTTCGCTTCCGGGTTCACTGCCTTAATCCCTTCCCTGAATCCAGCTTCAAACCGCTTGATAACAGGGATATCCATTCCGCCGACAAAACCGATTTTGTTTGTTTTTGTTGTAAGCCCTGCAATAACCCCAACGAGAAACGCACCTTCCTGTTCCTTAAAGGAAACAGCGGCAACATTCGGCATGACCAAATCCGAATCAACAATCCCAAACTTGGCATCCGGATTTTCCTTCGCCAGTTGGGAAACCGCGTCGGCGAGTGTAAAGGCCGTCGCCCAGGTCAAATCATAATTACCTTTTACAAACTGCAGTAGGTTTGGCATTACATCGGCATCTGTCTTAGGTTCAAGGTACTTTACTTCATATCCATGGTCCTTATTAAGTTTCTGAAGCGCTTCCCATGCACTTTGGTTAAATGACTTGTCATTTACGCTTCCAAGGTCGGTTACCATCCCGATCTTTAATTTGTCCTCTCCGTCATTTCCGCCCTTGTTGCCCGCATTGTTTTGTCCACAAGCTGTTAGAAGAAGGGACAGGATAATCATAACTGGGATTGCGATTTTTCCGAATTTCTTCATGGATAATTCCCTCCAAAAATTTTTTTCTATATTTTAAATCCTACTAATGAAACCACTTTCATTTAAGCGTACGGCTCATTCCTCCTGCGTCGTTACTATTCGTAAACATCTTGTTTATCTCCCTCTTGAATCAAATAGCCCCATTCCAGTCGTCCACTTCTGATATAATGTTTTTTTGAAAAACATTTTCACTTCATGCAACTCCCAAATGAGTAAGGCAGAAGGCTACTCTTGAATAGAAAGGATTTGCACAGATGATAAACAACCTCTCGGATTTTCCAATATTCTCTGGCCTTCCAGAAGATGCAATCCAAGACATAATGCCCTTGCTGAAGGAGCGGCAGTTTAAAAAGAACCACATCCTTATGTTTGAAAATGATGAAAGCGATGAAGTTTACCTGATCCGTTCCGGTATGCTCAAGGTATACCGCCTCCATGATGGCAAGGAAATTGTCCTCAGCATTGCAATGCCAGGGGAAATCATTGGTGAAGTTGAAGCGCTTTCCAACGATTTATACAGGATTTCCTCAGTTGAAGCGCTTGAGCCAGTAACGACCTGGCAAATCAGAAAGCAGGATTTTCTCGAAATCGCCGAAACATATCCATCCGTCTTCCGCAAAGCCTATATGATTCTCGTTGAACGGATCCGCATTCTCAACAGGCTTGTCCGCTACTTGACTTTCTATGATGTAAGGACAAAGGTTGCGAATTTAATCATCGATTTTTATTTCAATTTCGGCCGGCAGACTGATAACGGTTACAAAATTGAAATGAAAATCAATCAAACCCTGCTAGCGAATATGCTCGGAGTGACAAGGGAATCGGTTTCAAAAATACTTACTGAATTCCAGGATGAAAAAATAATCGACATCCGCGAGAAGTACTTTTACATAGTGGATATGAAAAAGCTTGAGTCACTTTGCGAGGAAACCGAAGAAATCCAAACCCTCCGAAAATGGTATAAACTATAGCCTGCTGTGAAGATACTATACCAGTGAAAGCGCTTATTTTTCAGTTAGCGCCTTAACGGTTATTTTGTTAACTGGTTCACAGTTTTTACGCCAGACCCTTAACAGATAAAAACTTCGCTGTATGGTAAGATTTTCAGCGAATGAAACCGTTTTCCAATTCGACATTATGGAGGGAAATGTAATGAGTCTTCACATTGAAGCAAAAGCAGGAGAAATAGCCGAATCCGTATTGCTGCCGGGGGATCCACTGCGCGCGAAATATATTGCCGAAACATTCCTGGAGAATGCAGTTTGCTACAACAACGTACGTGGAATGCTTGGTTTTACAGGTACTTATAAAGGGAACCGTGTTTCCGTCCAGGGAACTGGAATGGGCATGCCATCCGCAATGATCTACATACAGGAGCTCATTGAAGGCTACGGCGCTAAAAACTTGATTCGTATCGGAACATGCGGAGCCATCCAGGAAGAGGTTAAAATCCGCGATGTCATCGTCGCCCAGGCTGCGGCAACCAATTCCAACATCATCCGCAACAGCTTCCCGGGTTATGATTTCCCGCAGATCGCAAACTTCGATTTGCTGAAAAAAGCCTATGATACAGGCACAGAAAAAGGCTTGAAGCTTCGCGTGGGCAATGTTTTGTCTTCCGACCTTTTCTATACTGACCGTCAGGATGAATTCGTCCGCCTTGGAAAACACGGAGTTTTGGCTGTAGAAATGGAAGCCGCAGGCCTCTACTACCTTGGCGCGAAATTCGGCGTAAAGGCACTTACACTTCTAACAGTCAGCGACCATATCCTGACTGGCGAACAAACATCCGCACAGGAGCGCCAGACAACATTCAACGACATGATTGAAGTCGCACTTGAAACAGTGCGTGATTAATTACTTTCATAAAAACAGGAAGCCAGCTCCTCGGCTTCCTGTTTTTTTATACGTCAAGACCGTTTTAGCTTAAGTTCCTAATGGAAATAGTCTTGATAACCCCTTCACGACCGTTTCAACTTAAATTCCCACCCGAAACGGTCTTGATAACCTGCGTCAGGACCGTTTCACCTTAAGTTCTTACTCAAAACGGTCCTGACAACCTCTCTCAGGACCGTTTCACCTACATTCCTACCCGAAACGGTCTTGATAACCTCCTTCACGACCGTTTCAACTTAAAAATCCACTCGAAATAGTCTTGAGACCATCCCTAATGCAATTTACTTGTCTTCTTTTCCATAAATGCCCTCTTGTTCTCAAAAAAGTACTATAATGAAAGAGATGAATTCACCGGGGGTGCGAACATGCTGGCCATTCAAAACCTGACAAAACAATTTAAAAACGGGAGAGGGATTTTCAATGTCTCTTTCGAGGTGAAAAAAGGCGAGGTTTTCGGTTTTTTAGGGCCGAATGGAGCGGGGAAGTCGACGACTATCCGCCATATTATGGGTTTCATAAAGCCGGATTCAGGCAAGGTTTCCGTCAACGGACTCGACAGTTGGGAAAAGCAAGGGGAGGTTAAAAAATATATCGGGTATTTGCCGGGAGAAATCGCGTTTATTGAGGGAATGACCGGGAAGTCCTTCCTTGATTTTATTGGAGAATTACAGGGAATGAGCGATTTTACAAAACGGGGTGAACTGATTAAGAGGCTCCAATTTGATGTAGAAACGCCAATTCGGAAAATGTCCAAGGGGATGAAACAAAAGGTCGGCATCGTTGCCGCCTTCATGCACGACCCGGAGGTGATTATCCTTGATGAACCTACATCCGGTCTGGACCCGCTCATGCAGAAGGTTTTCATTGAAATTGTCCTTGAGGAAAAAGCGAGGGGGAAAACATTTTTGATGTCTTCGCATAACTTCCCCGAAATTGAAAGGACATGCGACCGGGCGGCCATCATTAAAGACGGCACGGTCATTGCCGTAAAGGACATTCATGAACTCCAAAGTATGCAGCGGAAGCTCTTTGAGGTAACCTTTGAGAACAGGGAAGATGCTGTCTCCTTCCTCCACTCGGGACTTAATTGCGAACTTCGCGGAGAAAACCGGGTCAGGGTGGCAATCCAAGGAAATTATAACCGACTTCTCGATGAAGCAGCCAAGTACCCCATTCGGAATGTCGATCTATTTTCGCAAAATCTTGAAGATGTTTTCATGGATTACTACAACCAGCCGGAGGTAGTTAAATGAACCTCACCTTATATAAGCAAATGATGAAGGTAAACATAAAAGGGATGCTTAACTACGCCCTTGGATCGGCGTTTTATATGATTTTAATGGTTTGGGTTTATCCTAGCATTGCCGAAAATACGAAAACCTTCGATGAGCTTGTCAAATCCATGCCTGCCGGTCTTACAAAGGCTTTCGGCTTCGAGAGCGGATTCGGCAGCTTCGAATCGTATATCTCCGGTGAATATTACGGGGTCCTATTACCTTTGATTGTCACAATCTTCTGTGTCATGCTGCCTACACAGCTGGTCGCCAAACTCGTCGATCACGGGTCAATGGCCTACCTTCTCGCCACCCCGACTACAAGGGGGAAAATCGCGTTTACCCAAGCACTTGTCCTCATAACAGGGATTGTGCTAATCATGGCCCTTACCACCATTTCAGGGTTCACGGGCTTTTATCTATTCATTGAGGATGCCAGCGCCTTCCATACCGCCCGCTTCCTACAGCTAAATATCGGGGCCTTTCTTCTTTTCTTTGCAGTTGGCGGTATCTCCTTTTTAATATCTTCTCTCTCAAATGATGAAAAGAAATCATTGGGGATTTCCGGAGCGATTGCAATAGGCTTTTTCAGCCTTGACCTGGTTGGCAAAATTAGCGAAAAGATCGACTGGCTCCGGAACATGACCATTTATTCTTTGTACGCCCCTTCCGATATTGTAAGCGGCACCGCAAAGCTCGGACCATCATTGGCGCTTCTTGCCGCAATTGGAGCGCTTGCCTTTTTTGCGGGTATATATGCTTTTAAAAAAAGAGATCTTCCACTGTAACCAAAAACGCCAGCCCATCAAATCCCGGGCTGGCGCTTTTATTATCCGCCCACTATTTATCTCTTAATTAAACAGCTTTGAAAAGATAGCTTTGAGCGATTTCCCTTTCTTGTAGTAAATTTCATCGCGTACCTTCTCGTTAATCGATTGCCAGAGCATAATTTCAACATCGGAGAGTGGCTGGGTCTGTTCCTCTTTAATGAATGCCGCGAAATAATCAAGAGGCACCCCATAGAATCTCGAAATATCCGCCATGATTTCGAAAGAAACAGATTTCCGGTCACCTTTTTCCAACATGCTAATATACTGCAGCGTGATCCCCGTCCCATTGGCAACATCTTCAAGCCTCAGGTTTTTTTCAAGTCGTAATCTCCTTAGTTCCTGTCCTAATGGCGTAGACATATTTGTCTCTCCCTCTCCCCTATTCGATTTCGATTCTATGTTTAAGCGTTACTATACAGTACCAGCTGATGGTCGCCTCGAAAAAAGTTATAATCATTTCTTCTGTCTTTATTGGAAAGTTGAATCTTCTCATATGGAAGTGGAGCAACTCATGTATAATCGTTTGAAGTTGCTCTGGGTAATCCAATTTCTCATCGATGGCGATCATTTTTTTCTCGAAGTAACATATGCCTTTTATTTCCCCTAAATCCATAAAGTAGAACTCAACTTTATATTTTTTTGAAAATTTTTCCGTTATTATGTCAATATGAGCCTGGTTGATTCCGATAAATTTCTTATGCAGGAACCCAATGAATGTGTAATAAGATAGGAAAAGAATGAGTACGAGATTAATTTCGAGATGGTCATAGAATGCAAGAATTGGGAAAACTATCCCCACCTCAAACAACATTGGCCCAAACCGATCCAGGAAAAGCTTTGTAGTTGCAGCCCCGGTTTCAAGATAGACATATACATATTTCAGCAGGACACTTAGGAATAGCATAAATAAAGACGTTAAATATCGGGCCTGGTAATCCATATCGGAATAGCCATTATACAATTCGTTGCAGACTATGATTATAATGGTATAGATCGACAATAATGATAAGATTGACTGCAGCCGGCCCCTTTTCTTAAGAAGGATGGACATTATGCTATCAACCAGGAGATAAATAAATCCATATACGATCGAAAACCGATCAAATACAATCAGCGACAAAATGACATTGAAAAAGGAGTACCCAAAACCGGAAAAAACCTTTAAATTAACCTGATCAAACACGACCATAATACAGAGAAATAATAAAATGTCCCACTCAAGCTCGGCGGGAATCGTTATGAAAGCATTTGTTAAAAGCAGCGCGGGTATAAGAAAAACAAGACTGACATGTTTCCCGATAACGCTTCTCATGGTGGTTCACCTGTTTTCCTAGTAATAGTTTTCCTACTTCCTTCCATTTTACTTGAAAAAAACAGTTTTTTTAATCATTATTTTTCTACATACCCACGATTTTTGACGTAATTTGTCTATTAAAAAAGGTATATTTCAACTCCCGTTTACTATATACTTTGAATGAATAAGGGCAGCGGTTGCCCTTGTTTTACATTCTTCCTCCTAGGTATACACGATCCATTGCCAGCGCTAACCTTGTTAGTGCTCTTTTTTTGTCCTTTTTTAAGAACCATGGCGGTCCAGTTTTCCCCGTTTTAACCATAAACATGTCGAGATTTTCGGAGGGATTGTCGACCGGAAATTCTGGGTTTTAAACTATTGTTTAATTTATAATAACCTTATAAAAGATGTTCGGTATATAGAATTCAGCAAACGAAAATACCGCTCATCTTTCTTTTGCTTGTTCCGTACATAGTATCGGGACGACTCAGGGGAAGCGTTGAAGTATAGCCTTTACATGGACACTTGGGCTATATGGAGCCAATAGTGTAACCGGCCCTTTAGAAACAAACCTAAACTCTAAGGGGAGATGAAGAGAATGAAGAAAATTTTATCAGGTTTGGTAGCAGGGGCTTTGGCAATTGGAGTACTCGCAGGTTCCGCATTCGCGGCAGTAACGTTCGATTCGGCAACCGGTACGGGATTTGTAGGGAAAGGCGATGTTCAAACCGCTCTGGGATTGAATAATGCAGAAATGCAGAAGATAGCTAAGGAACTGGAGTTTACTTATGCGGAAGAGACTGTATATGCTGTTGAAGTATATTGGACCACAGGAGAAGGGACAAGGGGAGAAAAAACCCATTATGTTACCCACAAAAAAACTCAATCTATTAAGGCAGACATTGACTATATGGCCCGTAATCAAAAACAGGTAAATGGATTTATTTTGAAGGAAATGAAAATAACAGATATTGAAAACCCGGAAATCCCTGCTGTAGGTGATGTGTACCCTGGAAACTCTGGACATATTGTAACGTCCGTCGAGGAAGTATCCACAACAGGCGGTTTGTATGTTAACGGCGTTCTGCTACAGTAACAACTGCTTTTAACTAGGGAGGCACAGAAATACAGCCTTTAATCTGTAAACTTTGGCTGAAATAAAAAAGGAATCAATCACCATCGATTGATTCCTTTCATTTTACCTTAAGCATTTCGTTATCCAGGCGCCCTTCTTCTTTTAAAATCTCAACAAACGCCTCAACGACTTTCCTGTCATAATGGGTGTCAGCCATGCTGATTAACTCATTGACAGCATATTGGATATCATAGGCTTTGCGGTAGGCCCGATCCTCGGTCATAGCATCAAATGAATCGCTCACCGCGATGATTCGTGCTTCCAAAAGGATATCATCCCCTTTTAGGCCATGGGGATAGCCGCTCCCATTCAGCCTTTCATGATGCTGTTCGATTATAGTGGGGGTATCTTCATAGTAGAGGTCCTTCACCATTTCCGCCCCATCAACCGGGTGCTTCTTAATAAAGGCAAACTCCTCACTCGATAACCTATCGGGTTTATTTAAAATTTCGGTAGGTATATTAATTTTTCCGATATCGTGCAATATCGAAGCAATATATAAGTTTTCGAGCTTGTCTTTTGGGAACATAAGCTTTTTGGCAATTTTCATTGCATACTCAGTAACTCTATTGCTATGTTTGCTTGTATACTTATCCTTTCGTTCAACCTCTTCAACAATACTCTTTAAGCTGTTTAAACTCTCACTTAATTGATAAAAAGTTGGTTCAGTTATAACCCATAGATACACTACATTTGTTATAGTCGAGAAATGAATGGGTTCCTCTAAATTAGTAGCGGTAAAATAATCGCCTGGACCAAGTTCTATTTTTTCCCCATTTAGTTCGCAGATTAGGTGGCCGTCCAAAATATAAATAAACTCCGTTACATTTGGGGAGTCGCTAGGGTAAATATAGAGAATATTATTTTTTGTTATATTGGAGACCATGAATTCAGTTCCATCCCCACGTGCAAGAAGGCTAATATCAAATGCTTCAAGTGAAACTTTCTCCAATGCAGTTCCCTTTTTCCCAATAGTAAAAGCCAAATAGACCACCCCCTATTGTACAAAAAAAACGAGTCTATCTTTAATATTAGACTCGTAAAGTTACTTCTATCATATAGTATTCAAATAATTCATTCAATAAAATTTAGTATTATGGATATATTTTTACAATACGGATTGGGTCAATCCACACTTCTCTATCAGCAAAACGGACAAGTACCCAGCTGCATTCGGCAATTACTCCGTATTCCGCGGCCTTCGCAATCGTTTTATCCGACATTTTCAGCGTTTCCTCATAAATATCCGAAATGATTTTATCTAATTTTTCATTGTATTTTTGCGTTAGTTTTTCATGCGTTCCAGTGTCGCCTTCTTGAAGTTTTTTAATATCCTCAAGATACTGGGCTTGCAGCTTGTCTGCCTTTTCTACTGCTTTTTCAACCTTTTCGTAAATTTCATTATTGGTCTTTTCAATCAAACTGACCGCTTTGGCTACATCTTTCTCTTCATTCGCGAAAGCCGGTGAGCCCAATCCAAAAATCAGGACAGCCGTGAAAAAAATTGATAATACTTTTTTCAACATCCCCATTCCCTCCAACTGTTTAGAAAGTCCAACAAAAAAGACCCAATAATAGAAGAGGGACTTGTTTAATGCAACTGGCTGGCATGGCAGTACTCCTGCTTTAGCCCCTTTAGCTTTGCGTTCTTATCTTTTCAGATAAGTTGCCCCTGGGTCTATTTTAGTATATGTCATAATTATACAAGGACTTTATAACTATTTGCAACTATTATCCAAATTTTTTGAATTTTTTTCTAGAATAATAGGAGAAAAGGCCCGAGGATGTCGATTTAGTACTGTTTTAATGTCCTTTTCAGGAATTCCCTTGTCCGTTCCTGGGTTGGATTGCTGAAGATTTGCTCAGGGCTTCCTTCCTCGGCGATAACCCCTTTATCCATAAAGACAACCCGGTCGGAAACTTCACGGGCAAATTCCATTTCGTGTGTAACAATCAGCATCGTCAATCCTGATTCGGCAAGATCTTTCATAACCTTGAGAACCTCGCCAACCATTTCAGGGTCAAGCGCGGAAGTTGGCTCGTCGAACAGCATGACATCCGGTTCCATTGACAAGGCCCTTGCAATCGCTACCCTCTGCTTTTGCCCGCCGGACAATTGATGCGGTTTGGCATTAATGTATTTATCCATACCGACCACTTTCAAATAGTTCAGGGCGACTTTTTCAGCTTCTTCCTTTGAGCGCTTAAGCACCTTTACTTGCCCGACCACGCAGTTGCCAAGGACGTTGTGGTTGTTGAACAGATTGAATTGCTGGAACACCATGCCAAGCTTTCTCCTGTAAAGGAACAGGTCATGCTTGTCATCAAGAATGTTCTCGCCTTTATAAATGATTTGGCCGCCGCTCGGCATTTCCAGTAGGTTTACACAGCGAAGGAGCGTCGATTTGCCGGACCCGGATGAACCGATAATGCTCACGACTTCCCCTTTATTAACCGAAAAGTTAATGTCCTTTAACACTTCATGGTTTCCAAAGGACTTATTTAAATGCTGGATATCAATAACTTTTTCCATACGTTCTCCTCCTTTCTGCAGCTATTATCTCGCAGGCTGGATATCCTCGCCGACAACCGTGTAGCTATCCGGCCCTTCTATTTTCTTTTCAAAATAACGAAGGATTTTCGTTACAGCAAATGTCATGACAAAATAAAGGACACACGCTACAAAGAATGACTCGAAATAACGGAAATTGTTGCCCGCTACCGATTTTGTCAGGAAGTACAATTCAGATACCGAGATAACGTTAAGGACGGATGTATCCTTAATATTGATGACAAATTGGTTCCCCGTTGCCGGCAAAATGTTGCGGACAACCTGCGGCAAGACGACGTTGACCATCGTCTGGATATGGTTCATCCCGATTGCCTGGGCAGCCTCGAACTGGCCTTTGTCGATTGATATAATTCCACCGCGGACAATTTCCGCCATATAAGCTCCGGTATTAATCGATACAACAATAAGTGCCGCCATCATGACATTCATATTAATATCAAATGCTAATGCGGAGCCGTAATAAATGACCATTGCCTGGACAATCATTGGCGTACCGCGGAAAAATTCAATATATGCCGATAAAAGAAAATTAACGATTGCCAATACAATCTTTTTCAGTCCCCGTTCAGGAACAGGAATCGTCCGGATGATGCCGGCAATCAAGCCGATAATTGCTCCGGCAATTGTCCCAACGAGCGCAATCCATAGCGTTGTGCCGGCTCCGCGCAGGAACATCTCCCAGTTTTCCGATACGATCTTTACAATCCATTCGATGCTCATGCTTCTCCTCCTCCATTTCATCATGAAACCGGCTGTATGCAAGACACAGCCGGTTTCCACCGAAATCTATCTCTATTCTGCCGCCGGCTGGTTCTTGATTGCTTCATCCATGATGCTTGTTTGGTCTTCTTCGGAAATGCCGCTCAGGATTTCATTGATTTTGTCCTTCAGGCCGCTTCCTTTTTTAAGTCCGACAGCAATCGCTGTGTCATCTTCGGATGTTTTGAAACCATCCTCGAATTCGACCATCGCAAAGTTTTCGTTCGCGGCTGAAGCACTCACAGCTTCAGGACGCTCAGAAACGTATCCATCTATGATGCCCGATTGAAGCGCGACCCTCATTGCCGGGAAGTTATCCATCGCTGTTGCTTTCTTTACGCCTTCAATTTGGTCAATGACGGAGTAATGGAATGTATTCAGCTGCGCAGTTACCTTCGCACCTTTGAAATCGTTAATTGATTTCGCTCCTTCATACTTGCTTCCTTTTTTTACAACCATTACAAGATTCGATTTATAGTAGTTGTCCGAAAAGTCGATTGTTTCTTTACGTTCTTCCGTTGGTGACATTCCTGCAATAATCGCGTCGATTTTGCCGGAAGTCAATGCCGGTACAAGGCCATCCCATTCTGTTTTGACAATAACGAGTTCTTTGCCGAGTCCATCGGCGATTCTCTTGGCGATTTCCACATCATAGCCGCCAGCATATTCAGATGATCCCGAAATTTTGACAGCACCATTTGAATCGTCTTTTTGCGACCAGTTAAAAGGAGCGTAGCCGGCCTCAAGCCCTACTTTGAAAGTATCCTTTTCTTCCTTGCCATTCGAACCCGATTTTGAACTGTCTGTACCTCCGCAACCGGCCAATACGAGGATTGCGGTAAGCAATAATGCCAGAAATAACGTTCCCTTCTTTTTCACCTTAAACTTCCCCCTTTATTTTATTATTTAATACACCAAAAAGCGGCCTGAGATAAACTCAGGCCGCAACATGTATAGTTTGCGCCCAAATCCTCTCTTACCCCAATGAGATAGCACAACTCAATAAACCGGGCAGTTCATTGAGACAGTCCTGCAATTATTCATTGCAGGCCCAGCAGGCAATACTGAGTATATGGCCCACTTCGGCGATATTTCCTTCTCCCTAGTCTCGATGCTTCTCAGGCTCCACTAAAGACTGTTAAATACCGCGCCTCTACCCCACTGTGAAAGTGAGGTGGTTCTATTAAATTATATACAAATTAGACTATAACATTCCGACAAATCTGTCAACCTAATTTCCGCCTAAAAGCCTATATACTGATTCCATTTGAGGATTCATTTGGATAATAATATAGCCTTAAATGGGAAGTCAATCGGGGCTATAACACCGTTCATAACTTTAAGATTTGTACCGTTGAATCTTCAGCTTGTCCAAATCCCACTTTACAAGGCTGAAGCTAGCCTTTCCATAAAAGGAAATTGTTTCGTCTTCCATGTTGGGGAAATAACGTGCTGTAAATACTTCTTCGCCTTCGTTCACGAAAATTTCCAATGAAGAATGATCCATGTAAATCCTTAGCTGGGTTAGGTCCGAGAGCGCGCATGTTCTTCTTTCCGGTTCGCCTGTTTTAAAATTTTTCCTTATGAGGCTAATCTCTCGTTTATCGGAATCGTAAAACAGTTCTGCTTCGCTTCTAAACCGGATACGGAACCCTCCGTTATTCACTTTGAGGCTATCCAACAGCAATTCCACTGATTTTCCCATGACCCCATTGAATTGAGTTGCCTTTCCGGCCAGTTCGACATTCTCGATTTCCACTCTATTTTTTCGCAGCAAAGAGAGCTCATAGATTGGCCGCTGATAAACCTTATCGCCGTGAAGGCTCAACTCCCTAGGGATGGTCAGTGCATGTACCCAGCGATTGATTAGAGTCGGGTGGGACGATTCATTCTCATCGGTGATCCCCATCCAGGCGTAAAGGATTGTTCTCCCCTTATCGTCAATAAATGTTTGCGGCGCATAGAAATCAAACCCACGGTCAAGCTCTGTAAATGGGCCATGCCTGAATTGGGCCGATTCATAATCAAGTGTTCCGATAAAGTAGCCCGATTGGAACAAGTTATTGTAAAAATGGCCGCTTGGATCCAATCCTTGGGGCGACACAAGCAAAACATCCTTCCCCTCCAGACGGATTAAGTCCGGGCACTCCCACATATAACCGAAGTCGGCCAGGCCATTCATCCCGTCTCCCGCAATCTTTCCCGATTCCCTCCAACTTATTAGGTCATCCGAGGAAAACAAGGCCACAGCCCCTTTCCCATTCACAGTTTGGGCACCGATGACCATATACCAGCGGCCGTTTTTCCACCAAACTTTTGGATCCCGGAAATGGGCCGTATACCCCTCCGGGAGTTTGATGACCGGGCCCTTTTTTTCAAAATGGATGCCATCCCGGGACACCGCCACACATTGATACGCCTCCCGCGTCCCATCGTCCAGTTTGACATTCCCGGTATAAAAAAGATATAGTTTTCCTTCCCACTCAACCGCACTTCCGGAATAGCAGCCATTCCGCTCATACCACTCACTCGGGGCGAGAGCAATCGGCTCTTCACGCCAGTTAATCATATTCCTTGTTGAATAATGTCCCCAGAATTTCGCCCCATGAGCCGTGTCAAAAGGGTTCCACTGGTAAAACACATGGTAGGTACCCTTGTACTGGACAAGCCCGTTCGGGTCATTCAACAAACCCACTGGAGGCATAAGGTGGTAATTAAGACGGTACGGATCTTTTTCCACCTGCTCTTTGTATTTATCAACTTCCTCATACGCTTTTTGGACGAGGAGAGCTTCCTTATCAGTCATCAGCAAACCTCCTTATGATGTTTACATCTTCAATATGAAAAGGCATTTCTTTTTAGAAAAAGGAGGCAAGTAACGCCCTGCCTCCTGTGTATCTTACTGATGTTCGATTTCCTTCTTAACTTTATCCGAGTATCCAAACATCCAGGTCAGCGCGAAAGCGACCGCGATCGCCACGAGGTTGACGAGGATGTACTGCAGGATTTGCCCATTTAAATAGAGGAGCGCCCCCGGGATAACCGTAACCGCCATTCCCGTACCTTTCAAGCCAAGGATTGACGCCAAAAATCCCCCGGCCGCGCCGCCAATGAGCCCCATGATAAACGGCTTGCCGTAACGGAGATTAACCCCGAAAATCGCCGGCTCAGTGATTCCCAATAAAGCCGACAACGAGGATGGGTAAGCCAGTGCTTTCAATTTTGCCGCTTTGGTCTTGAGGCCAACCGCAAGGGCAGCGCCACCCTGTGCCGCAACCGAGCAAGTGACGATTGCGTTATATGGATTGCTGTTATAGTTGGCAAGCAACTGGATTTCAAGCATATTGAAAACATGATGAACCCCGGTAATGACAATAATCTGGTTAAGGCCTCCTATCAGCAGGCCACTAATTCCAAACGGCCAGGAAAGGACATCTGTTGCCACTGATAAAATACCTTGTTCAACGGTGTGGAAAACCGGTCCGATAACGAGCAATGAAAGCGAAATCATTACGAGAAGGGTGATGAATGGAGTAACAATAAGATCAAGTGCTTCAGGAACACGCTTCCTTACCGCCCTTTCCAGCTTTGCCCCGATAATCCCCGCGATGAAAGCAGGCAAAACCGACCCCTGATACCCAACAACAGGGATAAATCCAAAGAATTGGAGCGGCTCAACGTCACCGCCGGCTACCCCCCACGCATTTGGCAATGACGGGCTGACAAGCATCAAACCTAACACAAGCCCAATAATCGGCGTCCCGCCAAATACCCTGAATGTCGACCATGCCACAAGTGCTGGAAGGAAAATAAAGGCCGTATCAGTCAAGATTTGCGTAAATAATAGGAAATTTTGCGGTACATGGTCGGGCGTTATCCCAAAGAGCGCGAGAATTTCTTCCTGCATGACGAGGCCCCGGACCCCCATAAACAACCCAGTGGCCACAAGGACAGGAATAATCGGCACAAACACATCACCGAATGTCCGGATTGCCCGTTGGAACTTGGACCCCGACTGGATTGCTTCCTTCTTCTGATCGGAAGCCGATTTTGTTTCCAGCCCAAACTGGGATACTTCATCATAAATGCGGTTGACTGTCCCTGTACCAAAAATTACCTGGTACTGGCCTGAGTTAAAAAAAGCCCCCTTTACTTTATCAATCTCCTCGACTCTTTCCTGATCAATTTTTTCCTTGTCGTTCACCATAATGCGCAGGCGGGTTGCACAATGGGCAACCGAATGGATGTTTTCCCTGCCGCCGACGGCTTCGATCAGGTCTTCCGCAATTTTGCGATTTTCCGACATTTTATTCCCCCCTATTTTGGTACTTATGAATTCAATATCACAACAGCCGACAATTTAAACAATTTTTAAAAATTAAACACCGCTTTGTTCATAAATTGCCGCCGGACATCCTTCTTCAAAAGAATATGTGTCAAAAAAATAACCCGGCTCTAATGAACCGGGGGAAATAGCCTTTTTGGTTTTAAGCCCGTTGCTTCCACTTACAAAAAACAAAATGCTGATGCACCTTCATCAGCATTCATCAGGAACCATCCTTGTTCCCATTTTCCTCCATTTCCCCCATCTTTTTCTTATACTTTTCCTTGAATTCCTCAAACTCGCCCTTCGTTTCCGCTCCTGCTTCTTCAAGGCCTGCCTTTTCGTATGTGGTTCCGATGTTCAGATGGCCGCTTAGCTCTTTAATGCCGATAGTCCCAAGGTTGTTTGCCTGGTCAAATTTTTCAATGAACAGTTTATCAACCTTAATTTCTTGAAAAATAACTGGAGGCGCGCCCCCCGAATTTCCATTGCCGCAGCAAGCGGAATCCTCCAGATACCGTTCACGGATCGCTGCACATTCGGCGTACATTTTTTCCAAATCAGAAACACGGCTCTCAAGTTTCGAAATGTGCCGAGCAAACTGATTCAACATTTGATAGATTGGGGCCATTTCTGCATTGACTGTTTTTTGGATGTAAATGAACAGCTTTTTTTCAAGATGGTCGGTACCTTCCGTCTTTCTTTCCTGTTCCGATTTTTTAAAAGGCATAACCTGGCCCCCACCCAACTTTATAAAATCAACGGATCAAGATGGTTTCTTCCCTTACATACCTTCTTGGATACGTAATAATCAGGAGACCATTTTCGAACCTTGCATGGATGTCCTTACTTTCGGCGGGCTCTGGAAGGTCAATAATCCTTTGGAACTCTCCGTATTTCCGTTCAGTTTGCACGGTGACCCCATTAATCATCGGCGCCTGGAGAACCCCTTTTATTGTAAGCCTGCTGCCGGAAACAGATAATGCAATGTCTTCCCTTATTGCCCCCGGGATTTCCAGCAACAGAATAACATCCCTATCCGTCAGGAAAATATCCGTATTCGGGTAACTTCCTTGTTTTTGTTTTGCCTTTTTTGGGCGTACAGGCTGGTCTTCCAAGGTATCCCCCGGGGGATTGTCTTCAAACACCATCTCCCAAAACCGCCCGTTTTGATACTGCTGGGTCATTTCTATCCATTGTTTGATTTTATCCATTTCCATTCGTATGTCCCCCTTCTTTTAAAAAAAGAATGTCCACCTGGAAAAAATTACTCCATGGGCGGGACTGCGACTTCAGTAAATTGCGGGTCCATCCTCTTTCTCATTTTGATCTGCAGATAGTTATCCCGGTATTCGGAAACCGAATCCTTCATTTTTACCATCGATGGCAATGTAAGGACATGCCTCGATTCCGGGGTAGGCAGCCCTTCAATAATCAATTGATTGGTATTATGGTAGATTTTTAAATTCGAAAGCTGCTCACCATTCTTGATATACATTCTTACGTAAACATGATCATGGCTTTCAAACGTGGTGACCTGGAACGAATCTACTGGATTTACCTGCATTGCCTCTCCCCGCTCGGCATGCAGGATATCCGCCATTTCAACATGTTTCATGGAGGTGGCAATGGACTTTTCCACCATCTCCTCCACGAATTTTGTAATGTCATTATTGAGGAATGACTGATTCAGCCACTTTGGCATCCCGCCTTTGAAAAATGGAAAAGGCAGCATAACAGCCCTCCTTTAAAATTGATTGGTCATTGGGAGCGATGGATTGGCGATTTGATCTTGATCACTTATATCAGTATCAATGTTGTTAGCCCCCATAAATGATGTAGTCGGCGACAAGTCACCCAATGAAATGTTTGCACCTACATACTTGGAATTCGCCGTATGGCTATTGTGAATAACTGCTCCCACATCTAGGTTTCCGTTGGTTGTAATTCCGTTCGTTTTCATGCTGAATATATTTATGAAATAAGGCATTTTGTACTCCTTTCAAAATACCGCATCAATACTGATTGGCATTCACATTTGCTGGGTTTGCAACATCCCCTTGATCGTTTACATCCGGATCGATGAATACATTTTCCATACCTGATGTTGTTGGGGAAATATCACCATAAGAGGAGTTGGTTCCTTGTGATTTCGTATTGGCTGTAGGGGAGTTATGAAGGGCGTCTCCAATGTTCAGGGAGCCATTATTGGATATGTTGTTTATTTTTATGCTGTAAATATTGATATTCGTGGGCATACTCTCTCCTCCCAACATGGCGTTGGTTATATATATGCCCAGGTTCTTCAATTGGTTAAAAGAAGGTTCACCCGTCTTCTCCGCCTGATTGCCCCGTATTGATGTCGATTGCTTTTGTCTTGTTCCCATATTCAATAACCTTAGAAAAATCCCCAAAAGACAAGGAAGCCCCCGCAATTTTAAAATTGGAAGTATGGCTGTTTTGTAACGTAGAACCAATGTTGATGTTGCCGTTTTGCGCAATAATATTCGTTTTCATGCGGTGGACAATCGCTATATTTCTCAATGGCTCACATCCTAAAAGACAATTTGGTTTGGAATACTATATGCCAAAGCCCTTTCTGTTGTTAGTAGGTATACCTGTCCGCGTGGCTTAACGAAAAACAGTACTGGTTGGCCGAATAGTAGCAGGAAGTTTGACCGTTTCGCATGCCTGCCATGAAAAAAAAACAAGCCAGAACCCCTGGCTTGTCCCTTCTTAATTCAAATGAAAAAAATGTACGAGCAAATACCCAAAAACCGCTAAAAGTACCGAGCCGACAAGCCCAGCCGCAAAAGCCTTCATACCTAGTTTCCGGAATGTCTTTATTTCGACATTCATCCCTAACGCAGCCATTGCCATCGCGATGAGCAAGTAAGCCGCGGTTACGATATATCCTGCAACGGTTTCCGACACAATTCCTAGCGTATTAAAGCCGCTCATGGCCAGGAATCCCAGGATGAACCACGGAATGATTGACATCGAAATCGCTTTTTTACCGCCTTCCTTTTCGCTTCGCTGCATGAAAAAGCCTATCGCCAGTGCAACTGGAACCAGCAGTGCGACACGTGTTAATTTTACGATTACCGCCAAGTCAACCGCTTCCTCTCCACCCGCAGCCGCGGCGGCCACGACATGGGCGATTTCATGCAATGTCCCACCGGCAAATACCCCATATCCTGACGGGGTCAAGTTCAAAACCGTATATAAAAATGTATACGCGAGTGTAAATAACGTGCCCAAAATGGCTATAGTGGCAGCCGCAACAGCGGTCTCTTCTTCTTTTGCCTTTACTTGGGGTGAAATGGCTACAATCGCGGCCGCGCCACAAATCGCCGTTCCACACGCCGTAAGGATGCCAAGTTTTTTTTCAACCCCAAACCACCGGCATAAACCATACACCACAAGCAGGGCGAAAACAATGTTCAGCGAAGCCAAAAGAAATACCTTTCCCCCTGCATTGTAAATGTCCGCAAGGTTCAGCCTCATTCCGAGTAAAATAATTCCCAATCTGAGCAATTTTTTGTTCGTGAAGGTTATTCCAGGCTTCAATTCTTCCTTGAATCCAAATGCGGCCCTCCATGCCATTCCCAGGAGAATCGCAATCACAAGCTGGCCCATTATCGACAGGAACGGAAATCCTGATAAAAACCTTGCCCCGAGCGCTATCAAAAGTGTAATCGCAAGCCCTTTTAAAAAGGCGTTTGCCTTGTTTTGCTTCATTTGTTCCCCGTATGCCTTCCCCATCCTGTCACTTCCTGTTTCGTAAGTTTGTACACATTCACTTTATAGAAAGAATCAGTATTAGTAAATTACCATTTTAACAAAAGAGGAAGAACAGGTGTATTTATGACATGTTAAAGACGTTTACCACCCTTACGAAATTGGAGTTTTACAAAACCCTCCGAATACTCCATATATCCTACACCAAGGGGCAGCCTTCGTTAATTTAAGCTGCTTTTTACTTTTATATCAGAGCCAGGCTTTCGAATAACAAGCCACCATATGACCGCACTATAAAGAATCATTGACGGGATGCCCGCTTCAATCCCGAATGCGCCGCCTGTGACCCATATATGGTCCGTTTCAAAACGGGCATTGATGAGAGACACTCCAGTTTCATTCGCTTCCTTGGTAAAGCCTACAATTCTTGGATTAAAAACGAAATTCCATAGGATATGCACCGCGGCTGCATTCCATAGGTTTCCTGTCTTATGCATAATTAACGAAAACAGAACCCCTGCAAGTGTGCCAGCGGCCAAAATCACCAATGCATCGAGCAACTGCAGGCTGCCAGCTGTTAGGAGATGAAGGGCCCCGAACAAAAACGAGGTTGCCGCTATGGCTGCCAGTGCTCCCCATTTCCCTTCTATCAGTTTGAATAAATAGCCCCTGAACAGCATTTCTTCTATGATGCCTGCCGAGCATGAAACTATAAACGAACCAACCAGCAACGTCAAAACAGTTTTGATAGAAAGTTCCCCGTGAATTTGAAAAACAGAATAATGCATAAGGAAATAAAATACGATTACTAAAAAAGGCATTCCAAGCCCAATCAAAATCCATTCTTTGTCCGTCTTAAATGGCCATTTGATACCAAAGCCGGCGTTCGGTTTTTTCAGCACCTTCTTCGTATACAGCCAAAACAATAAAACAGTCATCAACAGCCGAAAACTTTCCTTCACAAGAATTCTGATTGTACCATTCCCTATTCCGTCCGTCAGCGGGTTCACAAAAATCGCCGCAGCCAGGAATATCGACAAAAAGACAATGCAATGGATTAAAATTTTCCCCCACTTCATACCTTCAGCTCCTTTCCTAAATAGATAAGCAGCTAACCAGGATGTATATTATAATTTTATAATTAAGATTGATTTTTTACCTAAAAAAATTCCAAAAAGGCGGAAATGGATAATTGCCTGAATTCGTTTTCCGGAAAGGCTGATAAAAATGCTGACCACTTCCAAACAACCCAATACTGCAGAAACCCAATCAGCACTGAAGAATACATATCTTGATTCACCGGAAAAACAACAGCGGCTTTATAAGAGAACCTTGCTGGTTGTCGTTATCTCGCAAATCTTTGGCGGTGCGGGGCTTGCCGCGGGCATTGCGGTTGGTGCCCTGCTTGCCCAGGATATGCTAGGCACCGATCGTTACGCAGGTATCCCTTCCGCCCTGTTTACCCTTGGCTCTGCAGGTGCTGCGTTTCTGGTTGGAAGGCTCTCACAGCGGTATGGGCGCCGGCTTGGGCTTTCAGCGGGATTCATCGCCGGCGGCCTTGGCGCTGCAGGGGTAGTAGCGGCTGCTGTGACCAACAGCATTCTCCTGTTATTTCTTTCACTGGTTATTTACGGCTCAGGTTTTGCTACCAATCTATTGTCCCGTTATGCTGGCACAGACCTAGCCAACTCGAATCAACGTGCGACAGCCGTCAGCACCGTCATGGTTTCAACGACCTTCGGAGTGATTGCCGGGCCGAACCTTATCCAGACTATGAGCGGGATTGCCAAACTGGCCGGCATTCCACCTTTGGCAGGACCATTCATCCTCTCGGCGGCCGCCTTTACGCTTGCGGGGCTTGTGTTATTCATATTCCTTCGCCCCGATCCGCTCCTCTTGGCAAAAACGATGGAACCGCTAAAAAGCGAAGCAACTACCCAGAGCAGCGCCACCTCTGCCAGGCAGCAAAGCAAAAAAGGGCTATTTGTCGGGACAGCCGTTATGGTTATCAGCCATAGCGTCATGGTCGGAATCATGGCTATCACCCCTGTCCACATGGGTCATCATGGGCATGGACTCGGGAATGTCGGGCTGTTAATCAGCATACATGCGGGCTTCATGTATCTCCCGTCCCTTTTTACCGGCAAGCTCGTCGATAAGGCCGGCCGCAGTGCGATTGCCATTGCATCCGGCGTTACTTTGCTCGGAGCGGGGCTTCTTGCGGCCTTTGCCCCTCCCGAATCGATGTTCCTGCTTACAACAGCCTTGGCTTTGCTCGGACTCGGGTGGAATTTCGGCTTGGTTAGTGGCACTGCTCTCATCGTTGATGCAACACACTCCCATACCCGAGCGAAAACACAAGGATCTGTTGATGTCTTAATTTCGCTTGCTGGAGCCCTGGCCGGTGCAGGAGCCGGTTTGGCTGCGTCACAATTAGGCTACAATATTCTCTCAATCGCAGGCGGCATCCTCTCTCTTATGCTCGTACCTGCGGCTATCTGGTTAAGAACCGGTTCCGAAACCCCTTTGAAAAAGAGGGATGCTACAGTAAGCAAATAATTCTCCTAGCCCCATTTCGGCGGCGCGGCCTGCCTCGCGCCTGGTGAAATGGGGTTTTCCCGTTTCACAACCCCCTGGTTTTTTTTCTAAAAAAGGGATATTTCCATTTTTCGAGAATATAACACTATGAATATATAGAAAACATAGGGGGATACACTTCTCATGGAAATCGCCTTTCAATCGGAAATAGAACCACAGCCAAAGCCTTCGCTTTGGAAGCAGCGAAACTTTCTTCTACTTTGGACAAGCGGCCTTATTTGGTCGTTTGGCTTCCAATTTTATTATGTCGCCTTGCCCTTGCTGATTTACAAGCTGACTCAATCGGCAAGCGCGATGTCGACAATGCGGGCAATCGAGTTCATCCCTAACATTGTGTTCGGAATGATCATTGGCGTTCTTGTTGACCGTTACAGCCGGAAAGGGGTTATGTTCTCCACGACACTCGTCCAGGTTTGCTGCATGCTTGCCCTTGTGCTCCTGCTCGTATCGGATCAACTGCAAATCTGGCATATGTACCTGATAGGTTTCATTATATCGACAGCCGGATATGCTTTCGGCAATGCCCAGCATTCCGCATTTCCGCAAATCTTCGGAAAAGAGCAGCTGACAGAAGCGAATTCCCATTTCTCATTCGCGAACACATTAATGAACATGATTGGCCCTGGAATCGCCGGAATGATGATCGCCTGGCTTTCCTATGAAGCCAATTTCATCGTCTATTTGGTTTTATTATTGATCTCCCTTATTCTCGTCCAGCTTACAGCTATCCCGAAAACCGCCATTCCGGTAAATCAGAAAGGGAAGGCTTCGATTCGTGGCGAAATGAAGGAAGGCTGGGACGAGCTTATCCAAAATAAGCTTTTGCTGGCGCCGACCATTATTATCCTATTGTTAAACTTCATTAATGGACTTGGAAACATTGTCGTGTTTTATGCTGTCGACCTTTTGCATGCGACGGAAGAACAGGTAGGCTTCATGCTGAGCATCGGAGCCGTTGGCGGTCTTTTGGGTGCCCTCGTTATGCCTCATTTGAAGAAACGGTTCCGAAGGGGGCAGCTTTTTCTTTATGCAATGTATTTCGTTCTTGCGGGGACACTGATCCTCAATTTTGCCACTACATGGTGGCTTGTCGGGATTTCGCAGTTCATAAGGACATTCGCTGTCATCGTCATCAATGTCAACTACTTGAGCTTCCGACAGGAATTTACGCCGAACCACCTTCTGGGTAGGGTTGCGGGGACTTCATCCATGCTCATGAAACTGGCATTGCCACTAGGGTTATTCATTTCAGGGATATGGGCGGAGGTTTGGAATGTCTCCAGCCTGTTTGTCTGCTGCAGCATCCTTATGTTCCTGCTATGCATCGGAATGCGTGGAAATCCGATTGGCCATGTGAAGTAACATCACCGAATAATTTTTATAAAAAGAGGCAACCCCAACATATGGATGAGGTTGCCTTAAAACTTTCTTTCATTTAAAAAATAATTTATATGGCAACAATAGCGCTGCCAATGAAATGAGCAAAAAGATAATGTCAGGCATGAAAGTTCCAAACCCAATTATATGGAGGACAAAGAATAACGGATATACCCAGCAAACGTACCAAGACCAACGAAGCCCTTTCCGAAAGGCATTTAATAAAATCGCAAAACCAAATAATGACATACCAAGAACCAATGATCCACGCAGCTTTAATTCAATACCGGTTTCCGACTGGTCGTTGGACAAATAGGCATGTAAAACCGAACCTTCGCCAACTGGTCCATTTTCGCCTGAAAGACTTATAATTAACATTAATAACTGAATGAGGAGCAACAAAATCCACGCCTTCGATTGCAGGAACTTCAATTAACACCACCCCTTCAATTAACAAAATATAAGCCATTCGCCTACTAGATTAATATTATTGGTCCTTTCAAGTTATGCAATTTAATTACATTACTAAGCCAGTTCAGCTATTCATGGGGAGGGCTGCCTTAAAAGGCATGTTCCAGGTTGCAAGGACCTCACTTTACCTACAAGACTTTAGGGCAATCCTTCAACACAAGTTTATTTGTAAGGGCTGCAGGTTAAAGAGAAAGAAAGGTTAAATTTACACTGAATTTTGCGTTTCCAGTTGGTTCATTGTATTTTATAAGAAGCGAACTATTTCATTCAAAAGGATGGTATCATCTTGCGGCTCAATAAATTCATTAGCGACTCGGGTAAAACGTCGAGGCGCGGCGCTGATAAACTCATTGCGGATGGCAGAGTGACCATAAACGGAAAAATCGCCAAAATCGGCAGCCAGGTTAATCCGGGCGACGATGTCCGGGTGAACGGCGAACAAATCCGGGTTGCCAGGAATCATGTTTATATTGCATTAAATAAGCCAGTAGGCATCACGAGCACAACCGAAAAGAATGTGAAAGGCAATATCGTCGACCTGGTCAACCACCCGCTGCGAATTTTCAACATTGGCCGGCTTGATAAGGATTCAGAAGGGCTTATCCTCATGACGAACGATGGCGATATCGTCAATGAAATTTTGCGATCGGAAAATAGGCATGAGAAGGAGTACATTGTTTCCGTCGACAGACCCATTACCCCAGAGTTTCTAAAAAACATGTCCGAAGGGGTCAGAATCCTCGGTACGAAAACTCTACCATGCAAAGTGGAACAGCTATCAAAATTTGATTTTAAAATCATTCTCACCCAGGGGCTAAACCGCCAAATCCGCCGTATGTGCGAGGCACTTGGCTACGAAGTATACCGGCTGCAGCGCATCCGGATTATGAATATTGAATTAGGGAACCTCCCTGTCGGACAATGGCGGGACCTAACAAAGAAAGAGAAAACGCGCCTTTTTGCGGAATTGGATTATGAACCGCAGGAATGGTGAATGATTTAGGGTTTGCACAGTGTGCGGACCCTCTTTTATTGGTTTTTCAATGAAAATGGAGTATCACGGGGTATGAAGACACTTTAATCCGGTTTTCGCATCCAAAACTGTCTTCATCCAGATAGATTGCCCTATTAGCATATGTATGTAACTAGTTACTTCCTCTAAATCATACTCGCTTGGCCACCCCTCATGGTATACTATTGTTATCTGAAAATTCCAACTCCCGGAGTCGATGCCATGGCTAAAGAACATTCAACAAACTTTGTTTTACATGCGAAAAGCAATCAATATCATTGGGAGGGCGCCGGGCAGCTTTCCATCAAGACCTTTTCCAACGGAAAGGCGCTATACAAGACAAATAAAGGTTTCTTCGCCGTGGAGGCAAACAGGTACTTGCTCTTGAATGAAGGCGAGTACACCATTTCGATTGACCAAAGGGAAGAAGTGGAATCCTTCTGCATTTTCTTCGGGGATGGATTCGCGGGAGAGGTATTGCGGGCAATGTCCACCTCCTCAAATGCGCTTTTAACCGATCCTTTTAAGGATTCAGATTCGATCGGCTTTTTTGAGAAAACATATCCCTCGACAACCAGCCTTTCCACCCGGTTATCCGCCTTTAAAGAAAACCTGACCATTTTAAAAGAAGATCCCCTAGGTTATGAGGAGCAATTCCACGGGTTAATGCAATCTCTTCTTTTTAGCCAGCTGGAAACTCTCAAGGAGATCGAGTCACTTAATGCGGTCCGCAGCTCGACCCGGGAGGAATTGTACCGAAGAATCAGCATCGCCCATGAATACATACGATCGTTTTTTGATACGGCGATCAGTCTGGATGATATTGCCCGTATCTCCTGCATGTCTGCCAACCATCTTTTAAGAACATACATACAACTCTTTGGCAAAACTCCTTATCAGCACATATCCGAACTCAGGGTGGAAAAAGCAAAGCGGCTTTTAAAAAATCCCGGCCTTTCCATCACGGATATCACATTTGAACTAGGCTTTACCAACCCGGTTTCATTCAGTAAAATGTTCAGGGTGCACACGGGGCACTCCCCACTACAGTTCCGTAAAAAGGTGATTTTGGATAAGAACTAATCCCAATAATCGCTTATTCTTAAAATTGAAAAGTACTTGAAGGGAGAAATTAATAATGGGAACAACTACAATTCAAAAAGTGGGTCAAATCGGGGTGCCAATCAAGGATATGGAGCGGGCGGTCCAGTTTTATAAAGAAAAGCTTGGCCTGACACTTTTATTTACGGCAGGCAATCTGGCATTCTTTGATTGCGGAGGCCTTCGCCTCTTCCTTAGCCCTCCGGAGAACGAAGAATTTGCTCATCCAGGCTCGGTTGTCTACTTTACGGTCGAAAATATTAATGAATCCTACGATGCATTAAAAGGCAAGGGTGTAGAATTCATTGACGAACCGCACCTTATCGCCAAAATGGGCCAAACGGAAACGTGGATGGCGTTTTTTAGGGATACAGAAGGCAATACCCATGCATTGATGAGCGAGTTTGAGGTTTAAACATAAAGCAGGAGACCGCATGATGAAGTGACCCCTGTCAAGTAGACACTAATAAGAAAGCAAAAATT
>NZ_JAVFKJ010000014.1:0-135199 GCF_032667185.1 Neobacillus sp. YIM B06451 | reverse complement strand
TCCTTTTAATTTGTCACATAAAAAACTTTCTAATGTAGATTTCGTCTTACTCCATTGCAATCCAATCACCATCTCTTTTCAGGTAGTCTCGTTTTCTTATATATTTAATGGTTTTCTTGAACATTCCTGCCCCGTTTGTTCAATAAGGAATTCAACAAAAGGTGATTTAATCCTTCTTGGTCAAAGCACCCGTATGTTTAAGAACATTTCTTCACAATCTATTTAGGTTTTTATTTGTCTATATAAAAAAAGAGAAACGTCTCTTCTCTAAAAGGAACGTCTTCTCCGTCTAAACTATATTTAATCAAACATCTGGCATTGTTTTTGGATTACTTCTTGCTGAATATTTTTCTCTATTTTTACGCTTGTCACTTGCAATCCAGTTAGGTTTGAATCCCTTACCGAAAAGGTAAGTCGATCAAAATCTCCACCGTGATGTCCTGAATAGTTCAAAGCACTGGCAAAAATGATATGTCTTCTTGGATCCCCATCAATGGGTTTAATTATAATTTTTGGACACATAAAAAAATCCGAATAGGATGGACCCAAGGAATATAAATAGCGTGTAAACAATGCTTCTTCAAGCAATTCTTCTTTAGTAGGTCCATCGAGTTCTTTTCTCCACCCTACTGCGAGCCAATCATATAGAGGTTGAGACTTTAATCGTATTTTTTGAGTTTTTGCCGAAACAATTAATTCCCCGTCTTTAGCAGTGCAGATTTTGCGTTTATTATCATCTACACACGTATATGCGGGTTCAATAGTGATTACTTCATTGTTTCTCATTTCCAAAGTCAATTTGTTGGATGGATTTTCTAATAATCCCTCTTTTGTTCCATTTACTCGGCTAGAATTATTAAGCCAGTATATTACTTTTCTAAGTACCCGCTCTTGAAAACCATCGTTGATACTGAATACCCGCATTTGCCCAGCATTATTTTCAATCTTAATGTCTTGAACCTCATAATGCTTTAATGAATGCATTCTTAATTTTTCCAAAAAAGGAACCTGTTGATTGGTATTATTCTTTGCTCCTGCTACTTGACTGGAGGAACTAAGTGAAAATACAATAACGAAAAATAAAACAAAATAATATGCGAATAAGTAGTTTTTATTCATCCAGATACCCCTCATATAACTTTTACTACTTATTCTGTACATTTTATGCTTCCTTATTAAGCTAATCTGCCCCGTTTGCTCAATAAGGAATTCCACAAAAAAGGGCGTTAGTCCTGCTTGGGACTAACGCGTATGGTTTTATTTAATAATTACTTCATAGAGCGTGCGATTTCCAGCATCTTCTCCATTGGTATTCTTGAACTATCAATTTCAATATAAGTTCCTTCTTGTGTCCACTGAAGTAATCCGCCAGTAACAATTTCTCCTTTACTGTCAACTTCACCGTCATTTCCCCATTTAGTTAAATTGCCTAAATGCCCATTTATCGTTATTGTCTTGGCATTGGGTTTATTCTCTTCCTTTTGTTTCATTAAATTTTTCTTTTGAGTAATGCTAACCATCATTTTTTCATCGTTTTTATCCATATAATGCAAACTGAAACTGGTGAAATTGGTCTTTGCTTCCATAGGGTAAGTTTTGACTTCTAATGTCCAATCGTATGGTACATTTTTAGGGACAAGGACATTAAAATCAACGTGCTTTTTAATTGCGGAAATAGTGATACTGTTATGGTTATATTTGAGCTCTCTTTCTTTTAGGGGTACTTCAAAGGCTCTAGTAAGATTGTGTGCCGCAAGGACCATAAAGCAAAAAACGAGTAATATTCCTAGTTGTCTTTTCATAAATACACCTCGATGTAAGTCTGCCCTCATCAAGGTCTATTTATGATTTCTTACTGAGCTAACCTGCCACGTTTGTTCAATAAGGACTTCAACAAATAAGGGCGTAATCTTTAAACATCAATGCCTATTAGCCATCCCTTATTCAAAAAAATAAGCACCAATTAAAGCCACGCATGATGAAAATAGATTCCATAGGATATGAAGGGTAATGGGAACCGATAATCTGTTAGTTTGATAATAACTGTAAGAAAAAACGATTGATAACCAGAATATTAAAGGAAAACCTTGTAAGGTCATATGCCATCCAGCGAAGATTACAGAGGTAAGGAGAATGCTTAATAAAAAAGTGAACTTCTTTATAAAAGAGGTAAATATAATTCTTCTGAATATTAACTCCTCTAAAAGTGGTCCTATAAAAACAAATGGAATAACCACTAAAGGGATAGCTTGTGTTATTTTCGTTGAATTTGATACTTCAGATGTGTAAAACAATGGCGTTATTGTAGCGATAACTATAAAACCAGCTATCGCTATAAAAAACCATTTGATAATTGCAAGTATGGATTGTTTTACCGTTGATTTTCTCTTGTCAAATACTATTTCTTTTAAATCGTCTTTCAATAAATATAACGTTACTAATAATAAGAAGGGGGAAAGCGTAAAGTTAAGTATAATGACTAAACTTCTCGGATAATTTAAAAGAAAAGTGAGTAGATCACCAAAAAGTCCTACTCCAAAATAAATTATCAAGGCATATACATAATTTTTTTTCATATATACTCCACCCGACTATATATATTCCGTACAACAGGAGTATTCTTCCTAAACTAACGTGCACCTTGAGATTAATAAGGAATTCAACAAAAAGGTGCCGTATTCCTTCTGGATTATAGCACCCGTTAGATTAACGAACCTATTATTTATAGTTGATTTTCTTCTTCATTAAAATTACTACCACTGTGTTAAATAAACCACCTAGAACAAAAGCAATTCCATAATATAATCCACCAAACACTTGACCAAACCCATCACTTGCTTGGAAAAACCACCAAAAACAAGCTAACGCATGTAATAAAAAACTTAAACCGATGAATTGTGCAATTGTTTGTATGAGGTTACCTGATTTTTTAATTCTAATAATCGCAAATGTTAGGCTGATTAAGAAAACTGTTCCCATTACTCCAAAGTAAAGAAGACCTTCTAATTCAGAAGACACGTTTTTCCACCTCCAAATTATAAAAGTGTAATTTTACACTAATTATAACAATTTAATCATAATTTGGAAATACCCTTCTTCAACTAAACTGCCCCGATAGTTCAATAAGGAGTTCAACAAAAAGGAACCTTAATCCTGCTGGATCAACGCACCCGTATGTTTAAGTACATTTGTTCACAAATCAGTTTTCAAGCCTTTTAAAAAAAACGCCGATATAATCACTCAAAGGACTAATCATTTTTTGTAATATTACCCTAAATTTCACGGAATGCTAAATTGGATGAAATAGTTTTTTCATAATCAGAGGAAACCTGTTCAAAGATGTCCCTTTAATTTAATAAGGATTCATTTTGTCGGTATCTTCCGCTTTTTGTTTAGCGTATAATCCTGCTTTTACTAGGCCAATACCTAAAAGAGAAAGTGCACCATTAAAAATAACTGAAAATATGGCAAAATCGCGAACTTCTATTATAAAAGAGTAAATTAAGCCAGCTAACATAGATAGTAAAACAATAAATGTAAAATGAATACGAGTAAAAAGAAAACTTATTGCTCCACTTATTAGGAGCACAAGAGAACCCATAATAAAGTAGTGAAAGCTAAAGATCATTAAGAATTCCAAGGTATTGCCCCCTTATTCTTATTACATTATAAATTTTCCCAAAAAACGGAAATTCCTTCTTTCACTAAACTGCACCGTTTGTTCAATAAGANGCACAAGAGAACCCATAATAAAGTAGTGAAAGCTAAAGATCATTAAGAATTCCAAGGTATTGCCCCCTTATTCTTATTACATTATAAATTTTCCCAAAAAACGGAAATTCCTTCTTTCACTAAACTGCACCGTTTGTTCAATAAGACTTTGCTAGAGACCATTTAATCTCTCCACCTCAACCTTACCAAAATTCAGTTAGGGTTAGAGATTTGATTTCAGGAAGTTGCTTATAACTTGACGAAATAATTGCCTTTCTTCGAGAAAAGGATAATGATTGCTTACTTCAAACACCACTAATTGTGATGTTGGAATCAGTTCATTCATTTCAATTGAGAATGAAGCAGGACATTGTACATCATATTTTCCACAAAGAATTAAGGTTCGAGTGGAGATTTGTGCTAACTCCCTGGTTACGTCAAAGATGGCTGCTTCCCGAGCAAAAAAATTCAATCTTGAAGCAGACATCCCTTTGTTAATCTTTAATGAAAAGTAATTTTTATATTGGTCTGGACGATATAATGACAGTTTTGTTCTTTCTTCTGATAATTGCTGTCTTTTAATTGCAGACAGATCTTTCTGCTTCAAACGCTGAATAAGCTTCTGCATAAGAGCGAATTTGGGATGTTCAGGATGATAGATACACAGAGGGGATAAGTTATACTTTCTGGCCGCTGACCCGACAAGGATTAATGAATTTAAAGATTCGGGAAAGTGAATGCCATAAATGACTCCGATCATTCCTCCCGTTGAATGTCCCGCAAAGATCCAGGTTGAATAACCTAAAGCCTCTCTAATAGCTTCAAGGTCATAAACAGCATCCAGCATACTTAATTCGTGGGCTTCAACTGCCTTACTTGAGTTACCTGTATCTTTTAAATTCACAAGAATTACCTTATTTACATCTGTAAAAGTTTCAGCAAAGTAATCTCCCGTATTATTAAATTCAGAATAGTGATGGGTAACACAAACAGGTGTACCTTTTCCTTTAATAAATATTTCAAAAGTTCCACGTGGAGTTTCAATAATCTCCGTATCCCAATATGTCAAAATCCTTCCCCCTTTAATAAACTGTTTTCCCCTATGAGTGTAAAACTTCTTAATGAACTAAACTGCCCGTATGTTCAATAAGGAATTCAACAAAAAAGTGCGCAAATCCTTTATGGATTTACGCACCCGTTACTTTAAGTACAGCGTTTTACAAATTTACTGGTCGTTCCTTTTGCATTTATTTAATGTACTTTGCAAAATAACAGGTCCTAATTTATTACTTTTAGAATTTGAAAGTCGAAGTTCCACTTTTGTATTAACAGTCATTTCTCCAGATATTTCGTCAAATTTACCCACATAAGGAGTTCCTCCAAACCAACTTGGAACGTCCTCCTTTATTGGATACATCTTAAATCGCCAACTGATTTTGTTCGGTATCTGGGCAAATCCTTCATATTGGTCATATTCCCCGAATGATGAAGGTGAAGGCAACCAATCAGCGTAGATACCTACGCTTTTTCGTTCTCTAATGGGACTCATTGGTGCATTCGTATAAGGCTTCTTCACTTTCGTAATTAAAGCAGTTCCTTTGGCATTTGGAATACCCTTTACTGGATGAAGCACTATGCTGCAAGGATATGATACTACTCGGGTACGCTCTGCATTGACTTTACCTGAATGGAGTGAAGTTAGAACAAGTAGTGCCGATATGAATTTAAATATTTTATTCAGTGGAAACTACCCCCGCGTTTTTAGGATAGTTTAACCTATAATTTTTTTGAAATTCATATGAGAAGAACAACTAAATAACAGTGGAATAGAATTCATTCTTAGAACTACCATTTATTCAAGATAACTGCCCCGTATGTTCAATATGGAATTCAACAAAAAAGGCGGCTAATCCTGCCTGGATTAACGCACCGTTTGATAATGAAGTGCTCTTCTATAACTCAAATTGTAAATTCGCAATTAAAAAAATCAAGGGATATTAAATGTACTCCAATCACTTTCGGGTATAACCTTGTTAAAATAATCAATTGGTATTATTTTGTGTCCTTGAATATTAAAAGTTATTATTTCTTGCATATAGGGAGGACTGTGTGGCCCCTGAAAAGTTACTACTTGAACTTTAACTATAACGGAATCTAGGTCCTTTTCATCTTGTCTAATTTCTAATATCTTCTCTTTACCCTGAAACCAATCCCCACCGACAACTAAAAGGATATGTCCCCTTAGATGGCTAATTAAACTTTTTTCCAATAAATCCTCAGCCAATTCGGCAGCGGTGGAGTAAGTAGGTAAAACCAATAACATAGAAGTAAATATCAATACAGATACTAAATGCTTTTTCATTATGTCACCTCAGTCTTATTATTTGATGACTGAGAATTTTTTATAATTCCCTTGTTCAACTAAACTGCCCCGTTTGTTCAATAACAAAGGATTATACATCTTCAAGCAGTTCCTCCAACCAGCGTTCATACCATTCGAGAGGTAGTTTTACTTTTGTTAAATCCATCTTTTGTAATTCTTCTATGGAATAGGTATTAGCCAAAAATAAACCCCACTGGCATTCAATATCGCGAGCTATTAAAAGGGCGTGTTCTGTATTTTTAGACACTTCATCATCTTCAAAAATCATTGTGAAATTATCGCACCACTGAGCAAAATCGTAATCAGAAAAGTGATTTTCGCCTTTACTTATTTGAGTCAATAACACAATTAAATTTTCATAGATATAGGGTAAGTTAATGGAGGTACTATTCAAGTTCCAAAAATTTTCCATATCTATCCCCCTTTCCTATTAATTCTTCAACTATACTGCCCCGTTTGTTCAATAAGCCTTTGCTAGAGACCATTTAATCTCTCCACCTCAACCTTACCAAAATTCAGTTAGGTTAGAGATTTGATTTCAGGAAGTTGAAAAAAATAAACACGATGAATGTTAAAATTAGTATTAAACCAAGCATGTTTTTAACCATTATTATCACCTTTCTTTACTTTCGCATTTTTAGTCAATTGTATTCTCAAAAAATTTTAGCGCGCTTTTTAAAGATTTGGAAAAATGATTTGTTTTTTGCATCCTAATATTTTTATTTAAAATTGAATTTAATGCCTTTGGAAAACTGGGGTTTCAATTGTAAGTTCCTATTTGAATAAACAAAAAAACTTGAACCTATTAAGTTCAAGCTTTTGTCGCTATGGGAAGTGTGAACCATTCTTTATAATTTAAATGTTTCATGAATAAAAGGATTATTCTCTTTTCCTTTTAAGATGTAGGAATGCATATGATATGACTTTGCCAAATCCGTTAAATCAATTTTTTCTTTTCCTTGTTTGATAGCGTTTAAGGCGGCATTACGGATGAGCTTCATGATGGAATTCATTATTCCATCCGTTGCGTACATAATACGGTTCGCAAAATTCTCTTCTCCTATACCCGTTAACTCATCGAAAGGTAGTTGTTTATCGATTTGATGCAACAGCATTTGAAATTCCCTTATTCGTTGTGTGTTCTCTACACCAAATGGAGGGAGGGTCTCCCTCATGGAGAATCGCCTTTTCAGTTGAGGATTTGATTCCAAAACAGTTTCAGCATCCTCCAAACCGAATAATACAACAGGCACTTTTGTTCGATTTATTAAAGACTTAAAGCAATCCGCGACCTCGAAGTTAATTTTTTGATTTTCTCGATGAACAAAATGTTGAAATTCATCCAACATAATCAACTCAACCCCGCAATTTTTAATTTGTTTCACAAGCCTGCGGTTTTTATTCCCGACTTTACCGCTATTAGGGAAAGGATCGCCAAGTTGTTCTAACATAGCCTCCAGAAATGCGGGTATTTTTGTTGGGCTGGGGATTTCGCTCCCTAGGATTTTCCTTTTGGTTTGTGTGCCATCGAAAGTAACTCGGTCATGAAATTGGATATAACTTTCAAGCAGAGTTGATTTTCCAGAGCCAGATGGCCCCGTAATTAACATACATTGCGGGTCTTTGGAAATTGCGGTTGATTCATGGCACTCCTTAATTGCGTCCAAGATTTTTTTGAACCTTGGATGTACAATCCTGATCGTTTTTATCTTTTCCATTTTTTGTTCAATAGTCATGCTTGAGTAAGCTTGCCCCTCAATTTTTTGCATCAAAATACCCCCAATCATCATCCAAATCTATTTCGTCCATATCAACAGTTGGTTCTGTTGCAACTGAAGGAAGCTTAACATCCCTTAATGAAGGTTTTGGGTCATCCAGTGTTAATTCCCGATTTGTCCCTTTGCCTTCAGCTCTTTTAAGTTCCAAAACTTGTTTAGCGGTTAAGTTTCTTTCATCATCATACTTTGCCATCATCTTCGCTTTTGCCCTAGCCAATGAGCTTGGGTCGACTTTTAAATTTTCCTTCCTGTTGTTCTTTAAAATAAGCTTATGGGCATATTCATTCAAACCTTCCGTGTAAGTTTGATCGGTACAAAGGGCTTCGTAATATTTCCCCTCAAATTCATCAAAGACATATATCCTCGAAATATCGTTCGGGTCATATTTATACTTCACTTTGTTCGCTTTCCCTTTGGCTTTTAATTTTGACTTTAGCCTCCCCAAACTGTCATGACGATAAAACAAATTACCTTTCCTTATACCAGTATGTTGGATGCTGCCGAAATTTAATTTCATTAGGGCAATTTTCCAATCCAACTTGGAAGAAGGGATAGCGGGACTAGGTAAATGTTCAAATGCTGTTTTCCAAATACGGGCAGGGACACCGTTAACTCCTCTATTCACTTTATGGGCGTAATAATCAATAAGCCATATGTGAAAGATCTCAAGGAAGCCATTAAATGTGATAGCGGCCTTTTTTTTAGGATTATAATCTCCTTTCTCAAGAACATTTGAAAATGTGGTACCTGGAGTCTGATGGACCAGTTGTTGATTGAGTGTCCTGAAATGTCGTTCAATTGCACCTTTGTACCAAGGCATCCTTACTGGGCAATGATAAAGTTCAATCCCTAATTGGAAGCAAGCTTCTTTTAAATGTTTACTTCTGAATTCCTTCCCGTTATCAACAACCAATAATTCAGGTAATCCATAAGCGAGCCACTCATTCTCGACACTCGGATATTTAGTCTTCACATAGGTCTTAGGTGAAATGGCGTGCAATAAAGCATGCATTACAGAGGTATAGGATGGCGGTTCAAAGCCTATATAGATTCCCAGGGGATAACCCGTACATACATCTATAAGGCTTGTTATGGTCGGTCGTTTTAATGGCTCAAGCGTATTGTCGTCCAACAACATAATATCTAAAGTTGTATGGTCCACTTCAACCCTTTGCAATGGATACTTAGGTTTTTCTTGTATCAGGGCTTGCCTATGCTTTAGCCAGGCTGCTCGACTACCTTTTCTCCCTTTATCCAGGTCATAGGCATCTCTTTCTAATATTCGCCTCCTAATTGTTGATTCAGATGGATGTTCTAGCCTATCTTCAAAATTCCTGTTGATGTTCTCTTTATCAATTTCATGATAGACCAGTTCATAAATTGTTATGACTGTAATTTTTTCTCGTCTTTTGTAGAAACCATCAATAATACGGTCAATTATGATCTCCACTTCTTTTGAGAGCATTTTTTTCTTGGGTCCATAACTTTTGGACACCAATGATGAAATTTCCCCCTCACTTTCAATATAACTTTTCAGCCAACGATAAATGGACGCTCTTGAGACTTTTATTCCCTTCCGCCCTAGTTCTTCAATTCTTCCAAGAACATATGGGTTTAAGGAATTTACTTCTATACCTAGCAGAGGTTCAATTACCATGAAACGGAATTTAGCCTCATCTTGTTGTTTTTGTTGAAACATTGAAAAGTCATCAATTTGGTAGGATAGTCCACTCCCGTTTTCATCTGGTTGTCTGCCTTGAACGTTGAATTGCAAATTCCCAGCATCCAAGTGGTGCAATAGTTCAAAAAGGGTGAATTGTTGTTCCACATTGGCAAATTCCAAGTCTTTTACAATGAATACATCCTTCTTGATTTCTTCCTTAATTTCAAAAGGCCGATTGTTTAAGATAAACCGAGTTCCTCGACTAACGTGAACTTTACCCATAATCTTTTTTCACCTCACAGGAAGAATTCCAGATTAATAACAGGTATGGGCGCAAATCTGGTTTTTTATGCGCAATTTACTTAATTTTCTATTCAACAATAGAATACAAGAGCGCATGTTCTACTTGCAAATGCAATTTATGGAAAAATAAGGAAAATGTATTTTTATATATTTTTATTTTTATCTCACTTTTTTTGAAAGAACATCATGTTATTAAAAACTCAAAAATGTATTTATACTGGTTAAGGTCGAAATAAAATAGAAGGAACTCATCATAAACTACGTAACGGGTTCGGTCTTCGAGTACAAAAAATAAATTTGCACACAAGTTAGGAGCCCAATTTTCAATGGAATTGGACTCCTGCTTTTCTTCTTGTAGATATAAGAGGGACTTCTGTACACTTAAGTGGGTTTTATCACCTGGCTTCGAACCACTTTTAGTAGGCTGACTTCAAGTTATTTTCAGCCTGTCAATTTGTATGCTAATTGCTATGCGGATTGATGTGCTGAAATTGAAAAGTAAGTTTTTGGATATTTATGTTAAAATGATAAAGAAGCTTATTCAACATAAGGGGCAGGTTAGTTTAATAAGGATTACCAAAGGAGTGAATGAGAATGAGTTTAGCTTCCTACATTGGCTGTAATATAGAATTGACAATTAACGATGATGAATATTCAGACGCTTCTTTTTACATTGGAAGATGTTTTGCGGGAGAAAGCGAACTGCAAAATGTAAGGAACTATCAGTTTACTACCCCTTATGTTTACGAGGTATCAAGTCATTGGGGAATTGAGATTTCGGAATATATGAATCAAGAAACGTGTGCTGAATCAAAAGTAAAGCTGTTAGAACTTTGTAAAAGAATGGACAGTTATCTGGAAAAAGGGGATTACTTTGAACTGTATAGCTGTTGGATTGGAGAAGAAACTGACAATCGAGAGGGTGAGATAACTCTCCAAATCAATAACTTTGATATTGACCAGATTGAAATACCAGAAAAAACATTAGTGAGGTTTGAAAAATAAGGCTTCTTCAACTAAAGGGTGCTAATGTAGAACAACGCATTAATGTTAATATAAAAAAGCACGGAGCGTTTTTTTATAGCTCTGATCTTTTTTGTGCTAATTTTATTGCTAATTTACAGCTATGGTGAGTTTGCAAATTATTACTAACAAATCTGGCAATATAAATGGCTATTTAACCTGCCCAGCTTGCGATTGTTGTAATACGAAGTCTAAATCCTCCCTCTTAACCATTACTTTTCTACAAACGCCCTCGAAGTAATTTTTTAATTTGGATCTTCTTATCAGTTTATAAATTTGTCCCATCCTCATTCCATATTCCTTTGATGCTTCCTCAACCAGGATATATTTTGTTTTGAAATCTTCAACACCTGACACACCAAAGTAATAAGTTTTGCGCTTGTTTTTAGTAATTGTTATCTCCACTGGTCTTATCAAGTTATGCTCGATCATTTTGTGGATTGTTCTTTCACCGAATTTCAAGATTTGGGAAACATCTTTTAATGTATATCCTTTATTTTGTATGCGCTCCTTATGGTACAACTCTCTTAGCTGCCTTTCATCAAAATGCAATTCAGAAATACTTGGATTCGGACAATGAGCAAAAGCATCTAAACTTCCCGAACGGACATGAGAAAATAATTTACCAAAGGAGTATCCACTTGTCCCGTATTTTTCAATACACATTGCGATAGGAATAACATTACTGTTAGTTTCGGAACTTCCCATTCTAACGTTTAATGTATCCAGCAAAGAAAATACATCCTCTTTATTGAGGGAACAGTGATTTATAGGGAGTGCCGCCTCTTGTAAGACCCCATGGCTTATAATAGAATTTATCCCTTCCATACTAATTCCTAATATCTTAGCAGCCTCCCCTTTAGTAATAAGGATCCCCTTTTTATTTTTATAATTTGTTATTGCTTCAATAGTTTCTTCTTTATTGAAATAAGTGTTTTCTTGATTTCCCCTTTTAATTTTCCTGGGTTTTAATATTTCCAATTTGCACAAATTTTTAACTTCAATTTTTGTTAATCCAAAATCACTTATCAAGTCATTTTTAATATAGAAATTTTGTACTCTTTTTTGAAATAATTTCAGGTCATAGGTAGATACATTTCTAGAGAGGTTTCCTTTTCGGATTTCCTCATCTTGGTAGTTATCATAAAATACAGAAAGAAAATTTAACTCCTTGCTTTCCTTAAGCATTTTTTTGAGTTTGCTTACCTTCCTTTTTCTTTGTTCTGAATTGATTTCATCCAGGCAGTCCAAAGTCTCACTAAAACTCATTGGAAGTTCTTGATAAAACCAGTAGACATTTGCCAGGAACAGCCCAAACTGAAAATTGTCATAATAACCCCCTTTATGCATTTGCGTAGTAAGCAACTCCTGGTTAGTTTTAATGAAACTTCGATGGCCTTCTAATAAATTTTGCGCAAATTTCATTCCAACAATAAACTCCCCTAGGGAACTGAATTGATTTAAATCTGATTTTTGACCGAGAATCATTTTTTGAATTTCTTGTTGGGATTTATAAATGTAATCATTGGTTGGCAGTGTTTCAGATGTTGAATTATCTAATTCAAAGCCGCAAGAGTTACAGTAGCCATTTATTAAAGACTTTTGAGTTACCTTTTTACCGCAGCCCTGACATTCATAAAGTAAATACATTCCATGTTTAACACATACAGTGGAAAAATTAATTCCCCATAAAAACCTTTGATATTTTCCATCCTTTAAACACCCAGGACAATATTTGGTTCGTGAACGTAAAAAAGTGAGTTTATGATATTTCTCAGGAATCCTTGCGAAAAAATTATTTGAATGAGGCATTAGAAGCTCCGCCGATGATCCAGCTATTTCTGCAATCTTATTTATCGCTTCCCTTGAAAATTCGTTTTTCTCTAGGTTCCATGTATTCGCCCCGATATATTCTAATATCATTTTTGGAGAACCATAATAATTTGTACAAGCTAACCGATACACATAACTTGAAAGGCTCTCGTCGTTATGAATCAAGGGCTTAATAAGTAATTGTGTGATAACTTTAACCTCCTATTTTTTATACATGATTACCAGTTTTCAAAACATATATACAATTTCATTTACCAGAATGCGAGCTTACTATAAAAAATATTGAACATAGGTTTAAAACTTTGGATATTGGTTGAAAATGGAGAATTATAGGAGGGATAAAATGAATCTGAGGCAATTCTTTTATAATGGAATAAATATGAATATGCTGAAAGCGAAGCAATTTTTGATTCAAAATAAAAGACATGGTTATTTGTTTTACCAACCACAGATTGTTGAACTACAAACAACCGATTCATTTGATTTATTCTTCTACTTGTGCAAACCAAAGGATTTTCAATCCATTGCTTTCCCAATTCCTACAAGTGTCTATAAAAATGGGTATCACTATTCGGATGCACCTTACTACTTTGCCGATTATTTTGGCACAAACTATATTCCAGATGTTGAACTGTTTTTGCACATGGAAGTTTATGAAGGAATTGAATGGAGTTGGATATACCAACCTTTAGACTTTCAGACATTCGACGTTTAAACGGGTTTCTAATATCGAGTTTAAATTAATTAGAAATCGTTGCGATTCTAAGGAAGGAAGGCAGTAAGCTTGGACAATTGGGCCCCATTCGATTTGCCGCTAGAAGTACATCCAGACAAAGGGTTAATCACTTATTTGGCACGTCAGTTTAATATTGAACCAGTATTAATGCATCATTTATATGTTCATGGATTAAAAGATGAAGAAGCGTTATCCGTTTTTCTTTTTCCATCACTTAAAGACCTGCATGACCCTTTTTTATTAAATGATATGCAAAAAGCGGTTTTTCGTATCGCCCGTGCCATTCAACGAAGAGAAAGAATTTTAATTTTTGGGGATTATGATGTTGACGGCATTAGCTCCACTGCTCTTTTATACCAATGTTTAAAAATGTTTAAAGCGAATATTGATTACCGATTACCCACTCGAAGTGAAGGATATGGTCTTTCGGCGTTAGCCGTGGAGCTGTTTCCTAGTGACATTGCACTTATTATTACGGTCGACAATGGATCTAGTGCCCATGATGCAATGGGAGTTGCAAAAAGAAAAGGAATTGATGTGATAGTTACAGATCATCATGAGATTCTTGGCGGAAATCCTGACTGCTTGGCGTTTATCAATCCGAAGAGAAGTGATAATAGTTACCCTTTTACTGGCTTATCAGGAGCAGGAGTTGCTCTTAAATTGGTACAAGCGTTATTTAGGGCAGCTAAACTTGATTGGACAACCTACGCACCACAATTTTTAGAATTAGCATCCTTAGGAACAAAAGCGGATTTAATGCCACTAAATGGGGAAAATCGGATAATCTGTTGGTTTGGATTGAGGAAAATGAATACTAGACCGCAACCATTATTAAAAAAATTATTTACAACGTTAAAAGTTAACTATGTAGACAGCTCTACTATTGGTTTTCAAATCGGACCAATATTAAATTCATGCGGCCGTATCGACGATCCTAACAGGGCTGTAAGGGCATTGGTTAATCCAACGCCATCTGACCAAGAATTGTGTGAATTAATCGATTTAAATAAAAAACGACAAGAGTTAACGAGCATTCAATTTCGTCAGATTGCGCAAAAAATTGTTGAAAATCAATGGTACAAACAAAAGGTAATAGTGGTCAATGGTGAATTTGAAAATGGAATTATCGGAATCATTGCTTCGCGGATAACCAATTCCTTTAAAAAACCAGCGATTGTCATTTCCCAGAATGGAACAGGTTCAGCAAGAAGTGTTAATGGAACAAACTTTTCTATTATTGACGTTATACAAAAAAGCTCGGAACATTTAACCAAATATGGAGGTCACCAAGCAGCCGCAGGACTCTCAATTGATTTAAGCAAATTTTATGCTTTTAATTTGTCTGTTCAAGAAGCGGCCAAGGAACAACAGCTAATTAGCCCAAAAGTGAACTATATTGGCAATATTTCATTATCAGATTTTCCAATACATCTTTTTGATGACCTGTCAGCTTTGGAGCCTTTTGGGGTGGCTTTTCCAAAACCGTTATTTTACTCTTCACCTATGGTTATAAAGCAGTATCAAACTTTCGGAAAAAATAATGAACATTTAAAGTTGTTTATAAAAAAGAGAGAAGCGCAAGCTTTTTTTCAAGGGGAATTTAGTTCAAAGTTACAAGGTTTTTCTTTAACTGAATTACTATATACACCAAATTGTATTAAGAAAAAGAATTTTCTTATCAATGATTTAAGGATTGCTAAGTAAAAGAGGACAAATGATAAATATATTCAACCTTATCACAAGGAAAAAGGTCGTCGATTAAGCTGCCTTTTTGTTCGTTTTTTCTCATACTTCACAATTTCATTTATTTTAACAGAAAATGTATACAAATAATCTGCTGGAACATGGTTCTTGATTGATTTTCAAAACTTTAAGAACATTTCCGTAAACAAGGTTGGAATTCTCACTTTTATTTGCGAACCGTAACAGAATATACAAAATTTTGACAATTAACCATCAATTTATTAATTATGATGGAATTGAAAGGATATTATAAATTTTTACGCAGCCGCGTGGGAGGTGTTTATTGGTTATGGTAAAGGATCAAATTGAAAAAGCAAAGGAAGAAATCAGAAAGTTGCAGGAGTTCGTAGAACTTGCAGAATCATATCGTCCTGACACACCAGAAAGGCATATTATTAGAGAGTATGCGTTCCATAACAGTATGCCACTTGTCATTAAGAACTTAAATAAAAAAGGCATATTAAAGGATGGAGCAGAAATCATTAAAAAGGATGTAATATACGTACTCAATTCTAAACCGAAAGATGAACTCCACAGAATAATCCAATCTTGGTACAAAAGGAAAATAAGCAGTAATAAAAAACAATATTCAGGTACGCCTAAGAAACCTCGAAGGAATAGGAAACTGGCTTTGTTAATGGCACTGAAAAATGATAAAAAATAATACCTTATCAAATAAAAATAACGGGGTTCGGTTTTGAAGTGCAAAATTCGAATTAAGAGTGCTATTCATGTAGTAATTTGCAAATGAGTCGCAGGCATTTTGCTATGTAAATTAGCATAGAAAAATGGTTGGAGCAATTAATGTTCCAACCATCTTAACCATCTTTTTTTGTACTATATTTTCTTTAAGATTAGCACCCGTTTGTTCAATAAGGAATTCAACAAAAAAGCGTTAATCCTCCTGAATCAACCCACCAAGTTTACTTAATCTCAACATCGAATATATATGATGCCTGACCATCTGACCATTTTCCAACTACTTCGTATATGAAGTAACCACTCTCTGATGGAACAGTGATGTAGTTACCTGCTAAATTAACTTCTTTAGATTCCCCGTCTTCATTCCATTGGTAAACAGCTAAATCAGGGTTATCTTCAATAACGATTTCAATTTTCTTGTCCTTTTCTACTGTCAAAGTTTTAAAATCCTTGGCGATTTCTATTGGCGAAACAGTGTCAATTGTCTTTATTGTAGTTTTTCCACCATCCCACTCATATTTTCCTCCCATCATTTGATATTCAGTTTTATCAATAATAATTTTTCCTGATACGGGTATCTGATTTAGATTAGAAAAACGTTGCCAACCACATCCAGCAAGAATTAACGATAATGAAATCATAACAATTGCCTTTTTCAAATTGACTCCTCCCTCTTAATCCTCTTTAGAAAAGCAAATCTCTTTAGCTCTAACTAATTCAACTAAACTGCCCCGTTAGCTTAATAAGTTCTGTATATGCATTTAAACCGCTCTACGGCTGGATATTTTTCACCTAAGGGCGAAAATCCTTCCTGGATCAACGCACATGGTAGTTGAGGTTCGTCAGTATTTTATTCCCTCTTGAAAACTCCAATAGCTATTAGTATTAACCCAATTAAGAAAAAGAACCAGACAAAAAAGTTATTAAAAAAACCAGGATAATGCATCATACCTGGCGTTGACATCCCAGCAGAAGCGAATCCAGCATCCCTAACAGCAACAGACAATCTTTCAGCAATTCTTTCAGCAGTAAAGAATATGCCACTGAGTGAAATAAAAATCGCTCCAAGAATTCTATGTGTCATACTATTTCCCCCTTGATTTGTTTACTATATTCTTGTTATTAAAAGCTACCCCTTGTTCAACTAACCTGCCCCGTTTGTTCAATAAGGAATTCAACAAAAAAGACCCAAGGCCTTCCTCAAACACCGTACCCGTTAGCTATCCATGAAGCCATACTCCACCACAGAAAATGTAAGAAAATATCGTTCTTACATGGTAGTTGAATTAGATTTTAATGATCTCTATTTCCCCATTTGATTGGAAGGCGTAAAAAATCCTTTAATCTTCTTCCTTTTTAGATTGTTCTACTATATTGTATAACCGCATCTTCCAAATATTTTTTTCTTTTTTCAGTGCATAAGCTACACTGTGTTTCGAAGTCCCATAACTAATTTCAATAACAACAGCCAGCTCTTCCTCTTTTTTTGTATTTTCATCTACTCTAATTGCATCGTAAAATCTAAATTTCAAATAATTATCTTCTAATTGTGGAGATAAATACTCTCTATATTCGTTTATAAATATTTCTAGGGAAGGCAGATTACCGTCGTTATATGTTATATCATAAATTCTATCAACATTGTGATTGAAAACTAAGTTCATAAAAACCATAACAATCTGCTCAGGTGTGAATTCTATTAAATGATTTGTATTTCCACTTTGTATAAAACGGTTGTACTCGACTAATTTATCCTCAGGTAAATTTTCCAGATAGGTAAAATCATATCTATTATCAAGAAGTGTTGTAACTGGTTTATTTTGTATAATTTTTTCTGGTATTATTACATTTTTACTTTTTATCTCTTTTTCCCTAATTGCATTATTCGGGGAACAACCAGTTGTTGTTAAAGACCCACACAACAAAATTATGAAAAATATACGGCTCAAATAATCTCCCCTTTTCATTATTTCTTTCAATTTAATCTGTTTGTTATTTGTAAACAATATATGAAATTATCTTGGGCATATGAAATTAACCTGCACCGTATGCTTAATAAGGATTTAAACAAAAATGGCGATAATTCATATTGGATCATCGCACCCCTTAGCTTAATAAAATATCTTTAAATGTTCATTATAAGGAGAAACTGGAATGGAGGGTTTTTATGAAAAAAGGGCTTTTAATTTTGATTGCCTTCTTAAATTTTTTCTCTTATTCACCCGTAAAGCAGAAACCACAACTAAAAATGACTTAAACTTTCGTGATGACTTGATTTTCGTTTTGCTTACCCCTTTAATCGATAAAGAAATCGATAAACATTATGGCAAAGTCAAACAGTATTATTGTGCTAAAATTCTTAAAATCAAGAAATTACAACAAGGCAGTTACTTATTTGATGTCACGGTGCAGGTAAGGACTTTTGAAGGTGCTCACAATCCCCCATATGATTTAGTAAGTATCACTTTAAGCAATAGAAATCCCTTGGAGTGGCGTGTGATGAATTACAACAGTAAAAGGTTAAAGCCGAACGAACTAACTAAATGCAGGCATCCTTTGTAAAAGGGTGCTTTTTCTTCGTTTTTTATTCAACTAACCTCCCCCGTTTGTTCAATAAGGAATTTAACAAAAGTGCGGAAATCCTTCCTGGATTATTGCACTCATAAGTGTAGGTATACAATTTAAGGATTTTAACCATTGGCTCAATTTACTTTACAAAATTCATTATTATTTCTAGTCCTGTTGGTTTTTCTTTAAAGGGAGCTTTCTTTTCCCTAAATATAAACTTCATACCAGAAATATCATCAGGTAACGGAGGCGAAACAACGAAGTTATAATTTATGTGACCTTCGGTACCTCCTCCGAAAGTACCTCTACAATCATATTCCTCACCAATCCATAATTCCCAAAAACTGTGTCGGTGAAATCTGTCTTCATCATCGGCTTCCCAATCAATGTTGAAATTCACAACACTTGCATTTGCATATTGTCGAATGAATGTAACTGAATATAGACATTGTTCCTTTTCTACTGACTTTAAGACTGGTATATAATTTTGAAAATTGGTTGGTTCCACCCGCGGTCGAAAACGATCATCATTTTCTAGAACACCAAAAAGCGACTTTAATAGGTCCTCATAAAGGTCATACTTTTCTGCCCATTTTGAAATATTCTCTAGTGGTGGAAAACCTGGGTTATTGTTTGTCGTATCTTTTCTTTGCTTTAATAGAGAACATAATTGCTCATCAATTGGGTATAAACGTTCGTCATAATGCTCGGTCGGTCGCTCAAATGGTATTCTATTCATTCCATTCTCACCTCAAGTAATATTAGTTACCTATATATTAACATATTTTGGAATAAAAAGTTGTGCATCTTTGTTAGACTAACCTGCCTCACCTGATCATGATGAGATTCAACAATAAATGCCGCCTTTTATGGCAGCAAGAAATAAATCACTATTATTTATAGGAACAGCTTTTTTAATTAATTTGCTGTTACCAGAAGCATAAACCATTAAGAAGTTTTCCAAGTTATACAACTAAAGAGGGAAAATACTTTTGATATATTTTAAAGAATAAATGGAGGAGAATTTTATTAAAATTTTATTTAAAAGTGCAAGAAAATTAAAATGATTTCGTCTATATGTTAGTAAGAAATTTGGGGGAGCTACATTGTCAAAACAGTGGGTTGTTTCAATACGCTGAAAGTAATATTGGAGGGAAAATTTAGTGAAAGTCGAGAACAATTTTACCATTCTAAATAATGAGCTTAAATTATTTCCAAAATTCAAAATGAAGATGAAAAAACAAAACCAAATTTTTAATAAAGTGGTAAAAATCGAATTACAAAACGAGACAAATCTTACTTCATTTAACCTTCTCCGTTTGCTTAACAAACACGATAAGAATTAAACAACACGGATTTATGTCCAACTGAGCGACAGACCTTGGCAGGAGTTTTATCAAAAATGTTTCTATACACCGCCCCTTATCCGTTGCTCTCGTGCTCTATCCGTTATTCAAATAAATAGTACCACCTTGTTTTGCAGCACAATCTAAAGTCCTTCTACCCGTACCGCAATAGTGAAAATCCTATCGTTTCTTTATTGTTATAACAGAAAAATCGCCTTTTGGGTTATCATTATTAAGCGTGATTTCCAGGGTTCGATTTTTTTTAGATGTATTTAGAACGGTAACAATAATAACAATTTCGTATATTTTTGCTGGTTTTAATTCTTCGGAGGGTTCTGGAACAGTTCCCTTTTTTATCGAGACTATCTTCGGACCTTCAAATTGTGGAAAAGTAACTTCATAATTTTGTTTTACTGAGTTTACTATTTGTTTATGGAAGTGTAATAACAATATTTCTTCCAAGTCCGTTTGACTAATTTGATTTTTTTCTGCTTTAGTGTGAATAATAAAACTCAAGCTAAATAACATTAAAATTATTATTACTCTGATATTCTTCACTACCCATTACTCCTTTTTCTTATTAAGGAGTAGTTTTACTTTGTATCAAACTATTTATACCCAAAACAGCTTAGTTCATTTTTACTTTTATATCGGTATTGTTCATTATTTCTTCAACAAACTTGCCGAGTTTGCTTAATAAGGATTTCAACAAAAAGGGCGGTTAATCCTTCCTGGATCAACGCACCCTTTAGTTTAAGTACATTTGTTCACAATCTTCTCGCTAAACAGCCTAAAAAAGGGCTATGTCTTGTTTAAGCATCGCATCCGTTAATTGACTAAGCACATCTCTTTATATTCACATTAAATTCCGTATTGTGTACCAACTTAATGCCCTAGGATTATTGTAGTAGTAGTCACTTTTATGGCTTAAGTGGTTCTGCCTCATTAAATGTAATTGATTCAGCTTTATACATCTTTCCATCCCAATTGTATTTAACTGTTAGACTGCCTAAATAAGCCTCAGGGATAGTTACGAATACATTTGTTGAGCCATAGAGGATACCATCTTTAGGCTCATAATCTTCAATTGTACCTACTCCAGGAGTGTCAACAGGAGTTTGGAATCCAAACTTTAAATAGTTCACTACATATTTCTTTTTGCCAATTTTAACTCTGATTTCATTACCTTTTCGTTCCATTTTCACAAGTCGCTTAACGGCATCATTAATGGATTCAACTGGTACTTCTTCGTATCTTTGGTAAGGGTCATGTACTTGATTTAAAACATGGATTTCTTTTGTCGATAATGACACACCTGCTCCAGAAATCAAACCGACTATAACATCCTTTAACCCATCGCTATTAATATCCTCATTAAATAATTGAGGACCGAACTTGGAATTATACCAGTTTGGGAAGTTGTATAATAATTCTCCACCAACATCGCTAACTCCACCGCCAATTTGAACGGTAAAGTTTCTAGTAGCAGTACCATCTACTTTATCTGCTATTAAAAAGATATTTTCATACCATTTATCAGATATGATGTGTGATATAACAAGCCTATCGACTGCGTAGGCTTTCCCTGTATCCCATAACAAAAGAGCCATTAACAATATTAAGATATATTTCTTCATCATCTTCACCCCTTTTTTTAATATCCCCAAAAAAGAGTGACCTATAAGTGTTAATGAGGATTTCGAAAACGTCATTTTTAAATGCTAATTTTTTAATTAACCTGTCCCGTATGTTCAATAAGGAATTCAACAAAAAAGGGCGATAATCTTTCCTGGACATCGTACCCGCAATAAATAAGGTTCATGACGAGAGGCATAAATATTTCCTAAATCAGCTTTAAAGTATCTTTCAGCACAGCTTGTTAAAGGGAACAAAAGTAAAAAAACATTAATAATCACACCATGTTAGCATTAGAAACCAGACTTAATTTTTCAAATGCTCAAAAAAACGGACCATTTTGCAGGTCGTATGGAATTTTATGTTAATATGAAATAGTAATCAAAAAAAAATAAATGAGATATGAGTCTCTTTTACGTCTATATTATAATAGGAGGGATAAAAGTGAAGAAAAAATCAGCTTTATTTTGTTTGTTTTTAGTGTCATTATTTTTTATAGCTGCGTGTTCAACGGAAACTGAGAAAAAATCGATAGAAACTGAAAAACAAACAATTGATAATTGGGAACAAAGAAATGAATATGTAAAAGACGGGAAAGTGTTATTACAAGTTTTCCCAGACCCCGCTCTCTATGCTGGTAAACCGTTTGGATATATATTTCATTTCACGGCACCTTTTGAGACTTTTAGAGGAAAAGAATTAGCTATTTATGCCTACCATAAACAAACGGGAGAGAAAATCACAGCTCTATCGCCAGAAAAAATAAAAGAGCCGACATCTGGCTACTCTACTTTAGAACGCTTTACTGCTACCTTTTCAGTTCCTAGAAGCGGATTATGGCGTTATGAAGTAGTATTAGACGGAAAATTTTATGCTGATGTAGTTTTTGCAGTTAAAAACAAAGAAATGTAATTGTATCCTTTAAAGCTTAAACAGCAACTGATTCTCTTCAGTTGCTGTTTTTATTTTACTCACCAATCATGTCTATTTTGTAATATGGGGTCAATTTTTAATTGATTTGATTTTTTCTTGTACAAAGTCACACCAAATACACATTTAATAATCACGACATCTCCTCCTGTTTTTCAACAAACCTGCCCCGTTTGCTCAATAAGGAATTCAACAAAAAAAGGGTGCTAATCCTGCCTGGATGAACGCACCGTTAGTTTAGGGATATGAAATATAAGTATTAATTTTCAATTCGAATTTCTGAAATGACTTTTCCTGCTTTATCATTAATCTCTACGTTATAAGAGATACCCACGACATCTTGTTGATTTAGTTGAGTTAGTTTCTCCGTTATCTGGTTGGCAAATGTTACGGCCTTATTCACATCTAAACTATCTAAAGTTGTGGCTATAACAACTCTGCCGTTTTGGAGTTTTATTTCACTAATTTCTTTGTTATCCTTAAAATTTTCCTTTATTTCATTAATAAGTCGAGTCAATTCCTTACTTTCCGATGTTCTATTAATTGTTCTTACGGGTTCGTCTTGGTTAATCTTGACTAATATTAGACAAACCAGAAGAATTAAACTAATGATAACAACAATTCTTGCCAATATTTTTTTACTCAATATAGACTCCCCCTCATTGAAGGATATGTCAAAGGATATGTAATAAGCTATAAAAGTTTAACTATCCTGCACCGTTTGCTTAATAAAGATTTCAACAAAAAGGGCGGTTAATCCTTCCTGGATTAACGCACCCGTTAGTGCAATAAGGAACGAGCTTCTATTAGCTGATTTAATTGATTCCCTCTGGGTGCCCCTTACTTTAACTCATAGTGTAATTCAGCAAGTTGCTTGCAATGCTTTACATCTAACAGTTTCAACTCATTCTCTATCTCACTCGGTAAGAATAGTGGAATCCCGCGCCCCAAGATGGTTGGGGCGAACTGAATATAAAATTCATCAACAAGCCTTTCTTGAAGAAGAGGGTAAAGAACCTCTCCACCACCGACAATCCATATCCGTTTCCCTTTTTCCTCTTTTAATGACTTTGTAAAATTGACAATATCGTCATTAACGAATTTGACATTATTATCAGAACCAGTTAATGAACGAGAAAACACATAACACTCCCTACCCTTATTATATGGAAAGCCATCATCAGGTAGATTAAGCACGATTTGCTCATAAGTTTTTCTGCCCATTAAAACAATATCAATAGTAGAAAAGAACTCCGTAGCACCAATTTCTTCTTCACCTTCTGTACCTAATAACCAATCTAATGAATGGTCATCTCTCGCTAGATAGCCGTCTAAACTTACAGCACCATAAAACACCAACTTAGTCTTACTATTATTCATTCAACTACACCCCTTCACCTAGGAATGAAACATTTGTTCGTTTTTAATGTAAGGCATAACACATCACTATTCAACTCTTCTGCCCGTTCGTTTAATAAGGATTTCAATAAAAAAGGCATTTAATCCTGCCTGGATTAACGCCCCCTTCAGTTTTACAAGCTTTTCTTTTTCATTTTAATGATCAGGATAGTAAATAGGAATTCAACAGTAACACCCCCCCATACCCATCGGAGCAAGGATTAGGTTCAATTATTTATCCCGAGGTAAAGTGTTAGCTCCCTAAGGGGAGTATATTTTTGGAGGATATACGGACTTTTTCCACAACTAACTTTATATGATATTTGTTATTTTATAGGAGGGCGGTATTATGATTTTTTTTAGAAATAATTCCAAAAGTAAAGGTAAAGTAAATGATTCTTCAACAAATTTAACTGATGTGGAAAGTATTGAATCCAATGGAAAATCGACTAATGATTATAAAATGAAAGATATGTTATGGAGAAACTATGATTTGAATATAATTCGGGCTAACGAAATAACAATTGAAGTTTATCGTGAGTCTAAAATAAAAGAAGGATGGGAAGTCCCTTCTACCTTTATTGGCATTCGAATTTTTGAAGATGGTACTTTAAAGGAAAATGTAATTGTACATAGTTTTGCAGATTACGGCTTATTTAGTTATACGGCTGCATTTAGACACTCTACAAGTGCAAAGTTAGCACTCGATATTGCGGACTCCATAGCTAATATCATTCTTTTTGGACAAGAATTTTATGATTATAAAATTAAAAAAAGATTTGTTTCAAAATCTCATATCTATTTATTAAAAATTCCAGCTGAATATGAAATTGATATGCCTAAGCCTGACCAGTATTGTGAAAAAATTTTAGAATTAGAGATAAAAATATATGATTTATACAAAAAAAAGGCGATGAACCCAAAAATTGATATTACCGAAGAAAAGGAAAAAATAGATGTCGAATTTAAAAAACATATCGAAAATCATTGTTAATTGTGTAGTTATAAACATTACAATAAGAGTCCTAATTGCACCCTTTTGTGTAAGTTAATTGAATTTTATTACTCCTTAACCGACCCGTTATACCTAGCAATAAAAAGCCATATATCAATCTGATAATCAGAGGGAAAGGTGACGCCTGCTTTTGCCCCCCTGTAAAAATTAATACCACAAAAATAACTACTCGTTCCTTGGATACATAATCAAAAAACAATCCGCCCTTGAGCCTGGTAAGCAAGGGAGCGGATTGTTTTTTTGTGGGGTTACCCAACAATAATCTTTCCGCTAGAAAATCTAATTTAGATGGGTAACTAGATATAACGGCTGTTTGTTTTTATTATAACAAAAATTAACCAAAATAGCCTCCAATATATTAGATAAGTAAACGAAGTAGTATTTTTTGGGATATTCGTTTGGTATATAATTTGGAACATTAAAATCAAATGGACGGTAAATAGCATTACAAAGCAACTTTGTTTTTCATTATTTTATGTTGATTTGCTTTAATATCAAACATTTTCAGGCTACTCTCAAAACAGATTTTTACAATATACGAGTGCTCTTCTTGTCCAATTTTTTCTCTTTGATTGCTTGAAACCTTTTCTATCCAATTCAAAATTTTCTTTTATTATAAAACCTCTACTGATCATGTTTAGGCATTGCTTTGTACCCCGTTTACGCAATAGGGGGTTCAAAAAAAGATGTCTTAATCCTATTGGATCAACGCACCTGATAGTTTAATAAGATATAAAAGAAAAACGACATTATTAAAGTCGCTATGAAAAGGTTATTGCTTTTTCAATTTAATACTTTCCCTTTTCTCATCCCATTTAACGGTTATCGTAAACACACTGTCCTCTTGAACAAACGCACAACCACTACACACATCTCCAAAATCATTACTTTTCAAAACGCCTCCTTTTGATAAAGGACCTGTACCTTCGCTAATGCCCGTACTTTCTTCAATACGATATTCAATTAGCTTGCCAGTGACGTTTTTAAGATTCTCTCCTTCATACTTCAATGTGAAATTTTGTTCTTGGGTATCACCTGTTTGAATCACTCTAACCTTACCAGTCCAGTTTTCGCTTTCTCCGTTAAAATATAATGTCTTAGATTGGCAAGCAGACAAAAGGATTACTAAAAAAGTCAGCAAAACAAGGAGTTTTTTCACGTTCCCTTCCCCCTAACCTTTTTCTTATATTTTAACATATAATCCCATAATCAGATTCTTAAACTAACCTGCCCCGTTGTTCAATATGGATTTCATCAAAAAGGTGCCTTAAATCCTGCTTCGATCAAAGCACCCAGGGTGTCACTTTTTAAGGGGGATAGTGGAATGAATCAAGATGATTAAAAAAATAAAAACCCAAGCATTGTATCGAAAATTTATACAACAAGACAAGTACAACGGAAGTAAAAATGCTACACTTGAGGCTATTCTCGTTATATTTATAATAATCATGGTTATTTCTCAATGCAATGCTTCAGGGTTATAAAGTGAATATCTTTTTCTTATTCAATTTAACTACCCCGTTTGTTCCATAAGTAACGAAAAACTCCGCTCTTTGATCGCAACTTATTGAAATTCCTTCGTCTGTATGTGGTAATATGATTTTTAAAGCTCCAAGTTGTGTGTAAGTCTTTATTGAGCTATCTGCCCCATTTATACAATAAGGAAAACAAAAAAGCGCGAAATTCCTTCCAGAATCATCGCACCTGTTAATCCTATAAAAATAAGCGTAATTTAGGATTTACTTTCACTTGAAAATATTAAAAATGCACCAATTATAAAGACAAAGATAAATACTATTACAGCAAGACCGAAAACATAAGGTTTTAAGAAAATGCTTGTAAGAACAAAAGGGATTCCAACCATGGCGGAAATTGACGCAAACTTAGTATAACGGATAAAATTTGAAGAAAGTTCAGGTTCCTCTCGGTACATCCACCTTCTTCCAAATAAAATACTATCTTCTGGACAATTATAAGACCAAATCAAGAATCCATACACTGGAATCATAAAAATTACTGTTATGATAATATCACTTGTCATGCTGTTTCCCCTCCCTCTACCCTAAAATTCAATCACATTACGGTCTAATACTAACCTGCCCCGTAACTTCAATAAGAAAGCGACCCTACGCTATTGAAAAATCGCTTTAGTTAGTTGCAAACGGTTATTGAATTCCTCCAGTGTCTTTATTATCGCCCATTATATAATTTGAACTATCCCCTGGCTTAGTGTTTGGATTGGTTGGAATATGAAAGTTATAATTGTTTTTCTTTCGTTTCAAGTCGATTATTAATGCAAATCCCGAAATGCCGAGAATAAGAATAATAAAAAACCAAATTACAGCCAAATATAAACACCCCTCTCTTACATTATATTCCATAAGGTGATTTGCAGCCATTTTTATTTTATCCTTATAAAAGAAAACTGCCCTGTCAGATCAAGAAGGCTTTTATTTAGATAAATTCGAAATCCACAAAGAATCAGATGTGTTGAGTGAATTCAAAACCCTTAATGCAACCTGGTTATAGTCACCCTCTGCTTTTGCTTTTTCAAAATTAAACCATATTCCATCTTTATCTTCAGATTTTGCTCCTAATCTATATCTTTTATTAATTATGGTGAGCTGTTATTTTGTTTGGTGGAATGTGTTCACCCCAGGGCTCTGTAATACCGTTTAACGGGGAAACAGTTAACTCCACTATAAAAGTTCCTCCCCATTTGTTAAATTGGAAAGTTATTAAATCTATATATTGTTATTTACTCGTCTTAAATGGAGGAACGAACATTTAAATCCTTGGCCCCTTAGTATAGGGATAACTACTTTTTTCAACGCATTGTCCATCATTTTCCTGTTATCTGATGGCATTTTTCCTCAACCTTTTTGGTGTTGGTTGTTAAACAGTAAATATTGGATATAGGAATGTATAATTCGTTCTCCGAATCAGTCGTATTGGGAGGTCGTAGCGTTATGGTCAATGACGCTGCATATTAGTCATTAAGAAATCAAAAAGAGGTGCCTTTATCCGTCTGGATCAATGCACCTCTTTATTGAAAAAATCTTTTATTCAATTCAGCAGAATAATCAATTGAGTTCGCTATCTGGACTAATGTTTCGGGAGTAACCTTATCAGAAACCCTTTTATCAACACTAAATATATATTGCCAATTGTCTCTTTCAAAAACCAGTAAATTAAAACCAGAAAAGTTCATATACTTTGCTTCATTGCCGTTCTTTAAATTATAGACTTGTAAAACGTATTTATCTTTAAGTGTTATTTTATGCTTAACTGGTCTGACATCAATTTTAAAATGATTTTCGGGTGATATATCACTTATAAATACCATGTTAAATGAGTCATTAATATCACCATCCAAATTATTAAATCTGCCGAAATGGTGAGTAAATGTTATAGGCGGAACTCTTAGTGGCAATTTCAGTTTTTGGTTAAAATGATGTTCAAAATCTCTTTTCGCCTCATGAACGGTTTTATATCCCATTTCAGGAAAAATCTTTTCATATGCATCGGGTTTGTCATTTTTACTTGCATAGATGGTTCCACTATTGATCCCATAAATTAATACAGCCAATAAGGACAATAAAAAGGGAAATCTTATTTTCAAAGCTCTCACCCTAAACTTATATTTAAGTATAGTTTGTCCAAGTAAATAACAAATATTCTTATTCAATAATAAGAACAACAATAGCAATGTTGTTTTCTTCGACTCCCAACCCAGGCAAGAAAATATTTCCTTTTAAATTGAATTCTTTTAGAGTTATAAATCGTCTAAAGGGGTAATCGGATGGGGGTGAAACAAATGGACTGGTTCAAAACACACATGAAACTTATATTTAAATTGTCCCTTAACACTAAAGAATCTTCATTATCTGAATCTGAAAAACAAGATATACGAAACAAAATCTATAACATTAAAATCTCTAATCATCAAAAGGAGTAATATGAATATAAAAAAGCAGTTTACCAGACGATAAAAGTCCGTCGCAACGATATTTTTAAAACTGCCTAACCTGCCCCTTTAGCTCATTAAGGATTTCAACAAAAAGGTGCCTAAATCCTTACTGGATCTACGCACCCGCCTAGAGTTTTTTATTGTCGTACCTTATGGTAAGAATTGATTAATTTAATTTCTTTTTCAGATTTACCTGATTCTGGGCAAAACGGAAGAAAATTTGCATTAATTGCATAAATAAATGTATCTGCTGCCTTTATTTCTTTTTTATCGTCAATAATTACTTTTTCATAGGGCAAGAAGACTCTTACAACATGAGTGTAGGTTCTATCGGTGCTGGGTTTAATATCTTTAATCCAGATTCGAATTTTTTCTAGTTTTGGACCTTCCCAACCTACTGATTTTGCTTTGTATTTTTTAATATAATAATCTGATGCATCATGTACCATCCATGTGTGAAGTACCTGATATATAAACGTCTTTGATGCGAACTCTTTTACTTCCACTTCTTTTCCTGTTTCGATTAATTCAGAAGCTGATGCATTTCCGACGATAAGGAAAAATACCATGACCAACATTAACGGTACTTTCATAATATTCACCCCATACTTTTTATATCGTTAGGATTGCCTAAATGATACTTTTTATTCCATCGTATATCTAATGCATCTACTGGCCCCTAAAACCCACCTCTTTTTGTAATGGGTTTCGTTTTGGGAGAAGAAAATGTTATTTGATTGAAAAAAAACAGATGTATTAGAAAGCATAAGGAGTAATATAACATTACAAATACATTAAAAAACGGCTCAGTATGAGCCATCTTTTATAACTGCATTCAACTAGCCCGACTGTACCTTTATAAAAAAATCAACACAATTAAAGAATACCGTTTAATATTCAAAGTTTATTATTGGACATTTTAATCCCTAATAAAATCACTGAAGATTTTATTTCGAATAGCTATCATAAGTGCGGGAAGCAGAAATCCCATGGGTAACAGAATACTAACTAGGTTAAGACCTACTTTCGATACACCATATATAAAGGCTAAAGCATAGATAATGAAACATATAATTGCAAATACAAGCAATTCAATTTTATAATAATTTTGCTCCCTTTTTCTCTCTAATGGTAATCTCCTCTGTTTTTCTGTCCGAATTTCATTTATACGAGTCTTCACTTTCTCAATATCTTCCTCGGCCAAGTGTAGTAAGGACGTAACGCCTAAGTCATTTTGAAGATAGTGTTTCGTTTTTGAATCATTTAAAGCTAAGTACCAATTAAGGATATAATCCTCTTTATTTAGTTCCTTATCTTTTTTTTGAGAAATATCTTTCATAATCTTTACCCCCATCGTATTAGTTTTATCACAGAGCCTCTTCCCATATCTTGAACTCGTCTTCAATTTTGTCGAAATATACATCACTTTCACCAAAGCGTCAAAAGACTTTTCAAGTAAGTCCAATTCGCAATGATGAATATAATTAACTTGGATACAATTCATATCTAAATACCAATTGATAAACACTTGATAATGCGGAAGACGGTAGTAATAGTGTAAAGGCTGTTATGAGTTAACAAACCTCTGCAACTTGAAAAATCAAAACTTTCGTACTGAATTCTTTTATTTATTAAAGGTTATTCTTCTTAAAAGCTTCAAGTTACCTTAGCCGATTGGCCACGGTCGACCATCGCTCCTATCTGTGCCGTTTGATCTATTCCAAAAAATTTAGCAACACTTTGAGTAAGGATGAAATTTATACCTTACATAGAACAGATACGTGTCAAATACTTGTATTTATAGTTTAGCGCACAATTTTATTGCAAAAGTAAAAATCATTATCCTTTTTGATATTTCAAAAGCCCAACCAATTTATTGGTTGGGCTTTTCATCTATTATACGTTTCGTGAGAAAACTTATGATTTCCCTTTTTACATACTAAGGATGGGAAATTACGTATTCCTTCGTTCGTTAAATATATTTCTTAAATTTCAACCTATCTCACATGATAGGTTTTTTTATGCTTATAATAAGAACATACGTTCCATTAAATAAAAGAAAGGAGTAATAAACTTGACCATTAGAGACCGCGGTAAATTAAAGTGGCAAACGGCTGCATTCTTACCTGAACACGGGAAAATGCTTAAAGAGATGTGGAAAGAAAATGAACAGATCCAAAAGCCCATTTTGGACGAGTATGCACTCAACAAGATCGAAGATCAAATATGCTTTGCTATGGAGTTCTCATACTTGATTCACATCAAGATTTGGAATGAAGGCGTTTATTGGTGTTTTAAAGGGAGAGTAAATCGTCTTGACGATATTAATAAGATGATTTATTTACAAACCGAGGAAGAGTACATACAAAAAATATCATTTAACGAAATTGTAGAAGTCCATGTCGTACAATAGAAATTTTTGGGTGCGTTCGTCCTAATTAAACAACGCACCCTTTCAAAGAAACTTTAATCAAATAGCTTTTTTAAAACAGGCCGCTTAGGAACTTCAATCTCTACTCTGATAAGTGGCTTTTGGATCAAATCCTCCAACCTCACAAGAATTGACTCAATGTCATTTCGATAAAAATCAGCATTTGGATTTTTAGAACAAATACATAATTGCTCATTCATCATTTTTAGAATATAAACCTCACCAATATTCTCAAGTGTTACTTTATATTTTGTATGACTTTTGAGCACAAGGTTTTGTATGACTTTTTCTATCGCACCCAGTGTTATGAGGCAACAAATAAAAACCACAAAGCCCAATGCAATCGCAAAGTTCCAATCTGCCGTCGCCGCTGTCTTTCCTTTAAACGTCAAGCTCCATAAAATATATAGGTCACCAAAAAGAAAAGCGATTAACCCAGATAGACTAATTAATTTTAAGTAATACAATTTTATCTTCTGCTCATGAGTAAGAAAAACCTGTTCCAAATCCGACTTGGATAATAATGCTTTCCAACTGATTATCGCTGTTACTATGCCAGCAGCTCCTGTGAAAAACTCAAAGACACCCATTTACATAAGTTCTCCTTTAACATTTTCAATATTATGCGAAACAGTTAAAATGGAGCGATTTTTGGAATCGCTCCATCATTCTATTGATAAATTGCATTCGTTTCAAAAAACATGTCCCTAACTCGGTCTCCAACGAAAGTCCTTTCAAACATATGATTCGCTTCTCTAATCATTAAAGAAATATCTTCTTCGTTTGTCGAATCTAGGGGCAGAGCTTGCGATAGAATAGGATTTAAACGAATTAAATTATCGCCAATTAAATATTTTGCGGTATGCCATGCTCCTTTTGATTGTGCTTGCATGGTTAGTTCCACTAAATTTTTCTGCCATGATAGTAGCCCACCAGCTTCAGCAATTTTATTTGGAGCATTATAAATGCTATCCCCAGTGCCGATTGAAAGCACTTTGATTTGTTCCAGTTGGAACCCCATCTTCCTCGCCTCGGCAATTCCAATCAATACTGGATTGTTTGCCCAGAGACCACCGTCAATCTTACACTCATTGTCACCGATACAGGCGGCTGGAAAATAAGTTGGTGCCGCTGACGTTGCCAAGCCTACTTCCCACATATACCGTTCAGCATCCCTTATATAGTCATGTTGATGAGGAGTCTTAAACACTTTTGGCTCCGCTTTATGATGTTCAATTGATGGGATACAAAGCATTGTATTGGCATCACGGATTTTCTTGTCAGCAAACTTTTCAATTAATAATTTTTTTAAAGGTTCGTTATCATATGTTGCACTTATTCCTAACCCTTCGAATTTTTTTATCGGAACTTTTGATTTCTTTGTACCGAATATTTTTGCACCTTCATTGATGTATAAGTTTGCAATCTCCTCTGCTCTCATTCCAGATGCTAGCCCTAGGCAAATGATTCCTCCAGTTGATGTTCCCGCTAATAAATCAAAGTGCTCATGGATAGGTTCCCCAATGACTTCTTCCACTTGCTTTAAAAAACGAGCAGGAATTATTCCTTTCATCCCTCCGCCATCAATGGACAATATCTTAAAAGTACCTGGCTCTTTCATTTGCCAGTCCCCATTTTTATAAGACTCCCAATTTACCATTTTCTAATTCCCTTCTTTTTCATATAGGACCATGCGGCGCTTCCTTTCCCCACCATACACCCTCTTCAAGCCAAACCGTATAGAAGTACAACCATTCACATGTCCAGGGAATGATTGTGTCCGCAATAAGCATGTCAGGTTTATAGCTTTTATCGTTAGGATGGTAAAGGCACAACGATTTGTCACTATAACGGTGTGGAGCATTTTTTAAAACCTCTGGTTCTAAAACAAAAACTTTTGGGCTGTATGGGTCATATTGTACTTTTACTGTATATATCGGAAAATTTGGGTCGGGTTGCAATTCCCCGACCCAAAAGATGTCCTGATGACTGTTTTTATACAGTGTAAAAGATGAAAATTTTTTTCCAATGGCAAAATCCTGCATTCCAAGATTAGTAGTTTTAGTGCGGGTAAATCTCATTTTTCACCATAAAAACGATGATCTCTGAGCTTTGTCCCTTGTTCTGTGTTCAACAAACCTATTGAAGAAACCTTGACTGCACCTTGTTTGATTTTATCCGCCATGTCTTTCGCTTCGCCTAACTCCGATGGGAAGTAAGACTTGCCAAAGATGTCCTGCCACTTTTCTATGCTGCTATCTTTATCGGTATCATTCATTGCATCTTCTGCATCCTCTTTGAGTTTTTTCACCTTTTTAAGGAAACGCTTAGCCTTTTCAGTATCCCAATTTCGCGCAAGGTTCTCATCTTCAAGGGAAGGATTTTCAACAAATATTTCCTCATCATCAACCAGTATTTCCAATTCATCGATTAGTGAATTCAATGTCTCAACCAACGATTCCGCAATGGAACTCTTCTTTACAAAAGAATTCCCGATTAATGTCGTTAATAATATGGATTTTGGAGCTGTATCTTCCCCAACCTTTTCGCCTTGCCAGTGCTTCATGATTTTAACGATTTTCCCGAAATATTTATCGGATGAATTGTTAATATCATTGCACCAGCTTGTGAATCCTGCTGGATTGGTCTTACACCATTCATTCTCTTTCTTGGATGGAATTTTGATGATTTCTTCAAATGGAATAGATGGAACAATGTCAACGTGGAATCCTTCAGCATATTGAATTCTAACGCAACGGTCTTTCACATTTACTCGATCTTCAAATTCCTTATGGCTTATAACCCTTTCGCCAATCCATTTGAGTGTCTCTTTAGGGTCTTCGCTTTCATCCAAGTCTAATTTCAGAATGGCATCAACATCAAAATCCCCACCGCTTTTTGGTTTTATTCCTGTATGTGTACTGTAAGAACCTTGTGTATAAAAGTCTAAAAACAAATCCTTTAATTCTACATCATCTTTGAAATTATCCTCCCAATGGGACAATGCGCTCTCAATACGGCTTTTCCTTGTTGGATTCAAGGAAATGTTTGCTACGAATTTTTTAAAATGGTCGTTAAGTTTCATTCAATTCTCCTTTGTAATGGTATGTGTATTTAAAAGCTTCATTGTTGTATTAAAATTATGTATATTTTAAATTTTTCACAATATTTATTATAAGCTTATTATCATATTTTGTCCATATATACAGGAATATACGTTCTAATAACACTATATATTGTATGTTAGTGTATTCTTCGCCAATATTTTCAACCAGGATTCTCAATAAAAAAAGCCGCAATTGCGGCTACATAGCATCTGTAAATAACAAGTTTTTATAACACTTTAATTCTCTAAAATCGTTTACAACCATTTCATAAATCTTTCCTTCGCCAATGTTATTTAAGGTCTTTAAGAGTTCTACATTCTCTTCTGCAACTTTGTTGGGTAATAAATCTGCTCTTGAAAATTTATTTAAAATTCGCATTACTTCCGACCGATTTTCGGAATTATTTAAATGGAAAAGATATTTCTCCATTTTCTCACCCCATTCCCATAATTATTATTAAAACTTTGGTTAGATTTGGCCGTTCTAATAATTTCCTTAATTCACTTTCTCTTTCTTTAAATTCAATATTGGATATTAATTTTAAAAAGTCATTTTTTGCATCTTCATCAGCCATTTTTAAAACATTATCATAAATAAATGTCATCCACGTTTTCCCATCTTTTTTCCTTTAACTTATATTGGATTTTTACCTTATGTCAACAAATGTTTGTTTTTTATCAGTTATTCAATAAAACAAAAAACGCCTCATCTCAAAGTAACAGGTTCCGTTTTGAAGTAAAAATTCGAATTAGTAGTGCATTTCGCTCGGTAATTCGCAGTTGAATTAGCCGACAAATTAGCAGTAAAATTACCACGTAAAGAAGCTCGGAGCCATTATGCTTCGAGCTTTTTTATAGTAGCACTTTGTTGAAGATTAGCACCCGTTTGTTGAATAAAGGGACAGTATTATTTTTTCGTTATCCACTCTAGGTCTTCATTCTTAATAACTTTTTCAAGCAGATTTTCATCTGCGACTTTAAAAAAACTATTACCTATTTCCATATCACCTTCGCCAAAATAAATGTAATGAGTTTTTGAATCTGAATAAAATGTAAGCATGTATTCAACGCCAGGAGTTCTATCGTGTTTTTTTAATTTCATATTAGAAGGCTCTTCTAATATTCTTCTAATAGTATTTTCATTAGTTATTGTAGCTGTTTTCTGTATATACCCTTGATTATCGTCTCTTATTGTCCAAAGGATTTCAATTTTATTAACTTGTTCACCATCACTTAGCATATCAGACACGGCTTCTTTATAATTAGTGTATTTCGCTCTATCCAAGATGAATAAAAGTCCAGCCGCTATAATGACAAATCCACATACAACAGCAATAGTTAGTTTTCTTTTCAACCCGTTCCCTCCCCCTTTAATAAGGATATTCTTTAAACTATTCGGAAATGTACTTTATTAAACTATCCTGCCCCGTTAGCTTGGTAACTTTTCTTTTAAGCAACTTTTGAAACGCTGTCGTTCTTCTGTGTCCCTTAACAATTTCCAAACCTTTTTTCTCGATGAGAAATAAGCCTTGAAATCATTGTCTCTTTCAATTATGTCAAGAATGGATGGCTGATGTTCCACTAATTGTTGAAACCAATATTTTTCTTTTACCAATCTTAAATTGCTTTCCAACTTATCTTCCTTCGAAAGGAAGAGGTACTTAATATAAGAGAGAATGTCCTTAAAGATTCCCATATTGCTTCATCGTTTGTCTCCATTTATTTCCTCCATTGATATTTGTTCTTGAACTAAACTTCCCAATTAGTTGAAAATCGATTAACGACTTAATCCATTTACTACATTTTGTATTTTACTGTCTATTTCACTATTTAGGAACTCTTCTTCATAAACATAAAACAGTAACACATTATTAACCTCATATATTTTAAATGAGGAGACAATATCCATACTTGCTGTTTTTTCACGCCAATCTTCCAAACCCTTTTCTCGTTCGTCACTTGAATCATAGATATAAACTAAGACCTTTTTTCCATCTAATTCATAACCAGAAGGTCTAATCCCATTAAGTTTCATTCCAAAAATATGGTCCTCATTGACTTTGATTTTTTTTAGTGACAATTGCTGTTCTTCAAATGAAGTTAGCACTTCTTCCACTGTAATTACATTGGGAGCATTTGTTTGGCAAGCAGTTAATAATAAGACCAGAAACATAAAAGTGAAAGCTAATTTTTTCAATAAATCGCCTCCTTGAATTGTTTGAAGTGAAGATAATTTATATGTCAAATCATTGCTTGTTCAACTAAACTGCCACGTTTGTTCAATAAGGAATTCAAAAAAGGGCGGTAATCCTTCTTGGATCATCACACCCGTTAGTTAAGAAGAAATGTTTGTATTATATTTTTCTGCCTGCTCAAATATCGAATTATCTCTGTTCTCTGTATTCACCCCATCCTTTATATTTACAATCTGTTATATAATATTGTTGATAAATGAACATAAAAATAAGGACCCCTTTATTGGTCACCTTGTTTTAATCCTTTATGGCAGATAAACAGCACGATAGCATAACAAGAAGCACATTAACAAAAAGGAGTTTGAAATGCTACTCCCTTTAACCGTCTTTAAATTGGTACACCATCAACTATTACCTTATTTTCCCAGTCCCGAGTTATTAACAAATCACCAGCATTCAAAACTGTTAATTGACCCTTCTTCTCAATTACCTCGCTTGATTGTTCATCAGATACCTTTAATTTTAAGGTATATTTATAATCTATTGATCCATCGTCCATTTCCTTTTCTTTTTCAAGGAAAACATCTTCTAATTCAATAGTTTTTTTGGTTATCTTTACGAATTCAGGTGCAATTTGGAAAACCTGATTTGCATTTAACTTTTCGAAGGTACCTTTTGATAAGTATTTTTTTACCTTATCCCCAATTTCTATCCCTGAAGGAATGTTATTAGGGTCTTTGAAATTATATTGTTCAGCTTTGTATTCCTTTACAAGTTTTTCAACATCTTCTGTTTTTATTGTTTCATTACTGCAAGCAGCGGAAATTACTCCGATAAGCAAAAAGAAAAGTAAGCCGAGTGTTTTCTTCATAAAGTTCCCCCTTAAATTTATCTTTCATAATCTATACAAAGATAGCACCAAAACCTTATCCCCAATAGAAATCCATTTTCCATTATTATACATAAAAATCAATCTATTCAGTATAATTTTTATAAAAATCTTAAATAATCAATACCCGCCTCTTAGTTCAATAAGGAATTCAACATCAATTAATCAAAGTTCAAATGTATTAACTTAAAGTAAATTATAACACCAAGAAAAAAAGATGTGAGTAGTCTCACACCTTAATCAATAATGGATATAGGTTTACCATTGCTGTCTATTTATACTTTGGGAAACTTGACCTTTTCACCCAAATTGAGACCAGTTGTATACTTAAGTTCTTCTAATAATAGATTCTCACTAATTATTTCATTTTCTTCAAAAACAAGGGCATTTGATAATTCTGTTGTTTCAAATTCCAGATTTTCATTTGTGGCATCTCTATAATAGACACCAGGTCTTATTTCAGCAACAAAAAACCCATAAAGTCCCTCCATTACCGACTTCCTAAATTTGTATATATTTACTCTAAACATCAAAAATTTAACTTGCCCCTTTTAAGGTTAAGAAATTTAATTATTTCCGTACTAATTCTTCGACATTTGTAGCTTTTAAAACTGCGTCAGTCAACTCCTGCATGTCCAAAGGCTGCTGTTCCATTAAGCCTGGTTTCAGTAGCCTTGCTATTTCTTTCTCAACTTCGTTCATTTTCAATTCATCTGTATCTTTATTTATTAATTCGACCAAGAACTTCTTAAAATAGTTTGGCTTGGATGAAATATCCCTGAAATTCTCCAAATAAAGTTCATAAATACGTACTAAGGTTTCTATTTTGATCAATTTTACCCTTGTCTCAAGTCTTTCTGTTCTCAAATGGTTATTCATAGCTTCTATTTTTTTTATGTCGACCTTATTGGAGATTATGAGATGTGCATTGATAAATTCGCCATTTATATAATCCTTAAGGAAATCAGAGGTGGACATATTTCTTATATAATGCGCAGCTTTTCTTTGTTCCCCGATGTCTAACGGATAGCCTTTATCCCTTCCAGTCAATTTACAATCATAAGTATAGACATACTTGCCTATTTCCCTGTTTGTCTTATAGCTTAAAGTAAAAGCACCTTCTGGAACTATCTTGCCACTATATTTCGATCCCCATTTCACATTGTTAGGGGTGATGTCATTTATTAATGCATAAGTGTCATCTTCAAGATCCTTATCTGTATAATCGGTTCCTCCATCCAACCATTCCTTTATTGTTCGGTAAGCCTCAAGCCCAGACTTGGAACTTGAAAGTTTCCATCTTCGGGAAAATTCTTCAGATAACCCAAGCATGAATTCAGAAAATTGCTTGGAGTTGTTCATCACATAAAAAAAGCCGAAGTTTTTTGGGACGATTCTATGCTCGTTATGTTTTTCGAGATTGACCTCGCTGGAACCAGCAAAAACAATTACAGTATTTACTGCCATTCGGTTTATTTTTTTTATTACTTTCCTGGAAAGTTGCCTGGCAGTAATCAGAAACTGTATTTCCTCGCCTGTTTCGTCATGATATAAAACTAATAATTTATACCCTTGCTTTTCTATTGTAACGGTTCTATCTTTTATCACTGACCAAGGATACTCCAGAAAAGGCTTTAGTTTCCTTTCAAGGTACCTTAGTGCCTCGCGCTCATTTATTTCAATTGATTCCTTCATATTTGAAATTAATGATTTTTCGCATTCGAAACACATATCGGTTTCTTTATCATATACCTCTTTGCAAACTGGACAATGACGTTCTTCAATCTTTATTTTGCATATAAGCTTTTCTTTTAAGAGTTCCTCAAACTTTTCATTTGTAGTATTATCAAACTTCTCGGCCCTGCCTATTCCCATTAGATAATCAATCTTTTCCTCTATGCCTCTTTCAAAATAAAGGTTGGAGATCGGCTGGTTAAGTGGAACGTCAAATTTATTTTTGAATCTCTCTCCTATCATTTCCCTTGTTTCATCGTTTAAATTTCCATCATCCAATGAAAAAATAACGTCGCCCGAATCGAGGGTAATGGTTCGAATGGTCCTCGATGAATTTGACATTTTAATCCGTAACGATTTAACATCCTTCAAATCCCTTAAATCCACTATCCCTTCCTGGTGAGCTGCATGAACAGCTTCCATCACATCATCATTTTCCAACTCGAAATGAATCAAAGGGGATTTCGGCAAAATGCTTCGTTTAAAAGTGATTGCAGTTATTGAAAATTCATCTGGGGACATCTTATTTTCATTATTTTTGTCCGCTCCTAAAAGCGTATCCTTCAGTGTTTCGTGATTGTAATCTAGGTAAGGCTCACTTACCACTTCCTCCAACTTATCGCCAAATGTTTTTGACAAGTATTTCAATACCGCTTCTTTTTCTCTGGTTGTATAATCCCTGATTTCAACCCTCTTATGCTCTAAGTCAACTGAAAACAGGACTGATTTTACCTCCCGATTTCTTACGGGCTGTTCGAAGTCAGGTACTGTTTTATCATTGATTTTTTTATACAAGTGAAAAATAAGGATATTGCCTATTACAGAATAGGAATATAATTTGTAACTATTCGCTTTCCCAGATGCGGCGTAAAGGCTGTTACACAGCTCGTCCCTAAACCCTTTTTCATTTACAATCTTTAAGACGTACTCCTTTGTTTGGGACTTCCCATAAGTGTAAATATTATCTGTTGAGCGATTTCTCCAATGGTGGTAGGTAGACAAATCAAAGAGGAGGTTTGGTGCCTCTTTATATAGCGACCAAACTAATGCCAATTCCGAGTTATATTCTATATTGTTTTTGGTACGTTGTATGTATTCGAGGATTGATTTCTTTTTCCTGAGTGTAAATTCCCTTAAAAGCAGAAAAAGCGACTTTTGTTCTTTGGATAAATCATGTTTTGCAATCTGATCATAATTATCAGTCTTTCCCTTATCGCCTAGCAGGAATGACGATACTTCAATTAGAGTAGTTTTTTTCAAGCCTTTCAATTCTGTTAAAAAACTGGAGTCCACATCTTTAAATTTTGTTTCAGCTAAATATTCAATATTCAGACCAAGTTCTTTCCAATAAAATTGCCAATTCTTCTGATTTACATTCAAGTATTCAAGATTTTTAATTTTATAGGATGAATTCATAGAGCCTCCCCAGTTAAAATATTTTTTACCATTATTGTTAATAAATAGTATGACATAATTCGGAATCATTTTCCAGGTAAACTGACACTTGTCGATATTATTTTTATCTCCATGCACTAATTTGTTATTCATGTTTGGAAGTGGAAGTTTAATTATCTTGTAAAATTCAAGTATTTACTCTTTATCCGTTAGAATCCCATCACCTGATTAATATAGTTTATCCCTAACATCGTAACTTCTATTTTCATTTATCAAAGCAAATTCATTTTTACCTATTTCCAATGCCTCACCAGGAGGCACCTCTCTCAGCACACCGTAAACTGCATTATCCGTATATATTGTAAATTTGTTAGTTGAAAGGCATCCGTTCGAATATCGTTCAATTCTTTCCTCCATAAATGAATACGACTTTCCCTTCAAATAAAATTTATCGATTCTGGTATCCCCCCATGTAACGTACAGAACAAAATACTTCATAATCTCCCTCCTTTAACCCAAATTATTCCATACAATCTCCTATGAACTTTCGACAAGATGGTACATTTTTGTGAATAGTAAAATCATACATTCAGAGAGCCTTTTAACTATTACAAGTAGTGACTTTGATTTTTCTCTCTTTCATCATGAATGCATACAATTATTATGTGGCGGTTAAGCAGCGGAAAATGATTATAGCTATATTATTTCTCCTCGATAGAATTCGTGCATCCTTGTGAAGGCAAACGTCACAATCTATCGATATTGACTAATGTTGTGCATCTTTGATTGAATGACTTTTTCTAAGAATAATAGAGGGGGTTTATGTGAACATCACGAAAGGCTGTAAAATGCATACATGAAAGCCAAAGAACAAGTTAGATTAGGAAGTCCGTTCGCCAATCCAGAGTTGTCCAGAGGGCCCCTAAGGGCTTTTATGAGGGAGATAACCTTGTCCCCCAGCAACCATCAACACCAAGGGATAGGAACCCCCCAAGAAGGATATACAAGGGGCGATTGCTAATTCTAGAGGGAAGGCTAAAGAGTAGTGACTAAAATCCTTTCAAAGGCATTGCAGCTTTATCAAAAAGGCACATGAAGGTATATCTTTTAAGTCACTACCCGACTTTATTTTCGCTTCACAAAAGGTAAATCCATTATTTCGTAAAAATATTTAAACGAGGTGATAAAATGCTGGATTTTTTATGTATATCAAGTAATATCGATTCAAATATAACTTTTGAAGATATAAATAAGAAAGATGTTGTCTTTGTATTGGGACAGGTCAGTTCTCAATTATCCAGTAGAATATTGAGTGAAATATCAGGAGAGAAATATTCCCTCATGCCAATGGAGGGCTTTGAATGTTTTAACCTGAAAACCTTTAATAAGGGAAATATTAAAATTGGTGGTCTTTCAACAACGTTAAGCAACAATAAAAAAATTACAAGTTTTCTAACCCAGCAAAACGAATTATCCATTCTATTACTTGATGAAAATCCAGAAAACAACCCCTTGATTATGAACTATATCTATCTGGAACAACCTAAATATATTTTCTTTAATTCGCCATTACAGACAAATAAAAAAGTAGGAAATACTCGTTTAATTGGTCTATCCACATTTTCTGTTGAAAAATACTTTACTTCCTAATACCAATGAACGGGTATTTCAATACCCATATTTTGTGCTATCTTAACTCTATGTCGCCCCTCCGCAATTACTTTGCCATTTCCTTCAACTCTAATTGCATAGTTATCATTCTCAAAAGAGCAGTTTTGCTTTACAAAGCTAAAAAGTATACCAGCTTGTAGATAACCTAACTCCTTAAAACATGAATCAATAATATGTTTCACATTATCTTTTTCATCTAAATCGTAATAATCCAGATGTTTTAAATCATCTTCACTTATCAAACCCAATATTCTTTCTTTAATATCCCATGTTCCCTTGACTTTCCTACAAAAATCACAGCCGTTTTCTTCATCGGGAATCAAATCACTCGACATAGGACATAATCCTATCCTGTCTTCTTTACAACCACATTCTTTAGCACTTTGAAAAGTTGGCTTTATTATTTTTTTGGCATCAATATGTTTTCGATTTACCATAAAATATCCCCTTTAATTAGTGATATAAATTTGCTTAATTATATCAAAAATCTGAATATAATTATTAGAATGATTGCTAATATGCCGAATAGTCCCGTTCGATTTGAAATTTGTTTAGATACAGAAATATCAATTTTAATTTTGCCCTTTCGCTTTCTAACACTTTTGTTTTTCAACCATTTATTGATGAACAAATAGATAAGCGGCCGATGAAAAAAAAGACCAAGAAGCATACAAAGGTATACCACTCAATCTTTATTTTAAGCAATACTTTGAATCTTTTAATCTACTCTAGTTTTTGGTCAAAACAGCAGTGTATGTATGGTCAATTATTTCAATCCGAGATATGGTCCCCAACCGTTATCCTTTATTCGTTTTAGACGCTTAGGAATTTGTTCCTGAAAGGTTGCCGAAAACTTGTACTTTCCTGTTTTCATTTCATTAATGGAGTCGTAAATTTGAGCCGCTTCTTCCAAGCTCATCAGTTCTTTTTTCACTAGGAGAACCAAAATATCGACATGGGTAAGCATGATGAATTCTTCTTCCATAATATCGAAATCCTTGGTGTTGTCCGAGACAATAATGGCAATCTCAAGTGCCCTTGCATATCCAGCACATTCTGACTCACCACGACCTACCCATTTGAAATACTCTGCAACGACTGGTTCCGCTGCAAGTTTTAAGGCATAGTCCTTCTCATAATCCTTATGTTGGAAAAGGCTGCTCTTGTCGTCTATTTTGCGAGAAATCAGAGGATATGCATCTTTATATATCCGAAGCACTTCTCTTCGTAAAATAAATTCAGGAACGATGATTTCATCAAACAAACTTTCAAGAATGTCCAAGCGGTTTACTTTTGATAAATTAATTAACAGGTCTGCATCAGAAACAGAAGCCTTTAATTTATTCGTCATATTTACGTTTCATCGGGAGGATAAATACCATATTCTTCAGGAGTACGACCAATATACTCCAAAGTGGATTTTACACGACCATACGCTATTTTCTTGTTTCTGTAATTATCAAAAAGATAATGAAGATACTTCTTTGAAATTGAAGATTCTTGAGTCTTGGTGATTAATGTTGGTTCTAACCCCTGACTTTTCACAAGAGTTGATAAAACCCCAGCATTTTCTTTGCTGGAAATACTTTTTAGTGCATCGGCCTGATTAGTATCGATATATCCCAATGAGAATAATCGATTCACCATTGCCCGATAACTCACCTTAAAATAGTACATCATCCGCACAACATGTTCAGGTTGAATTGTTGTATCTGCTAATTCCCTAAGAACATATTCATTAACTGCATCTTCAGGCATTAGGAATTCAGTTGCAAATCTGTCCGCATACTTGTCATTCGTCTTTAGTTCTTTTTCTGTTGTAGCCTTTTCTTTTGTTAATAAATCCCTGTCATATTCGAGGTGATACAATTCATGGGCTGCTGTAAATCTCTGCCTTCCTAATGTATGGGCGGTATTGATGTATACAATGAAATGGTCATCAATATAAGTTGTAAAACCCGAAAACAAGTCATCGACATTACTTGTTAGTTTAGGTTTCCTTATGATGATAGCTTGATGTTCCAAGATATCAAAAATATCGGTTAAACCTTTCTTACTCCAGTAATACCTTACCGTATCAACTTTATCTTTGATTTCCATCCGCAATAGCTCTTCTTCACGATCCCTGGCTTTACTCATGCATCACCATTTCCCTTCCACAAAGGTCTTCTAGGTGTACGCTTGATTTTATCGTGATAAATTTTTTCTTGGGCAATTAATGAGCGTGCCATTAATTGAAAATCGTCCAAAAATTCCTCATCCTCTTCGGAAAGTTCATGACCTTTACGGAACAAGGTTACAAGATCATTATTTTCTTCCAAATCTTTTACTAAATCATCAACAGTTACATTTAATACCTTGCAAATTGCATTCAATTCAATAACTGAAATGGAACGGTTTCCATTTTCAATTTTATTAAACGTTTCCCTGCTTATATTAATCCCCTGTTGAGACAGTTGGTCTGATATATCATTCTGGGTTAAACCCTTTTGGCTTCTTAACTCTTTAATCTTATTACCAATTTTTTCAAAAGTAATCATTCAAACCACCTCCGTGTAATGTAATATTACCATTTATCTTTATAATGTCAATAAATTTTATAATTTATGTAATAATTCATTACACTCATTCTTGGATAAATCCTTTTTTATGTTCCATCTTTATTAAGATGTTAACCCTTTTAACTAAAAAGCACTCATTTCTGAGTAGTTCACCTTTAAATTAGTGCTTAACAACGAATTATATCTTCAAATGCATAACTCCAACTAAGGAGAAACCTTCGTAATTTTCGGACTGAACCGCTGAAAGGAATAGCTTTTTTAATGAGTTTAGTTCATTATTCACCTACTCATCCTCCTTTTAATAATTTTAAGATACCATTTCAAACAAGTGCTGTTAATAAGGAAATAGTTGAAAACGGTAGAATTCCAAAATATAGGAGGGATTAAATTGAAGCGGATTTTATTTGTTGATGATTTTATAAATTGGCATCCTATATTGATAGAAATTTTAAGCCGAATTGGTGATTTTGACATTAAAGGGTTTGTTAATGGGAATGAATTATTCGAACACTATAAAAAATTAAATAAATATGGCGAAACAGTTGATTTAATACTAATCGACTGCTTCATGATCAACATGAGCGGGTTTGAAACTCTAAAAGAAATTATGAAAATAAACTCAAACGCTCACGTTATCATGATGACTGGAGTACATAGACAGAATGTGATTGATGGAATAAAACTGGGAGCAAAGGGATTTATATGGAAACCCTATGACGAAGCAAATATAAAAGAGGTCTTTAATAAACATTTATAATCCACAATGAGTTAAACATCAGAAACAAATTATAGCTCTATTATTGTCGATACTCTAGGATATTGTGCATCGTTGTGAAGGGAAACGTCACAAAGAATAGAAATTGTGCATTACGGTTTCAGTAATCCCCTTTTTTGTGCATGACCGTGAATGCAAACGTCACGATTATTCTCTTTGTGCATCCTATTTCCTCTAGAATACCCACTTCAAATTTTAGATTGTGAAAGGAAACGTCAAAAGCTTTCGATATTTGCTAAAGTTGTGCATCATGATTGAATGACTTTTACTCTTTTATGAGAATAAAAGAGGGGTTACATCATGCCAATCACTGAAAGGCTGTAAAAGGCTTACATGAAGGCCAAAGAACAAGGTGGAGCAGGGAAAGACCGTTCGTCAATCCAGAGTTGTCCAGAAGGCCCCTAAGGGCTTTTATTAGGGTGATAACTGTCCCCAGCAACTATCAACGCCTAGGGATAGGAACCCCCCAAGAAGGATAAACAAGGGGTGATTGCCAATGCTAGAGGGCTTCTGGTTCAACGCCCGCATTATTTATTATGACTACTATATAGACCGTGCAATCAATTTACTAATGGATCCATATTAAATTGCAAAAATAGTCGGATAATTATATTCGACTATTTTTTAAAATTATATTTGCTTCGGTTTTAATCCGAACTGCGACATTATCTATCTGACCGATGACTAAACCATGTTTTGGGTTTCGGTTTTGATTTAACGTCAGCAGTAGCGATTTTTGCGTACATCAATTTATCTTTTTTCAACTGTTCGATTTCTTTTTGTTGTTCTAAAACTTTGTCAATTAACTGACATAGAAACAATGAATCTGAATCTGATAACCATTGTCTCTTTTCTTTGATTTCCTGCATGATTTCGTTTGTTAGTTCCATTTTCTCAACTCCTTTTATGTCGCATTTTTGGTCACTTTTTGCTTACCTTATTGCTCAGATACAGGCACGGGACGATGGGGCCCAACAGGATAAACGTGGCTGCCATGAATAATTTCGGTTGTTTCGGGATAAACCATCGGTCCAGCATACTGTCTTTCCACATACTAAGGATTTCACTGTTGCTTATCTTTCTTAAAAGCACCGTTGACCCAAGACCAATGACCAACCAAACGATTAACATCATACTGAAGTTCATTAAAATCTTCCTTCCTAACAAATTGCTAAATCCGTTTAGAATTGACGTTCAAATGAAATCGCGTTGTCTTTTGTTCCAATGCATTGTCATTTTTAAAAGCCATTTCCTAAACATCCTTACTTCGTATTTTTAATCAATTGTTTACTCTGCCATTTTAGCGCGCATTCTTTAGGTATGGAAAAATAATTTATCTTATAGCGTCCTATTGTCCTTAAACAAAGCCTTCTTTGAAAATATAAACCCGCGACAAAGCTATTAAGTTGTGATTAATTGCTATCCTGTAAGTAAATACCATGATGATTCTTTTAAGCATGACACTTTGGATGGAAGCTAAATACCATGCGAAAAGCCCAACCGTTTTATTGGCTGGGCTTTTCATCCCTTACACGTTTTAGGAAAAATACGAAAAAAAGACATATCTACACCCTTGATAATTCGCAAATAATGTTTAGATTCTGTTAATAACTATTCTTCATCAGCATAAATCACCACTCCTGGTTTACTTATTCTAATGAACCCCGCTTTGACCAATTCCTTGTCTAGCTCCTCGTCGGATATTGAGTCTAAGTGATTTTTCATATCTTCTAGCATTTTTTTCACATCCATATTATTCACCCCATTTCTTTGTTATTTTTATTGAATCTGAATTCCAGTTCACATAATATTCCTTATTCTTTTATTGTCAATATTTCTTACAGTTAAATATACATACATGAAAGCTAAAGAAAAAGGCAGAGAAAAAAGACCATTCAAAAAGAAATCAGGTACTGCAACATTCATTAAATTTCGCTTAACAAAATTGCATCCTTAAGAGGTATTTCGGGGATAAACAGGTCTTGCCAAATCCTTAACTAAAGGGGGACAACTGCCAATGTTAGGGTTGCAGGCCCCTTTTATTCAAACTTGTACAAACCCAGGAGGTATTAAAAGGTTGTTAACTGGTTGATCCATAGATATTATCTTAGTGATTTCGCACTTCATATTACTTAAGTAATCCTCTATTACTTTTGATAAGTAATCCGTTAAATAAATAGTCATTTGCATGTGTTTTCTGTGCTTATCAATTGAGCCTATTCCATCTCCGATTTCGAATAATAAAAATTCCCTGATTTCAACCTCATTTATCTTCAAACAAACAGAATATGACCAAATTTGCATGTAATCAATTGGATCGCAATCCACCTTTAGGTTTTGCAATTATGTTTCCTTTTCATTTTCAGAATATAACCCTTTTATCTCTTCTGCAATGTCATGAATATTAAACATATCATCTCACCCCATCACTTTAATTCCTCTGTTTAATGGGTTATCCTCGCCTTGTACTAAATTATCATTGGATAAGGGGCGAAGTATTGATGAATGTTGGTAATGAAACAAAAAAGACCAATTTCATCTAGATATTTGATTGCACTTATTTGTTTAATTAAACCTCAAAATAGTTACCTGAAATTCAAGTGTAACAATAAAACCAATTATTTTTCTAAGAACAGTTTTCTCGTTAGTATAATTCTCAAACATAATACCGTACTTTGGGATGATGAAGAATCTGTCCATCAAAATAAGATTTGAATTATTCATATGGATCCAAACACAAAAATGGAATTTACTGCACAAAAAGACTTTATAATAAAATCCATCATAGACAACTTATTATTTCTTAGTATACGGGAATGCAGGAGTATTAAAGACATTACAGTTACCTTGTTTGTCGAGTAATCTCATAATTAGCCCTTTGCTAATAATTATCGGCTCGAATCACCGCTTCCCTGTAATTATTCATCTTTTATCTGTAAGCAATAGGGGTTCTCCAAACAATAATTACTTTTATATGTTCTTGAAAAAAAAGACCGAGCAGCATATTAACGTACGCCACTCGATCCTTTATTGAGTTTATTAAAAATGTCCAATTTAAAATGTAAATCCCCTTAGAATCCTTCTAAGGGGAAGATCCCTCCGTTGAGGGGCATAATGTACATAAATCTTATTAATATTATATGCTGATGTGTTTAAATTTGTCAATATTTTTTATTTCTTTTTTAGCCTCCACTTTCCTTTTAATTGTATTTTATTTATCGATTCCAGCATTTGATTTCTTTTTTTATATTTAATTATTTCTTCCTCAAGAGCTGCAATTTTAGAGTCATTAGTCTTTTTAATAAAACCACTGTATTGTTCATATAATTTTTGTTCAATTTTATTCATAGTGGCAGTTGTTGAATTAAAACAAAGTTGGTAACTTCAAAACAATGTTGGTAACTTCAAAACAAAGGTAACTCGAAAACAAAGTTGGTAACTTACTTATGTGTTAAGGACCGTTGAACGTATTAATAGTACGTTCCTCGGTCTTTTTTTGTTTAATCGATCTTTTGATTAAAATGTATCTATTGATGAGTAAAAAAATCGGGAACTTGAAAACAAGATGGGAACTGACTTTAGTAATGGCATTAAAGCATTTATGATAAGAAAGGACCAAGCTGTCTATTATTAGGGTACTTTTACTTATTAAAAAAGTCAGTACCCGACTTTATTTTTCTACAATGACATTTTGAGACGCAATAATGCGGGTTTGAATGTCTTTTAGTACCCGACATTATTTTTAATGAACAATTCATGTTAATAAATCAGTTGGGTTACTAACTTGGTTTTCCAATTTTTTGGTGTGGTTACTAAACTCAATGTTTCTATTGCCTTTTAGTTACCAACTTTGTTTTAGAATACCTATATTCTAAATTCCCTTTATTAAGAAAGATGATGAAAAAGACGTTATATTTACAATGAGAAATTCCCATGAATTTATTAATTAAACCACTTGCACCTTCTTTAAACCCGCCTTATTGAATCTCCGCCAGGTGTCGTATCTGTTTTAAAAAAATAGAGGACTAAAATTGTTGTCTTTGAATAAAATAAATATTAGGTTTCAATTTGGTTTCAGTTTGGTTTTAGTTGTGGTATAATAGGGGGTGAAAGAGGTGAAGAGATTTATGGTCACTGTTGAAGAAAGAAGAGAAGTGTTAAGGGAAGCCGATGACTTTGCACAAGTGCTGAGTCAATCAAAAATAAGTCCCACTTTTATGAAGTTAATCGTTAATAATTTAAATCCCAATGTCCCGAATCTGGATAAAATTGTGGATCTGCTAAAGAACGAAAGTTCCATTTCGACCTTCCTGCCCAAATTAATCGACTCTTTAATTCAGTCCGAAGAAGAGCATCTTTCAGATGGATTGGTATATTCCACTAGCGATTTGGCGAAGTATTTTCAAGTTAGCCAAACAACCATTAATAAATGGATTAATCAAGGTCGGTTTGTAGGAGTAAGCAGGGAAAGCAACAAGCATGCGAAGATAAACGAAAATACCGAATGGAAAGCGGCCAACGGAGCACGTATCAAAATAAAAGAAATCGTTGAAGAATATCAAAACAATCATGCCAATCCGCCAGAACTCTCAATGGAAGACGAACGGGATGAAATTCTAATCGAGCTTAACGCATTGAAGAAAAAGTACGGTGGCAATTTGGATGAAATACTTGGTGAAAAAGGCGAATTGACATTTGAAGAAGAAAAGGACCTTGGAACGTGGTCCCATTTTTCTAAAATGTTAAATGATTATGAGTGAAGAAAAAGAAGTAGTCATTTTCACTACAAATTTTGATGACTTGGAAAATGAATTCAACGATATTATTTATGAGATTGAAGATAAAAGCTCAACGCGTTTCCATAAAGTAAAAAACATTAAATTTCATGATTTGAATTATGTTATGACGGTCGATGAACTGCTGAATAAAGATTCTTCCATCCAAGAATACCACTATGATTTATACAGAAAGGATGATAAAGGGAATCGTCATTTGGTGTTCGGCTTTCACAAGCAATCCAAAACACGGGATAAAAGATACAGGACCAATTCAGACCCGTATCATATCCATTTATCCAAACTAATTGAGTTTACGACAATGGATCGGTTGGATAATTTTCATCATGAAGAGTTGCCAAGGATAATGGAATTAATCCGCATTCTGTTCCAATTTGAAAGATATTTGTTGAAACGGATAGAGGCGGAGATTCCTAAAAAGAGAAAAGGCAATGGAAAAAAACATAACAATTAGTGAACGAACAGCTATAAGACTGTTCGTTTTTATTTTGTCTAATCCAAACTAATATATTAGACCATTCAATATTGGTTGCCACGCTCTGGTTTACCTACTGTGTTAGTGGAGGGTGCTTGCTTCGTTTTTAGGAAAATGAAGCGGTACGTAAAATGTTGATAAAATGCGGGCTTCGGATTAAATTAGTTACCATCTTTGTTTTCAAGCATTGAAAAATTCAGTTACCAACTTTACTTTTCAGAACATAGGAGTTGGCAACGCAGGAATGCGGGTTCTAGAGTGTTTGAGTTACTAAATTAGTTTTTAATAACAGCAGTTTTGTTTAGGTTGCCAATTTCTTTAGTAATCCTGTTTTTTGATGCGGATTCAGCCCTCAGCATTTTCCACTAAAATGTAAATCCCCTTAGAAGCCTTCTAAGGGGAAAATCCCTCCGTTGAAGGGCATAATGTTCATAAATCTTATTAATATTTCCCATTTAATCATCGTGCTATACCGAAAGTTGGGTTAGCACCGAAGTGTGTATTAAACGACTTCTCTTCGGTAGTTTGTGTTTTTTTCGACTCTTCCTTTATCATTTCTTGAATCTCAGTCATGGCGTATAACATTGTTATAACTACTATAATTGCTAGTAAAGCTGTCCAAGGATTGTTCAAATTGTACACCCTACCTTTAACTAAAATTATTAATGGTTTCCCTGTTACGGGTTTCTGCAACCTCTATACATATCTTACTGTATTCTTTCTCCATTTCCCTTTTTTCCCAAAAAGCTTTCTAGCAATTTTGTGTTTTTTATTGCCCTTTATTGCTTTCTCGACTTCCTCCAACGCTACAAGGATCTTATCTGCATTAGAAATTGTCGTCCCATGATAACCTACAAAATGCCTCATTTTGGCCCATCCTTATAATCAAACCCAACATTTATCCATACTTAGCAAAAAACACGGAATTTAAAAAGAAAGATGGATTTTTTAAGGTCGATAGAACGTTAATAAAAGGAAGTTATGGAATGGAAAATAAAATTTTAGAAGATTACCTTTTAGAAACAAAAAAAACATTAATTCATTTTTCGGCTTTTAACAAACTTATACCAACAACCGATGATTATATTTCTGTGTTACATAATCAACTAAGAACGGCTCTCTCATTAAAAGTATTCTCAAAAACAGTTTATACCGTACTTTGGGATTGCCAGGAATCCGTTCATAAAAATAAACTTAGAAATATCCTTATGGTTTCAAAGTTAGCATGGTTAGCAGAACGATTAATTTATGACACAAGGGAAAAACAGTATGATAATATCCCTTTCATATTAGAATTTCTTTTAGAAATCGAAGTAGCAATTGCAGGACTTTTGAAGTTTATTGAAAACAAAAATGGTATTCACCATTCAAAAGGTCTTTATAATAAAAAAAAATCCGTCATAGAAGACTAATTATTTCTTAGCCAAGTAAGTTATTAGCCATAATGAACTAAATGGCTTTGGTGCCAAAACTTTTTTATAGCAGCAATTATACATCCCTCATGTACTATGGCATTGGCCAGTTCGAATTTTGAAGAAACTGGAATGATAATTTAACTCAAATGTAGATATATTGTTCCTGTTATCTCAAACATCATGAATAATTTTCTTTTTATCTCAATCTTTATGAACAAATTTTTTTCATAATCATTGAGAAAACAAGAATTAATAATAATGCTTTTACCTTAAAAACCTTGTCTCAACCATTCTGAAACCCGATGTTGATTTATCAAGGGATTTAACAACTTTCCGTCTCAAAGATGTTGAATCTGTCTCAAGCTTGGTGAAGGTATCTCAACGATGGTGAATAATTACACGTGAAGCCTATGGATTGCTCCCGGCGAGTCTCTTGTGTGCATTGTTGTAAGTACGAGATGCCCGGTCATTGCTGCCCTCACCGCCACCCTGGCCGTTTCAGCATCACGGATTTCCCCGACCATGATAATATCAGGATCATGCCTTAGGATCGCTTTCAGCCCAGCGGCATACGTTACTCCTGCTTTTTCATTCACTTGAACCTGCAGGACGGTGCCGCATTCCTTTTCAATTGGATCCTCAAGGGTAATTACGCTTCGATGGTATTTACTCGCTGTTTCATTAAGAAGGGAATAAAGGGTGGTGGTCTTGCCGCTCCCCGTTGGCCCGGTGAAAATAATCATGCCATGGGAATGATTGAGCAGGTTCAGCAATTTTCTTGCCATACCCGGAAAGAGGGACAATCGGTCGAAGGAATATTTGTCATGTTGGGGCAGGAGCCTGATGACCATGCTTTCTCGGTTATTCGATGGAAGGGTTGACAGCCGCAGCCCAAATGAACGGCCATTGACTTCGGCAAAAACAGCGCCGCTCTGGGGCCTTCGCCGTTCACCTATATCCATATGGGCGGTAAATTTAAAATGGGATATGAGCCTGTCGCATTCTTCCTTTGGAAGGGACATCCGTGGGCTTAGTTTGTTTGTAATGCGGAATTGGATTAGCGTATCTTCTTTTCGGGGGAGGATGTGGATATCTGTTGCATGATACTCGACAGCATTGGCGATAATCCTGTCGGCGAGGGCTTCTATGGCACTAGCAATGGAAAACACCACCTTTCATTTTTATTATACAGCTAACCAAAAAAAACACTAATTTTATCCAAGTGAAATTTGTGAATTTTTTGTTAACAAACCACCTTCTTTCATACACCTGCCAGCCGGTTTTTACTATTTCCCACAGAAAAAAAGTAGAATTTGAAGCAAATGTTCAGAAAACGAGTATTGACAGAAATGTTGTATATCAATCGTCTACTGTTTGTGTAGTTTTTGTATAATGACAATAGGTTAATTGTGAACACTTTCCAAACATAAAGTGTTAACATTGTTAACCTCATTCCAAAGGGATTAGTGCTGTATTATAATGGAATAAATTGAGGGGTCCGAGGTGAACCATAATGGAGCAGACTTTAAAAATAACCAACGTTTTATCCGATCCAACCAGGTATTACATCTATCAATACATCACTAAACGCCACCAGGAAGTAACTGTACAAGAGGTAGCCGACAATTTCAATATCCATCCGAACGTCGCCCGCCTGCATCTTTCAAAGCTCGAGGATGTAAACATGCTTTCATCCGAAACAAAAAAAACTGGAAAAGGCGGCAGGCCAAGCAGGCTTTATAGGCTTTCCGATGATGTCATCCAACTTCACTTTCCCTACCGCGACTATATGCTTTTGTCTAAAGTTGCAATTCAAACCATGCTGGCACTAGGGGAAGAGGGAAAAAAAGCTTTATATTTAACTGGCAAGCGTTTCGGCGCGGAACTAATCGAGCAGGAAATCACCAAAAGGATGCAGGCCGGAACAGAATTGGATTTCGAACAAAAGCTCTCCATCTTGAAAAGCGCTGCCACGCTTGCGGGCTTTTATCCCGAATTTGAAGTGAATGACGATAAGACAAAGATATTTTTCCAAATCTACAACTGCCCGTTCAAAGAAGTTGCCGTTGATCATTCAGAAGCAGTATGCAGCATGCACCATGAATTTTTGAAAGGCATGTTTGAAGCGTTATTCGAATCTGCCGAACTGATTGAGTATCAGAGTATCGCGAACGGATGCGACACTTGCACCTATCAGGCACTGGTATCCAACTAAGTTTTGGAGACGATAGTTTACTTTTCCATCTCTTTTATCTTATAATATGGTACGATGGTATCACGGGTAAAAGGGAGGGTTACATATGGAGCGAATGTACAGGGTGCTCGGGTTCTGGACCGGGATTTTCACAGTGATGTTTTACTTGGGGCATATGCCAAAAACGGCGCTGCTCTTCCTGGCACAGACCGGATTCTTTGTTCTTCTAAGCTATCTTAAATTATCAGAACGCATGTATATGTATATTTTCGGGGCATATTTGACAATCTTCTTTGCTGGATTCACCTACTGGACTACCTTCATGATGCCGTTAGGCGGGGGCCATTAATTCCAGATATGCTCGAAAAGACCGCCGGGGAGCCACTTCCCCGGCGGTTTTTCTTGTTTTCTAGGAAATTTTAAATGTAAGCTTGTGGATAACTCGAAATAAGTTATTGTAATCCAGCTCCACAAGGAAAGCTACGGCAGCATAGCATCGCACGAAGGAAAAGTGTTTTTCTTTTCCGAGGAGCACCTAGCCCCTCGAGGTCATAAGCCGGTTCCCTCCGGAGGGCAGGCCCGTCCTGCGGGCCCCGTCTTATGCTTGTCGGGGCTGACCACTAAGGAAAGCTCCTGAGAATAATCATCGCAGGGACAAGCGGTTTTTGCTTGTCGCGAAGGCGCTTGCGCATTTTGTTCTAAACTAGATAAATGATAATCATACATTATGGAAAAATCTTATCAGCACCAAGCCTTAATCCCTTTTGCTGGAGGAGCACATGGAAAGAGGCGCTCATCCCCGAAGGAAGCACGAGGCTTCGGATCGCCCGGTTCCGCCTGCTTCTTTCGGAAAAAGGGTTCGGGTCATAATGTTCTTCAAATTCAGTAAGAATCCCAGCGGAAATCAGGAATTCATCCTGCCTCAACTTCGTAAGCGCTTCAAGCCCCTGTTTTTCCCCCTCTTTCGCAAGGGCATCGAAATGGATATGCGTCGTAATATCCATCCTTCCCGGATAGGCCAGTACATCATTTACCATCTGGTGGTTCATATATCCCCTCAGGCTTCCTTGTTTCCTCTCAGGCAACATCCACTCTTCAGCTGTATATCCATAATCGACTGTGGCGACAATCCCTTCTTCAAGGGAACGGGAAATTTCCCGCACCATTTTTCCCATTGCCAATGGAACTTCGATCCGCTGCCCTTCGTTCAAGAAAAGCCCGTTTTCCTCCAGAAATGAGGCGACTTCCTCATTTTTTAATGGCACAAGCTTTTCAAAGAGCCGGCCATTGTCAATGCCAACCATGGCCTCCATGAGTATTCCGGATTTTTTTTCGACTACATGGACTGGCAAGGCATCGAATAATTCGTTTGAAAAAATGATCCCTTTGAAATGGCGGATGCTTTGAATCCCACTCTCTTGCGAAAAGCCTGAAAAACCATCAAGCGCTTCACTTTGTAGCTTTCGGTGATACGGGCTCGTCTCTATGATCGTATAGGTAAGGCTATCCCCAGAATGGTTAGCCCATTCTTCCATAAAGGCTTTCGCAAAGCGGCCGTTCCCGCCTCCAATTTCACAAACAGCCGGGGCAACGCCATTTATTTTGACATGCCGGGCAAACCACTTTGAAAAAATCCGGCCGAATATATCCGAAACATTGCTAGATGTAATAAAATCGCCTGACCGCCCAATTTTTTCGGATTCCCGCATATAATAGCCATGGACGGGATGATAAAGAGCCAGTTCTATATAGTCCGCATAGGAAATCAGCCCGTTTCGTGATTTCCCGATAATATCCTCGAGATGAGAAAGCATGTAGTTGTTTCTCCCCTATCGTTTTTCTCTTTCGTAAAGCTATAGACCGAATCCATGAAGGAATGGATTCGTATCCATTTCATCACCAATGGTTGTCGCAGGCCCATGGCCGGGCAAAACAATCGTCTCTTCAGGCAGGGCCAAAAGCTTAGAATGGATGCTCTTCATCAGTTCCTTCTCGTTTCCTCCTGGGAGATCCGTTCTCCCTATGCTTCCCATGAACAGAGCATCGCCTGAAACGATAATTCCTTTTTCGGAAAAATAAAAGGAGACACTTCCCGGCGAATGCCCTGGCGTTTCAAAAACATTGAATGTGAAACCGTCTACTGTCATTTCTCCTTCATTCTTTATTAAATAATCCGCATCTCTGACCCTTATCGGTGGCCCGACTGGAAATAAGCCTGAACCATTCAAGGCCGGATCGCTTAGCCATTTTGCCTCCCTGTTATGAATATAAACAGGGATGCCGTAACGATCCCTGATTGTGTCAACCGCTCCGATATGGTCAAAATGCGCATGAGTCAGCAGGATTGCCCTTGGCTCAAGCTTTTTTTCCGCCAGGATATTGATAAGTTTAGTCCCCTCTTCCCCCGGATCAAAAATAAGGCATGTTCGGTCTTCCCGGTAAAGGATATAGCAATTCGTCTGCAAGCCGCCAAGCGGGACCGGAAACCAATTCATGTGAATACCTCCTGTTGCACTATGTGATAGCCTTATTGTACACTAATGCTCGACAAATCCGATAAAAAAATATAGAATTGAATTCGAATGGAAATGATTTGCTACATAATGGGGCCGGGCATTACCGCCCGTAGACTATATGGTAAAGGGGGCTTTTAAATATGCTTAAAGTAGGGCTTGTTATTATTTTCGCACTTGTTACTTTGCTGGCGGGATATAGTTCATTTACCTCACTAAAAAATAAAAATTTCCTTGGACTATTTTTTGCCGTTGCGACATTCCTTGTTTTTGGCTGGTTCACATTCATGACAATCCTGAAAAGCGGTTACCCTACCGGAACATAAAAATCTAAAACAAAAAGGACTCCCGGATTGATTGGGCAGTCCTTTTTTTACTCCTGGATAAGGCTTATAACCCTTTTTCCTACAGAATCGATGATCTTCTCAAACCTGTAGCCATAAAGGAATGCTTCTCCGTTTGGAGACGATTCAATCGGCTGATTTTCCGCCCCCTCCAAAAGAACTTTTCTCCCTCCCCCGAGTGCATGGGATGAAAGAATAAATCCCTCTGTGTAGGAATCCGCATCCCCGCTTTTAATAGGCTCGAAAATGGTAAACTCCTGTTTGTTGTCGTTAAAATCCATAAAAGGAACGAGCCAGCCGGAGAACCTGCCTAGCTGGGGAAGTTCGAAAGATAATAATTGGCTGAGCCGTGTATCATAAAACGTAAAAATTGCTTTATCAAATTCTTCTCCAGCCGCGCTTATACCCAGAATTAGGTTATTATACGTTTCAAGGTGGTAGAGATTTCCGAATGGCGCTGTTGCTTTTTCGCCTTGGATGTCCTGCATTACGAGAGGAGCGAAAAAGGTTGGATTATCTTCATCCCATTCAAGATATGCATACTTGTCTTTTCCAATCCATTTCACAAATGGATTGGGTATGCCAATCTCCTCGACTTTCCTGTCGGCGGCATTCATACGGAAAGCCTTATAGGTCCAATCCTCATTAAATGCGACAATCAACAAATCATCTACTTCATAAGGGTTCCATTCGGTATGGAGCTCAGACGATGGAAAGGACTGGTTTGCCAACTCGTTTCCGTTTGTATCATATATTGTTACAACCGCTTCATAAGAAGATGGGGAAGTATGGACCATCAGCCTAGTTTTTTGGGGATTGATGGAGACAGTAACAATTGGATTTTCGGTCATTAGAATCAAATCGCTCTCTCCTGTTTCAAGGGAATAGCGATAAAGGTTGGAGCCTAAAGATAAATTTGATGCAAAGACGATTTCGCTGTCACTAAGCCAGCCGAAAACCTTGAAAAACTCTCCTTCAGGGACCTTAAGCGGAAGTTTCCAGCCTTCCGATTGTTTCGCCGTCTGCCCACCATTGGCGATTGGATCTCCAGATTGTCCAGTGGGCTGCGCCTTCTCCTTTGGTTGCGAACATGACGCCAGGGAAAAGAAAAGGAGGAAAATGAAAAGCAGCCTGGCAGGTGCTGAAAATTGATAGGATATGTTTCGCAGACTTTTGCCCATTTCCTTCCCCCTTATTAGCAGATATTAATTAGACGATTTACTACGGCTAATAGTTTCATATTATTTTGTTTTTTTACCAGTTTAAAAAGATTTTCCTAATGCAAATAGAAAAATCCCCAATACATCCCGATAAACCTTATTAAATTGAGAAAGCGGCAGAGGGTTTATTCCCTTTCCAAGCTCTATTGTAAACCCGGGCCGTCCGTTTTCCTGAATGAACCAGTCCTTGAATCCAGCGTGGCTGTCGATTGTGTGGACTGCCCTGTACCCGCTTAACCTGGAAAATTCCTCTGCAATGTACGAGGAAACAGCGGGCTCTTTACCCCCATACCCCCAATAAAACTCTTGGCCCTGGGTATGGAATGCCACAACCATATCAAAACGGCTGTTTACCGAGAGATTGGCCATCGCAATAGCTTCCGGTTCGGATAGGGGAGATGTTCCCGTAAAATCACGTGGTGCGGGAGACTTTGGTTCCTTTCTTTCTTTTTCGATTTCCCAATTGGCGGGAAACTGATTATTCAAATCCACCCCCCTGATGTTCGCTTTCCAGCCGGAAAAGTCGGTTTTTCCACCATTTATTGCTGTTGCCAGTTCCCACATCCCCGGAGGCGGCCCGTGCAGGACAAGGTCAACTCCATCTGGATTCACCATCGGAACGATTGAGAGTTCGGTTGATTCAAAAATCGATATTGCTTCTTCTCCCAATATTGTTCGATTATCACAAAGGGCAAGCAAATACATATTAACAAGTTCCATAAGAATTCCACTAGTTATCCATTCGTTTGCGTGAAATGATGCATTAAAATGGACTTTCCGATGCCCGTTCCCAATTTTCAGTTCCCAAATCGGTTTTCCTAGAACGCTTCGGCCTATCACCGAAGTTTTTACAAATGGATAGACTTCCGTCAGTGCCTCCAAATCTCGTTCAAGAATATTGGAACAGTATTTTGTCCTTCCAATAAGAACCGGGGCTGTTGCCCTACAAGGAAGCAGGATGCACCTCTCGTTACTTATCCGGCTTCTTGCATTCAAAAGCTTTATGGTTTCGGTTTCAAAAGGCAAAAGGGAAGCAACCGAATCCAGCGTCTCCCCTTTTTTCAGACTATAACGCTTCACGGTAAACCCTGGGATGCGTATCCTTCCCCCCTTTTTCTCTTTAAATATGTCAAAGTCATTTGATGCCCGGATCAGTTCAGGCTGTAAACAAAACAAACGCCCGTAGTCTGCTAGAGCCTTGTCAGGCAGTCGGTCGATGAGCATGAATTCCCCCCTAACCAATAAAGACCTTCTTGCGTTAGTTCTTTAAAATGTATGAATAGATATGGGGGTTTCATGCTAGTAACAAAGAAGGCCCCCGGAAACGGGAGCCCTGCATGCGACATATTCTATAATGTAAGCCTATTCTTGGCGAGCCACGCTGCGCCGATGACTCCGGCATCATTTCCGAGTGTCGCCAAAGCAATCGTTGTTGTTTCACGAACCCGCGTGAAAGCATAGCGGGTAAACTGATCCCTTACCTTTTTTAAAAGAATATCACCTGCGCGCGATACCCCTCCGCCAAGGACAATTTTCTCCGGGTTAAGTATATTGGCAACATTCGCAAGGGCGAGGCCAAGATGGAAGGCAACCTCGTCCACAATCTGTCCCGCTGCTGAATCTCCATCCCTCGCGCTATCAAAAACATCTTTCGCGGTGATAATCCCGTTGGCTGCCACAATTTCAGCCAACCTTCCCTTCTTCCCAGCTTGGACTGATTCCATGGCAAGCCTTACGATGCCGGTAGCAGAGGCAATCGTTTCAAGGCAGCCCGTTTTTCCGCAATTGCACCGGGCACCCCCAGTGGGAATAGAGGTAATGTGGCCAATTTCACCCGCAGCACCGCTCACGCCTTGTACAATTTGCCCGTTGGCAATCACTCCGGCGCCCACCCCCGTTCCCAATGTCACGCAAACGAGGTCTTTCGCTCCATCACCCGCACCCTTCCACATTTCCCCAATTGCGGCGCAATTTGCATCATTATCAATTGCCGCCGGGAGGGACATTTCCGTTTCAATGGTAGCCTTTAATGGATAACTCCCCTTAAAGCCGAGATTGACAGCATTATAGAGGATGCCTGTGCCATAATCGACCGGTCCCGGAGCCCCCATCCCGACTCCCGCAAGTATCTCCCTGGCCTGTCCAATTACATTGAGCCGCTCATCGATGGATTTTATTATATTCAAGACGATATTTTTGCCTTCATTCGAATTGTCTGTCGCAATTTCCCATTTGTCTTTGATGTCGCCGTCAAAAGATATAAAAGCAATCTTCGTTGTTGTTCCGCCCAAATCGATTCCTGCCAACCATTTTTCCATGTTTACTCACCTGTTTTTTTGTTGTTTTTTTCTTTTTCCAGCTGGATTTCCTGCCTTAAGAGCATAAGCGCATTTTGGAATTCCCTATGTTCAATTAACTGTGAATTGTACAATTCGATCAGTTCTTCTTCAATTAGTTCCAAGTCGGCAACCCTTTCGCCAACATAAATAATGGTACCGTACTTTTTCAGGAATTGCTGGATGTCATAAATGGTTTTCACGTAATTCCCCTCGTTTCCAATATGCAAAGTGATATCCGGTATGATTCCAGTTAAGCTCCCCGTTGGGCAGAGAGCAATTTATCTATTTCATCCACCAATTTTTTATAATCCTTTTGTCCTGGTTTCAAGGACGCGGCCTTTTCGGCATGCTTTTTGGCGGAAACAAAATCCCCTTCCTCAAGGTAAATAAGCGAAAGATTGAAATGAGCTTCCGAAAAGCTGTTATCCTGGGCTATGGCTTTAAGCAAATGAGCCTTGGCATCCTGAAGTTTTTGCAGCTTGATTTCCGTATAGGATAAAAGAAAATACGTCTTTTCAGATACTTTGTTCTCTTCTTCATAACGGCGAAGGATAGAGTAAGCTTCATTATACTCTTCTTTGTTCACTTTTTCTTCCGCGAGGAGGATAACCGAGTGTTCATCTTTTGGCCCGAGCCCTTCCTCGAAACCATGCTGTACCATTGCCGTAGCCAGCAGAATGGATACCGCGGCAAAGGCAATCTGGCTTATCAATTTTTTCTTTTTTGGAAAATGCACTATGCCTGCTCCCAGGAATCCCGCTGCGAGACCTCCAAGATGGCCGGCGTTGTCAACCATTGAGACCGAAAATCCGAAAGCGAGATTGACAATGATGATCAAAAACACTGTATGGCCCATTGTCCTGAAAAAAAGACGCGGATACACCATACCGAAATAAAGAAGCGCCCCGAGGCAGCCAAAAATCGCTCCACTCGCGCCAGCCGATACTTCATGGCTGAAAAGGAAGCTTGCCAGCGACCCGCCAAAGCCGGCAAACAAGTAAACAAACAAAAATCGAACGCTTCCAAACATCTTTTCCACTGCAGTCCCTACAAAATAAAGCCCAAGTGTATTCATCACCAGGTGTAGAAAGCCGATATGAAGAAAAACCGGGGTAATGAATCTCCACCATTCCCCTTCCAAAATTAAAGGGTTGAATTTCGCCCCAAATTTTATCAGAGTGTTAGGATTTGTGCTGCCCCCATAGAGTTCAAGCAATAAAAACACCAGTATCTGAAAGGCCATGAAAAAATATGTGAAAATAGGCCGTCCCGCTGTAAAAATGGCCTGTTCTCGCCTGGTATCCTTTTCAGCATATTCCAATGTCCTCTGTCTAGTCTCCTCGGCATTCCCAGGAGTGAGGCCATCCATATTGCTTAAATCTAAGGAACCGGCATCCACTATACCAGTTAAACTTTCCTCTGCTTGCCCATAGGTTCCGTTTGCAAACAATATGGTATGTACCGAAATTTCGGATAGTCTGTCCCGATAAACAAATCGCTCACTCAAAACCTGCTGGTAATCATCAACAGGGGGCTGCCCACTTACATAAATATTTAAAATTCGCAGATTCCTTTGGCCCAATTGGCTCCTGATTTTCGCCCCTGTCGCAGCGGTCAGCTCAATATCCCTTAACATTCTGTTGGTCCAGTCAAAATCCTCACGGTATAGACGGACAATAGGGACCTCAGCAGACTCACTTTTTTCTAGCCAGAGTTCTTTTTCATCCGGAAATAATTTCACAATCCTGTATCCCGAATGTATGATAAATAATTCCGCAAGCTTCCAAAATAGAGTTTGTTCCAGATTGTTCAAAGAGCTTCCCTGCTTTCCCGAGGCTCCTTTTTGTAAAAGTAAGCCTTGTATCAATACCATTATAAACGAAGTTTCCTTGAACTAGTAATATAATACAAAATGCGAAAGCGCCTTCGTGCCAGGCAAAGACCGCCTGTCCCTGGGATGATTACTCTCAGGAGCTTTCCTTAGTGGTCAGCCCCGACAAGCATAAGACGGGGCCCGCAGGACACTGAATTACATCCTGAATTGGCCCACGCACGAAGGAAATGCGAGCATTTCCGAGGACGGGCCTGCCCTCCGTAGGGAACCGGCTTATGACCTCGAGGGGCTAGGCGCTCCTCGGAAAAGAAAAACACTTTTCCTTCGTGCGATGCTATGCTGCCGTAGCTTTCCTTGTGGAGCTGGATTAGAATAACTTATTTCGAGTTATCAACAAGGTTCAAGTTTTTATTTCCTAGAAGACGAGAAAGAGCCGGCCCGGTTTATAGCCGGTTCGGCTCTCCAAATACAGAATCCATCATTCTTCTTTTTACACCCGGCATGCCCATGATTGTTCTGACAGCCGCTTTCCTGACCCATCCTGTGCCAAGCAGGATGTTCATTAGCCTGTACCTGTTCCTGTAAATCAGGTACCCCGCGGCGCCGAACATAACGGCGGATGAAATTGCCTTATTCATTTTACCTACCTCCCTTTTTATCGTATCCCTATGGAGGAGGTTTATACGAAAGGGGGTAATTGATGTTAGTAGGGTTCCATGGCTTTTTCAAGAATATCCTTCAAAATGCCAGCTGAATTGGCGAACCTCTCCCTTTCTTCCGGTGACAAATCAAGCTCCACAATTTCCTTTATCCCGTTCCGGTTTACGATTGCAGGGACCCCTATATAAAGGTCCTCCTGCCCATACTCCCCTTGCAGGAATGCTGAAACAGTCAAGACGGAATTTTCATTTCCCAGGACCGCCTTTGTCAGCCTGACAAGTCCCATGGCGATACCGTAGTAGGTGGCACCCTTCCTCTCAATAATATGATAGGCGGCGTCCCTGACATTCAGGAAGATTGTGTCGAGTTCTTCCGGTTTAAAGTCGTTCTTCTTTTTTGCCCATTCGCCTATTTTCATACCGGCAATATCCGCATGGCTCCAAACCGGAAGTTCAGTGTCGCCATGTTCACCGATAATATAGGCATGGACATTCCTTGGATCCACATCGAAATATTCTCCAAGCAAGAACCTGAATCTAGCAGTATCCAGAATTGTGCCGGACCCGATGACCCGTTCCTTTGGCAGGCCTGAAAATTTCCACACAGCATAGGAAAGGATATCGACTGGGTTGGTGGCGATAAGAAAAATCCCATCAAACCCGCTTCCCATAACACTGTCTACAATCTCTTTAAAAATCCGGGTATTTTTATCAACAAGATCAAGCCGCGTTTCGCCAGGTTTTTGGTTGGCACCCGCACAAATGACGACAAGATCGGCATCTTTGCAATCGGAGTACTCCCCAAACCAGATTTTCGTACTTGAAGGAGCGAATGGCAGTCCGTGATTCAAATCCATCGCGTCTCCTTCTGCCTTTGCCGTATTCAGGTCTATCAAAACAATTTCTTCCGTAATCCCCTGGTTCAATAGCGCGAAGGCGTAGCTTGAACCGACCGAACCCATTCCGATGATTGCTACCCTGGCGACTCGCTTCATAAAATCGCCTCCTGTATAATTTCCTGGCTATTCTAACCTCAATAGTATCCCAAATCCAATGAATTATAAAAGGATAAGGTAAGTTCCCATAACTGCCGCTGCCCCGGATAAAAAGTTGACGACATCATTATCAAGCAAGGAATTGCCTTTTACCTTTCCTGTAGGTACCCCGCAATGGCGAGCTTTCTCGGTCTCAAGCCCGCAAACCTTGCACTTGTATGATACCTGAAAATAGGCGCCGAGAAGAGTATCGATAACGTTTCCCAGAAATCCAAAAATGAAAATAATCCAACCGGTCCATAACGGCAGCCCGAAGAAGTAAACGGCCATAATTGCGATAAACCCTGCCCCGGCCAAGGCAGCGCACGTACCAAGAAGGCTGACAGCACCAGAAGTACCCCGCTCGGCCCGTTTGAACCCTTTGATGCTGATTGGATCCCTCTTACCAATGGGTCCGATTTCCGAAGCCCATGTATCCGAATTAGCGCTTGAAATAGCCGCGGCATAACAGGTAAGCCAAATGGGATTCCCTGTTGCGAAAAACATTCCGCTGCAAATCGCTGCAGGGCCTCCATTTGCGGCCACCTGCCTCCAGTCACGCGTTGCCCCTTTTGCAAGCTTTTCATCCATGGCCGATTTGCTTTTCGCTTTAAATTTTGACCATAGGCTGGACGACGCGAAGAAAGCCCCAAGAAGCAAAAGGCCGTTAACACCCGTACCCACCAAGGTCATAATGCCGATTCCAATTGAAGCTAACGCGCCTGTCACGGTCAACGCCTTAAGTTTCCAACCTGTCCACGCTGCTACAAAAATCAGAATCCCCCCGAGTAAAATTCCTGGAGTCATTTTTGAATGGCCGCCTCTTCAGTCACTATGAGCCCAACAGGAACGTCATGCTCCTCGATTGGGAGATCTTCAACGATTTGGCTGTTGAAAGCAAGGGATACCGTTTCCCCCTTGTAATCAGCCAAAAAACGGTCATAATAGCCCCCTCCAAAACCAAGTCTGTAGCCACTCCGGGAAAAAGCCAATCCTGGAACGACGAGCAGGCATATATCACTCGGCTCCACGGGTGCTGTCCTTTCTACCATTGGTTCAAGAAGGCCATAATAAACCTTCTCCAAGTGAGATAAATCCGTAAGATAGCGGAATTGCATTTCCCTTGTAGCAGGTAGGCACTTTGGTACAGCGATGCGTTTTCCTTCCCTCCAGGCATTCTCGATAATCTGGTATGTATCAACTTCAGGTGGCCGGGATATCGTAATGCCGATTACTTCCGCTTTATCCCAAACGGGATTCCTGAATAAATTGGAAGCAATCCGTTCTGAACGCTCACGGTATTCCCCCTCGGCAATTGATTTTAGGCAATTCATCATCGCCTTTCGCAATTTCTTCTTGTCTTCCATATTCCATTCCCTCTTTTCACCTATTTTAGGCAACAAAAAAAGCAGTAGGAAGCCCTACTGCTTATTTTGTTTCGCGATGTAATGTTGTACGCTTTTCCCTGGAGCAATATTTTTTGAGCTCAAGGCGATCTGGATTATTGCGTTTATTTTTTTTAGAAATATAGTTGCGCTCTCCACACTCAGTGCAAGCTAACGTAATATTCACGCGCATTATTATCCCTCCAAACATTTAGAACATGTTCGTTATACGACTTTTCTATAATATCACTTTTCATTTTGAAATGCTAGTCTGTTTTTTAAAAGTACGTCTCTTAGGCGAACCACCTCAGTCTTGCCTTCCCCTGAAATGATCCATGACGACAATCGTACTGTTTTTCCCGGAGGAACGGCAATATCCGCTGAAAGGATGCTGGCGGGATTCCCTTTTGCCAAAGGAGAATACTTCAGGACCCCCCTCCCTACATCCCCCCATATACTGTCGGAGCTTATATGCCATGACGGGATGACTGTTGCCTTCCATTTAAGATTTTCCTCGGGGAGGCCACCGACAAGGAACATCTTCTCTCCTGCGAGATGAAATATGGTTTGGTCGGCAGGGGAGATGAAGGAAAAGTGATTCATTACAAATGTTTTTGGCAAGTGCATAGCCAATAGCATTATTCTTTTTTCTTCATTGCCGTGATTACAAATAAAGTAATTGAGGAGAGCAATTTTAGAATGAGGGTTTTCCTCTGATATCTTTAGTGTGAGTTTCTCCTCGTAAAGAAGCGATTCCCTAGCTTCAAATCGTCCATATACGTTTCCATTGATCCATAACCCGGTTGCTATGGCGAGCTTTTCCGCGGAACAGGCAACTCCCTCCGCTGCTTGATCCATTTGCTCCGTCCTAGTTTCCGATTTCGTTGTCAGCATAACCATTACCGCCCTTTTCAGATAACTAACCATCCTATTCCTCCAGCGGCTCCTTTAGAACCGCCAGCTCTCATAAATAATGGTAGCACCTGTCAATAATGCTTACAATAAACGCAAATTGTCGGAAATCGCCTGCCCACGCACACACTTCTTTCAATGCGCAAAAAAAAATTTAGATGGGCTGTTGGTTAATTCTCCCCGCCTTCATTCGACAATAAAGCCGGTTTGCTTTTTATAGTCTGGATGCAAATTTCGCCACATATCAATTCTTAATGGTTCAATTCATACCGTTTTCCTGTTACCAAAAAGATAACCTGCTCCGCTATATTGGTGGAATGGTCTCCGATACGCTCTAAATACCTGCAAGTAAACGACATTTGCGTAATCTGGTTCGTCGCTTCAGGATTTCCAGGAATGTGTCCCAATAGTTCATGGACAAGTTGTCCGTACATTTCATCCACTTGGTCATCGATTTCCGCGCATTTCCTTGCCAAAGCAACATCGTTTGTGTAAAAGGATTGCAGGGCGGTATCAAGCATTTCGATGACAAGGTCCTTCATTTTCGGAATATCCTCTATCTCTTTAATATGCTTTTCCTTCCCAATATGGAGGGCGGACTTAGCGATATTAACCGCGTTGTCGGCAATACGCTCAACCTCCGATGAGATTTTGAGGGCGGCAAGAATAGCCCTTAAATCGGTTGCGACAGGCGATTCAGTTGCAATCAGCAAAATGGCCTTTTCGGTAATTTGATATTCAAGCCGGTTGATTTCCTCATCTTTTTCAATTATTTTCTTCGCATTGTCAAGATCCTGCGAAATGAATGTGCTGATTGAGTCTTCCACAGCATCCTTTGCCATTTTCACCATTTCCGTCAGCATTTCCTTCAACTGGTTCAAGTTGTTGTCAAAATTGGTTCTCGTGCCCATGGTATCCCACCTTATCCGTGCTGGAATGGCAAAAATCAGCCAAACCGCCCTGAAATATAATCTTCCGTCCGTTTGTCGGATGGATTGGAAAAGATTTTGCTTGTCTCGGCAAATTCAATGACTTCCCCATTCAGGAAGAACGCAGTCTTATCCGAAATCCGGGAAGCCTGCTGCATGTTGTGGGTGACAATAATTATACTATAATTTTGCTTCAATTCCTGTACAAGCTCTTCTACCTTTAACGTTGAGATCGGATCGAGCGCGGAAGTTGGTTCGTCCATCAAAATGACGTCCGGCTCGATTGCAAGGCAACGGGCAATGCAAAGACGCTGTTGCTGCCCTCCAGAAAGTCCATATGCATTCTGATTGAGCCTGTCTTTTACTTCATCCCATATCGCCGCTCCGCGCAGGCTCTGTTCAACAATTTCATCAAGGATTTTCTTATTTTTTATTCCATGGATTTTTGGTCCGTACGCTATATTTTCATAGATTGATTTTGGGAATGGATTTGGTTTTTGAAAAACCATCCCTACCCTGGTACGCAAATCCTCGACCTTGTATTCCCTGTCAAGAATGTTTCTATCCCGGTAAAGAATTTCACCAGAAATCCGGACTGTCGGAACCAACTCAACCATCCTGTTCAAGGTTTTAATATAGGTTGATTTGCCGCATCCAGATGGTCCGATAATGGCGGTAACTTCATTTTCGACAATATCCAAATTAATACTTTTTAACGCGTGTCCTTCGCCATACCAGAGATTGAGATCCCGTGTACTATAAACTATATTCTCTTTGCCAATTGCCTGTGCTGATGTTTCATTTATATTTCCTGCTGTAATCCCCATAGCTAGTTCCCTCCAGCCCTAATATCTTTTTTGGAATTTGTTTCGGATAATAATTGCAATCGAGTTCATCACAAATAGGACGATTAAAAGGATGACAATCGTAGCCGCTGCCAGGTTTGCATACTCTGCAACGAGCGCCGAATCGACTGTCCAATAATAAATTTGGACGGGCAGAACCGTAAATTTGTCAAAAATGCCCTCCGGAAGCGGTATTAATAGCGCAGGTATGCCAATGACGACGAGCGGCGCTGTTTCGCCAATTGCCCTCGATAGCGCAAGAATAACGCCGGTCAGGATGCCCGGGAGAGATGCTGGCAGGACAACATTTTTAATTGTTTGCCATTTTGTCGCTCCCATTCCGTATGAAGCTTCCCTTAAAAATTGTGGAACAGCCCTAATGGCTTCCTGGCTCGCCACTACAACAACAGGCAGGACAAGAAGGGCCATTGTAAGCCCTCCGGCAAGAACGACAGAGCCTAAACCAAGTGCCCTGGCGAAAACAGTCAACCCCAATATTCCGAATACCACGGATGGGACTCCCGCAAGATTGGAAATATTCGTCTGGATAAATGCCTGGAACTTTCCTTTTTTGGCATATTCCTCAAGGTAAATCGCAGTGCCAACCCCAAGAACCATTGTTGCTGGAGCAACAACTGCCATTAGCCACAATGTCCCGTAAATTGCTCCAAGGATTCCAGCCTTTTCCGGATTTGTTGATAGCCTATTCAATAAAAAGTCCTTGTCGATCCAGCCCATGCTGTCCGCCACGACCCTGTAAATAAGGACGGCCAGGACGGCGATGCCAAAAAGTGTTGCCAAGAGGAAAAACAATTTCGCGATTTTGTTTACCAAAAGTCGCTTTCCCATTTTCCTCTCAACCTGTGTGTTATCAATATATTTCATCTTAATATTCCTCCCTGAAGCGGCGTGAAACGTATTGGGCGATAAGGTTCATAATTAGAGTAAACACAAACAGAGTCATCGCCACGGCATAGAGGCTGTAATATAGAGTGGTTCCGGCTGCTGCTTCACCACCGGTAACTTCGACAATATAAGCGGTCATTGTCTGCATCGATTGAGTCACATCAAACGTAAAGTTCTTGGAGCTTCCACTAGCGATAGCCACTATCATCGTTTCCCCAATTGCCCTCGAAATCCCGAGGACGAAGGAAGCAATGATGCCTGATATCGCGGCCGGAACAACAACCTTCCAGGTCACCTCAAGCTTTGTCGCTCCCAAGGCGAGCGCCCCTTCCCTCATTGCATTGGGAACGGAGGTCATCGCATCTTCCGAAAGGGATGCGACCATCGGAATAATCATAATACCCATCACAATCCCCGGGCTAAGGATATTTGTAGGCTCAAGCCCCGGGATAAATGAACGCAATAGAGGAGTGACGAATGTAAATGCGAAGAACCCATAGACGATTGTAGGGATTCCCGCGAGTATTTCCAAAATCGGCTTAAGGATTTTCCGTATGTTTTCGGAAGCATATTCACTCAGGAAGACAGCCGTCATAAGGCCGATCGGAATGGCGACTGCCATGGCTATCGCTGTTGACAAGAGTGTGCCCGTCAAAAGCGGTAGTATGCCAAATACAGCGTCCTTCCCCAGTGGCTTCAACTTCGTTCCGGTAAAAAAGTCAAGAAAAGGAACCTCTTTGAAAAAAAGTACTGTTTCAGTCAGTAACGTTAATACGATTCCAATTGTTGTTAATACAGATATGGCTGCAATTCCAAATAATATCCCTGGGATCGCTTTTTCAGTAATGGTCCCGACACTGGCCGTTTTTCTCTTTTTTTCTATCAGGCCTGCAATGTTGAGTCTTTTTTCCCCTGTGGTTCTGTCCATTGTAATAACCCCTTTCACCCTAATACTAAACAGCCAGTACTTCTATGCACGGCGAGAAGATGAGGAGAAATACTCCTCATCTTCCTAGTGCACCAATAAATTATCTTTTACTATTCTTTCAAGGCATTCAAGGCGTCAAGAGCTGCTTGCTTATCTTCATCAGACAGTGGCGCAAATCCTGTCTCCTTGGCAACCTCTTGTGCGTTTTCCATAGTGTAGATTGCATAATCAAGCACTTGAGGCTTTTCTTTCGCATGGTTTACGTTCAAGTATGTGAAAACTGGACGAGTGAATTCTGCATAATCGCCATCTTCCTTGATTGTATCTAGTGACGGTTCAACCGGCCCCTGGCCAAAATCGACATTTACAGCAGAGAGTTTGTCCTTATTGTTATCATAGTAACCAAAGCCAAAAAATCCGATTGCATTTTTGTCTTTTGAAACAAGGTCCACTAAAGTCGAGTAATCCTGCTGCAGGTTAATTTTTTCTGGAAGGTCCTGTTCTTCAAGGATTTTTTCGAAAAAGAATTCATATGTTCCGTGGTTTTCATTTGGGCCATATGTTTTAATTGGTTCGTTTGGAAAGTCTGGGCGGACATCTGACCAGTTATTCTTACCTTTGCTTGCTGTAAAGATATCAATGATTTCCTGCTTCGTAAGTTCTTTCGCCCAGTCATTGTCCTTGTTGATTACAATTGTAATTCCATCTAGCGCGACTTTCAGTTCCTCAACGTCGATACCCTGTTTTTCTGCTTCAGCTATTTCTTCATCTTTTATTGAACGTGAGGCATTATTGAAATCCGTTCCGTCTTTCACGAGGAATTTTTTAAAACCGGCAGACGTTCCTGCCCGGCTGACCTCGACAGATACATTTTCCTGTTCACCCATATAGTTTTCGCCCATTTTGGCCATGAACGGAAATACTGTTCCGGAACCATCAATGACGACACTGCCTTCAAGGCCTTCAGCATTGTCTTTGCTATCTCCTCCGCAAGCGGCTGCAACAACCATTACCGCGGCAAGCATTAAAACCATTCCGAGCTTTTTGACAAGTTTCATTTCAATTTTACCCCCTGATGAAATTGTTTTTTTTTCTTGCATTTTCAGAATAAAGGTTTAGTGTTAAAAGGGTTTTAATCAAATGTAAACAGTTTGTAAATTTGTTTAAAGAATTTATAATTCAAGCCGAATTCTTAGATAGGCTGATTACCTTATTTTCAGTTTTCCATAAACTTCGATTTTATTATTCCCTGAAAGATAAAAAAAAAACCGCCTCACTGAAGAGACGGTTCTAATAGCCTATTGGCCAGAGGCAGCTTGCTGCTCATTTTCATTTTCATTTGTGTTTTCATTTGCTTCATTGTTCTGCCCGGATTCGCCTGAGGCGCGTTCTTTCTTCATTTCAAAATACTTGTCTAGTACTCTTCGACCGATTTCATTGTTGTAAGAGGTTCCATTGTTACCCTGGTATGCCCACGGAATCAGAACCGACATCGCAATTTCGGGCTGATCGTAAGGCGCGTAGCTTACAAGGCTCAGGTTCATGACCTGAGGCGGAATCTTCCCGAACTTCTTCCGCTCAAATCCATCATAAAAAGCCTCGGCTGTCCCTGTTTTACCTGCCGGATTATACGGGGCATTTCCAAATTTCCGGGAACCAGTACCGTCCCCTTGCATGACCATCCTGAAACCAGTCTGGACCCGCTTGAGCCATTCTTCATTCCCATCGAGCTTATTCAGGATCTTCGGCTGGATTTCCTGGATGATCGGGCCAAGCTCATTTGATTCCATTAGCGGCTCACGAATTTCCTTTACAATACGGGGTTGAATCCTCGTTCCGCCATTTGCGATCGTAGAAACGTATTGAGCCAGCTGCATTGCGGTATAAGTGTCATACTGCCCGATAGCAAGGTCAAGCTGCTTGCCCGGATCAATTTTTCCTGGATAGCCGATAGCCTCATTTGGAAGGTCAATTCCCGTCCGGACGCCAAGCCCAAATTGGCCGTATATTCCCCGCATAATATCGAATCCTTCATTTCTAATGCGGAGGGGCTGATTGTAAACATAAGACCCGTGTCCAATTTTAATCGCGGTATGGAACATATAAACGTTCGATGATATCTGAAGAGCGCGGAGGTCATTTATAACGCCAAATCCCGTCCTTCTCCATGAACCCTTTGGTTTTGTCCCTCTAATGACCATCGGTACATCAAGGAACCTATCCCCAGGCTTAATCGCTCCGGTCTTGAAGCCTGCATAGATAGTTGCGCCCTTAACAGTTGAGCCCACGTTATAGGAAGTGGTAAATGTTCCGTAAGCGTAGTCGCTCATCTCGTATTTTCCGGTTTTCGGGTTTTTCTCGATCTTTTTGCCCGCCATCGTGAGGATTTCGCCTGTATGCGGGTTCATCAGGACGACGAATCCCCGATCAAGGAGTTTGGAATTGCTGTTCTGTTTGGCTTTCCATAATTCTTCCTCAAGTATTTTTTCAACTTCCCGCTGAAGCTCCATATCGATAGTCAGGACAAGGTCCTTTCCTCGTTTCCCTTCGGAAACAACTGTTGTCCCAAGGATATTCCCTGACTTATCGGTTTTGTTTTTCACCTTGGCTTTTTGGCCTTGAAGCACTTCCTCGTATTGCTTTTCGATATAGCTAATCCCGACACGGTCGTTCCGGCTATAATCCCTCGATAAATAATAATCCAGCTGTTCCTTAGGAATTCCTTTGTCTGAACTTGTGACGTTCCCAAGTATTGTTTTCAGCGTGTCACCAAATGCGTACCGGCGTGTCCAGTCGGTTGTCGTATCGACCCCCGGCAAATCCTCAAGATTTTCGCTTACTAAAGCGAATTCTTCCGGGGTGACGTTCTCATTTTTCACGATTTGTGGAGACTGGTAATAGCCGGAATTAAATTCCCGAAAAATCGCGGCGACTTCCAGCTCATCCTTTGAAAGGCTGTTGATATCTTCATCGGTTACCCTTTCGACCTGAAGTTTGTATATATCAGCATCCTTTAATTCTTTATTGTCATACATTTCCCATTCTTTTTCCGTTATTTTCTCTTCCGCCTCTTCCTTGTGCGTCAAAAGCCAAAAATCGACTTTATCCCGTTTCTGAAGCTTCTTCGGATCCTTGTCAATCAGCTTGGCAAGTTTACGTGCCACTTCAAGCATTTCTTCCTGAGACGTTCCCTGGTATTTTGTGTAGGTGATTGCATTTAACGGTGAGTTGTCAACGATAATGGTTCCATTTCTATCGAACATTTTCCCACGGGGAACAGGATTTTTAACCGTTATATCTTCGGTTCGTTCAATCTCTCGCTTAAAGTCATCACCATAGACAATCTGGACAATGCCCAGCCGTAAAATCAACATTGAAAAAAGGACAAACACAGCGAAAAACAGCATATTTAACCTGAACGGAACATGCGCCTTCTTCTTTTTTTTCTTCGTTACCATGGACTCACACTTTCCTTTACATTTTCACTAACCCTTATTCTATCTGAAAGTGAAAACTTTTTCTATCTGGAATCCCTTTCCAACAGCCACATCCTATCTGAAAAGTTGAAAATGGCTCCAAAGACCCAAGGAGCTTTACCCTTAAGGGGAAGAAAGGTGGACTTTGCAAACGAAAAAATAAATGAAGCTATGCCCCGCCCCCAGTACAAGAAGGATGACCGGGATGCTTTTGTGCCAGTCAAAAAGGGTCACGGCAGATAGAAACGCCATGATTGAAAGTATCCGTCCAATATTCAAAAATACTTCCCGAACAACAATGTACTCGATACGCATTTCGGCAGCCTTCCAGCTCCTGCCTATCACATCATATGTAATCGACATATATGGGACAAGCAGGAGTGGGTAGGCGATTGCAATCGCTGAGCCATAAACGAGCAATTTTGCGAACGTTACATCCTTAACAATAAGAAAAACTGCCGCGTACAAAATTAGGCCGCCAAGAAGGATGGCTTTTTTCCGCCTTCTCTTCTTAATCAACCTTGAAACGGCGAAGTACGCTATAAAAGAAACTCCAGAGTTAAGTAATCCGAATGTTCCGAGTGATAGTTCGCTTCCAGTTGATAAAAATACATAAACCGAAATGACGAACACAAATGTGCCTTCCCTTAATCCCTGGAAAAGATGGGCGTTCGTAATCAACCGCCAATTTTGGTTACTTTTTCGCTCGTTTAATACCTCCTTAAAGGCATACTTCCCTTCGGAGGGCCGCCTTTTTAGGAAAAAACTGAGAACGACCGCAAGGGAAAAAAGCGTAAGGGATAATCCGAATACAGCCATATAACCTTTCATTCCACCGATTAGTGTAATAATGAAGCCGGAAGCAATCGGCCCTATCATCCCACCCGCTGAAGAAAGAATTCCAAGGAAGCCGTTAAAAAAATCCCTTGTTTCCGGCTCAGTGATCTCAAATGTAAGAACATTGAAGGCAAGCCAGTAAAAACCATAACCAATCCCAAGTAGCCCTCCGAGAACCATTAGCATTCTGGATGCCCCTGAACCGACGGCGAGAACCGATAAATAAAACAGGGCAAGAAAAATGACACCTGTACGGAGGACGATGATTCGGTCAACCTTTTTCGCCCATCTCCCCGCAAGGATGAATGTAAGCGGCTGAAGGACGACAATGGAGAGATTATATAAGCCGATTTCGGTAAAATCACCTGATTGCTTCCATAAGTAAATATTCACGAACGAATTGGATAATGCGACACTTAAAGAGTAGAGACCCCCAAGGGCAAGCAAAAGAGCAAGGTCCCTTGTAATCGATAATTCCCCTAGAATCCGAAGTTTGTTTGCCATATGAAAACTCCCTTTTTTCTTAAAGGTAGTCTTCAACAGCGGCCTATTTTCTATTCCCCCTAAAAAAGCCAAAAGAAAAAAGGCAGATATGCTCTGCCTTTTTCCGCTCCTATTCCATTCTTATTTCGCTTCGCTATAGCGTTTCGTTACTTCGTCCCAGTTAACGACGTTCCAAAATGAATTGATGTATTCTGGACGGCGGTTTTGGTACTTAAGATAGTATGCATGCTCCCAAACATCCAAGCCAAGGATTGGAGTTTTTCCTTCCATTAGAGGCGAGTCTTGGTTAGGTGTACTTGTAATCTCAAGCGCGCCGTTATTGACAACGAGCCAAGCCCATCCAGACCCAAAGCGGGTAGTAGCGGCTTTTGCAAACTCTTCCTTGAAGGATTCAAGGCTGCCAAATTTGCTGTTAATGGCATCCGCCAAATCTCCTGACGGCTCGCCGCCGCCATTCGGGGAAAGGATTTGCCAGAAAAGGCTATGGTTCGCATGGCCTCCTCCGTTGTTCCGGACCGCGGTCCTTGCTGATTCCGGGACAGCATCGAGATTGGAAATGACTTCTTCAACTGTTTTGGAAAGAAGCTCTTCATTTCCTTCAAGTGCGTTATTCAGGTTCGTAACGTATGTGTTATGGTGCTTGGTGTGGTGGATATTCATTGTTTCCTTATCGATGTGCGGCTCAAGCGCATCATACGCATAAGGTAGTTGAGGCAATTCGAATGCCATGGACAACTCCTCCTATGTAATAGTTTCGTTTTTTGAAAATTCCCTAAGCTTAAGCAACTTTAGATTAGCAAAATTTTCTTTTCGATTCAAATGAAACGCTCGTGGACATTGATACCGTTCCCCTTCTGCTTCTATTTCATTCAATCATTTTTACATTGCTTAAAAAATTCGGTAATTTGTCATTTTCAGAAATATCCAGGGTTGTCAACGATTTAAGTCATATCTCCCGCAATCTTATTCCAATTATTGTAAAACCGATGTTGACATGCTGGAAATAATCTTTTTAAATCAAAGTGATGGCACAAAAGGAGTTGCGGACATGCAGGAAAACCATGTTTCTTTGTATAATTTGCTGAATCACTTTTTTAGGGGCAGAGAACCGATCCAGAAGGTTAAAGCTGGAACTGTCCTTTTCCATGAAAGGGACCGCGTCGAGCATATTTATCTCATTCAAAAGGGGAGCGCCGCAATTGGCCGTGTCCACTTAAAAGGAAAGGAATTCATCCTGAAAATCCTTAACGAGAGAGAAATGATTGTCGAATATCAATTGTTCAAGCCACTTTCGCGCTACCATTTCTCCGCCAAGGCGCTTACAGACTGTGAAGTCCTGGCTATAAAGCGAGAACAGTTCGAGGAATTCGTGACGAACGACCCCAACGCAATGTTATCACTGGCCTCGTGGCTGAGTACGTCCTACCTTAAGGCGCAGATGAAATGCCAGGATCTCATTATGAACGGAAAAAAAGGGGGGCTATACTCCATTTTGATCCGCCTGTGCAATTCCTATGGTGTCCCTAGTGAGGATGGCATCCTGATCGACCTCCCTCTTACCCACCAGGAACTCGCCAATTTAACCTACGGGACAAGGGAAGTTATACAAAGAAGCCTGAAGGAATTGAGAGATAACGGAATAATCAGCTATGATCAACAAAAGTTTACCGTAAAAAATCTTTCCTATTTAAGGCAGGAAGTTGACTGCCAAAATTGCGCCTATGAAATTTGTGGATTGAATTAGCAATCGAGAAAGCAGTAGTTTTTGGACACCGAATAGAATTTCTTATATTGTGTACTTCATGGACGTACACATAGTGCCTGGCCCCGAACGTTTTGCCGATTTAGCAGTCGGCACACTCGTGTGGGGACAGGCATTCTTTTTTTGCTTCAATGAGCCTTTCTTCCCTCTTTGAAGGGCCCAGATATTACTGCGTTTGGGTTTAGAAAAACTATAGGACCAGGAAGAGGAAGTATGCGACCATCCCCGCCTGAATTACGGTTTTTGCCGCAGCCCCTCCTATAAACCCAATTACTGAACCAAATCCAATTTTGACGCTGTCAGTGAACCCTTTCCTGTTAACAAGCATTTCGGCTGCGATTGCACCGATAAACGGACCAAGAAGGATTCCTGCGAAAGGCAAAATGAACGGGCCGGTAATGAGGCCAATCGTGCTCCCCCAAACTGCGGCCTTCGATCCTCCATACTTTTTAATGCCAAAAACATTTGCGGCATAGTCGGCAATAAACAGCAACACTGTAAACATCCCTTGAATGATCCAAAAAAACCAGTTGAACGGTTCAAATGAAACAAAGAAACCGTACACGAGGAATCCCGCGAATATGAACAGGACGCTCGGAATAATCGGGAAGAAAATGCCGACAAATGCAATAATGAATAATAAAATAACGATTCCCAAAATAATGCTTTCCATTACATATGCTCCTTTTCCAAGATAATATCCTATTACCCCTTTACCCCGGCCTGCTACACACTGTATACATGCTTTTTGTGCTTGTGATTACAACTATATAGAGATAAAATGAAAGGGCTGAAACTTGTTAGGGGTGTGTTTTCATGAATGTTTTTAAACAAATGTACAAAAGTATGTATTCCCCAAGGGACATTGCCATTTACCGGTTTCAGGGGATTGGCAAAACGATTCTCTATGTGTTTCTTTTGACATTGCTGTCGGTATTGCCTACCTTTTACCATTTTAGCATCGCAATCACGAATGGGATACAGGCTGCCGAGGAAATCATTAGGGAAGAAATGCCTGATTTTACAATAAAAAATGGGATCTTGGAAACGGAAAACAATCTGCCTGTCACGATAGAACATAATGGATTTTCAATAACAGTGGATCCGACCGGTTCGGTCAGCGGCAAGGACTTGGCGGATACAGGGAATGCTTTTGGACTATTGAAGGATGAGTTTGCCCTTTCGGCTGGCGGTAACGTCCAGACTTATCCCTATTCCATGATTGATGCTACGGAAGTGGGCAAACAGGATTTCGTCGACTTTTTTGCTTCATTGGATGGGGCTGCCTACATTATCCTGCCAATCGCGTTTATTTTCATCTATCTCTTATCGTCAGCAATGAAATTCATTGAAATCAGCGTCCTGGCGATGATGGGACTGATCCTGAAAAATATTGGCGGAAGACGCCTGAATTACGGCCACTTATGGAGGATGGCAGCTTATAGCGTGACGATTTCAACAGTTTTCTTTACGATCATGGAAGCCATTAAAACACCTGTCCCAAATGGCTTCCTAATTAACTGGCTCGTATCCGCAATTGTCCTTTACCTTGCAATTAATGAAACACCTGCTCCGAAAAAAGCATAATCAAGGTTTTTCTCAAAAATAGCAGCTTCCTCTGGGGCTGCTATTTTTACTTTCCCCTGTACTATTTTTCTAAAAGCGGCATATAAATATGAAAAAAATCGCGCTGGAGGCCTGTCCTATGAAACAATTGATTGCCGCGCTTTTCTTTGCTGCCTTATTTGTCAGCATGTATGTTGATTTGACTGCCGGCACACTAGCCGTATCAAATGCCGCTCCTCCCCAAAAAAACCTCGGGCCATCCACCCCTGAAATAGCAAACTTTACCGCGATTGTCCAGCCCGGCCAGACTTTACTTTCGATTGTAGAAGATAGGCAGGGAAAAAGTCCGAATGTATCGATCGACAAATTGATTGCCGACTTTAAGATACTTAATCCGGGAGTTTCGTCAGAACTTCTTCAGATCGGGAAGGAGTACCGATTCCCGGATTATGAACGGTAGGAAACTCGCTGAAAAAGCTCCCTGTCTTGTAAGATTGGCCGGCTACTGATAAAATAATGAAGTATTGCTTATATAAAAGTATTACTTCAAACGGTACTTAAAGGAGCGAACTGCACGTGAATGAAATTATACATCGAACCAAAACCCGTCCGATAAAGGTTGGAAACTTGACAATCGGCGGGAACAACGAGCTTATTATACAGAGCATGACCACGACCAAAACCCACGATGTCGAGGCTACAGTCGCTGAAATTAAAAGGCTTGAAGACGCGGGATGCCAGATTGTACGTGTGGCATGCCCGGATGAGCGGGCCGCGAACGCGATTGCCGAAATCAAAAAACGGATCAATATCCCCCTTGTTGTCGACATCCACTTCGACTACAAGCTTGCATTAAAAGCGATTGAAGGCGGAGCCGATAAAATAAGGATCAATCCGGGAAATATCGGAAGGCGCGAAAAAGTGGAAGCGGTCGTAAAAGCGGCGAAAGAACGCGGCATTCCAATTAGGATTGGCGTTAATGCCGGTTCCCTGGAAAAAAGGATTCTTGAGAAATATGGCTATCCAACTGCGGATGGAATGGTTGAAAGTGCGCTTCACCATATCAAAATCCTTGAAGACCTCGATTTCCATGACATCATCGTTTCGATGAAAGCATCGGACGTAAACCTTGCTATTGAAGCGTATGAGAAGGCTGCCAGGGCATTTGATTACCCGCTCCATCTGGGGATTACCGAATCAGGAACTCTTTTCTCGGGTACAGTCAAAAGTGCTGCTGGCCTTGGTGCGTTATTAAATATGGGGATAGGCAACACTCTGAGGATTTCCCTAAGCGCTGATCCGGTACAGGAAGTGAAAGTCGCCCGGGAACTTCTGAAGGTATTCGGCCTTTCTTCAAATGCCGCAACCCTTATTTCCTGCCCGACATGCGGCAGGATTGAAATCGACTTAATCAGCATTGCCAACGAGGTTGAAGAATATATCTCGAAAATCAAAGCACCTATTAAAATCGCTGTGCTCGGCTGTGCAGTTAACGGACCAGGAGAAGCGCGCGAGGCGGATATTGGCATTGCGGGAGCCCGCGGTGAGGGACTGCTTTTCCGACATGGCGAAATTATCCGGAAAGTACCTGAAGAAATAATGGTAGAGGAACTTAAAAAGGAAATTGACGTCCTCGCGGAGGAATACTTCAAAAAGAAGGCTCTTGAGGAACAAGGTGTATAATAGTCAAGAGGCCCGGCAATTGCCTGGCCTCTTTTCCATTGCCCCTGTTACAGCTAGAAAAAGGGGGTAATAAAGATCCCGATGATAAGAGAAATCGCACCGATGCCAATTGCCCATCCGCCTGATTTAGTCGCACCCCTGCGCATAGCCAAGAATCCAACTATGATTCCAGCTGCACCGAGAATAACCGGCATGAGGAACAAGGACAAAATCGATAGTGCAAGTGCGGCAAATCCAAGCATTCCTCCTGCGGTTTCTTGGTCCATTCCACCCTCGCTAGCCCGCTCTTCTCTCCGATTTTGCCGGATTGGGACGGGAGCCGCTATCTCTGCCGCAGTTTCTTCCCTATTGCCGGTGTTGCTTGCTGTTTGAGTAGCAGCGGTAGAATTCATACCGGGTGTACCGGTGGGTGCCGGAAGTAGCACGACTGATTCTGTGGAGGTTTCTTCGTTATAGTTGGAACGTTGCCCTTCCTGGCTGTAATTTTGCTGCATCGTGTTGTTATCCCTTGATTGATCGGCCACCTAAAATCCCTCGCTTTCAAAAGGTAGGAGCCTTCTTAGTGTTTACTTGCCCGCTTTTTTTACTATGTCAATCTTTGCATGGACTACAAAGCATAGGATTTTTGGTAAAATAAGATGATAACTGCCGGCTGGCGGACTGATAGTGACAAAAGGAGTTTTCATACATGAAAAGAATTGGAATTGATATCGATGGGACAGTAACATCGCCTTCAAGCATTTTGCCTTATATAAACAGAGAGTTTAAGCTTAATGTTACTCTCGATGATGTGAAGGAATACGATCTTTTGCATCTTGTGGACATTCCAAAGGAACAGTTTGCCGAATGGTTTAAAGGGGCGGAGCCCGAAATTTACAAAAGATCCCCGCTTGCTGAAGGTGCCAAGGAAGTCCTCAAAGAGTGGGCAAACAGCTTCGAGCTTTATTTTATTAGTGCCAGGGCATCCCATTTGCTTGATTTGACAAGGCAATGGTTCACGGAAAACGAACTGTCTTTTCACCATATTGAATTGATTGGAACACACAACAAAATCGCGACAGCCAAAAAATACAATGTCGATTTATTTTTAGAGGACAAGCATGATAATGCGGTTTCCATCCATGAGGAATGCGGGATTCCTGTTTTATTATTCGATACACCGTATAACCGCGACCCCATTCCAGAAGGCGTCATACGAATTGCGAGCTGGCATGAAGCAAATGATTGGATAAAAAAATGGAAATAAAAAACAGCCTCTTCATGGGCTGTTTTTTGTTTTATAGGCATTCAGGGCATCTTCCATATATTTCAAACTTATGTCCTGAGACATCATAGCCATTCAGGTCTTCACCAAGCCCCTCCATCGGGCATGTCCCAAGTTCCTTGGTCTTCCCGCAATCCAGGCAGATAAAGTGGTGGTGGTGCGAAGTCCTTGAGCAAGTGAACCGAAAATGCTTTTCTCCCGAAAGGTCCGTTGTTTCAAGTATTCCTAACTCGGCAAATAAGGATAAATTTCTATATATCGTATCGAAACTGAGGCCGGGGTACTCCCCCTTAAGCCTCTCAAGGACATCCTTCGCTGTTAAATATTTATCGCTATCTGAAAACAACTGGAGCATTTCTTCCCTTTTACCAGTATGCTTATATCCTTTTTCTTTTAAAAAATCAAGCGCTTCGTTAACATCCATTCCAATCACCCCTGTGCGAATCTTCTCTTTAAGCCCGCTTTTTTAAAAATAATCACGCCAGCCAAAATCGCAATCGCCAGAAGGACAATCGTTCCGCCTGGTGCCAAATCGAGATAATAAGCGGCAAAAAGGCCGCCAAAAACCGAAACTTCCCCAAACGCCACTGATAAAAAGATTGCCTGCTTAAAGCCCTTTGCGATTCTCATGCTAGCCGCGACCGGAAGAGTCATAAGCGACGAAACGAGGAGAATGCCGACAATCCTCATGGACGCTGCGATAACAAGTGCGACCATTACAATAAAAACAAAATGGATTGCCTTTGAAGGAATGCCTGATGCCTTTGCATGTTCTTCGTCAAATGATAACAAAAACAATTCCTTGTAGAGCAAGGCAACAACCGTAACAACAAACACGCTGATAGCTGCAATAGTCACGACATCCACCCGGCTGACAGCCGTAACGCTCCCGAATAAATAGCCAAAAAGATCGGAATTGAATCCATCAGCGAGCGAAATGAAAATAATACCTATCCCAATCCCTCCGGAGAGGATGATAGGAATGGCCAGCTCCTGATAATGCTTATACACGCCGCGCAGTTTTTCAATGAACAGGGACCCAGCCACCGAAAATGCCATACCCATATACAAAGGATTGATAGCTCCTGAAAGGCCTAGCTTTTTCTCAATAAAGAGGCTTGCGGCGATGCCGGATAAAGTAACGTGGCTTAATGCATCCGCGATGAGTGACAGGCGCCTGACCACAATGAATACTCCCAAAAGCGGCGCGATTATCCCAATGAGGGCCCCGGAAAGAAACGCATTCTGCAAAAATTCATAACGTAGGATTCCGCTTATCATCTTCCCGCCTCCTCATGATGATGGTGGTCAAGAAGATGGATACCGTGTCCGTAAATCTCGGATAGCCCTTTTTCTGCAAGCTCACTAAATTCGCCCGCTTCACCGTGGAAATGGAGGTATTTATTCAGACAGGCAACGTGTGAAACCGTTTCGGAGATAGTCCCAATATCATGTGTCACGAGCAAAAGGGTGATTCCCTGCTCTTTATTCAATGTTTCAAGCATGTCATAAAACACATCGACGCGCTTCGCATCGACGCCTACTGTTGGCTCATCCAGAATCAGCAGTTCCGGGTCGCTAACGAGGGCTCTTGCGATAAACACCCTTTGCTGCTGGCCGCCAGAAAGCTCCCCGATATTTTTCCGGGAAAACTCAGCCATTCCGACGGATTCCAGGGCTTTTTGAACCTTTTCCCTGTCACTGCCGCGCATAAAACGGAACAGGCCGATTTTCTTTGTCAGACCGCTCGAGACAACTTCCTCAACGGTAGCGGGAAAGCCTGAATTAAATGAGTTTGCCTTTTGGGAAACATACCCTATTTTATCCCATGCGGAAAAAGAGCCAATCGGTTTCCCGAAGAGCCGAATTTCCCCTTCCTGGGGATCGAGGAGACCGAGGATCAATTTCAGAAGGGTTGACTTTCCGGATCCATTTGGTCCAACTATTCCGAGAAAAGCACCTTTTGGTACGGTTAGATTGATATCTTCAAGGACTTTTTCCTTTTCGTAACGATAAGAAAGCGCCCTTGTTTCTATAACTGGAACTGCCATATAATCACCTTAATTTTAAGAATCATTCCGATTTACGTATTGTAGTATAACCCAGTAAGGGCTTATTGTAAAGCCGCCCATCCCCAAAGGTATTTTTTTGCACTGTTTTTCCAAGATGAACATACATTAGGAAGGGGAGTGATAAGAATGAAAATTTTCGAAAATATTATCAACCATAAAATCAACACAATAACAACGGACGAACTGCTCAATTACGCAGCCCAGTTCGAGATAGCCATCAGCAAAGGCCAGGCAAACAAGATTGCCACATACTTAAGAGGAAGCCACGTTAATATTTTTGATAACGCCCAAAGAACTTCAATTATAAAAGAAATCGCCAAAATTTCCGGCCCTGATACAGCCCGGGAAGTAAATAAACTTTTTCTAAAATTTACGAGTTAAAAATCCAAACAAAAGAAGCCTTCTGCCCTGCGCCCTGGAGCGTAGACAGGAGGCTTCTAAAACTTGTTGGCGCATATTTATAATCCGTTCCTTTTTACCAAAGCTGATGGCTATACATGTGCCGGAAGGCCTTTCAGGCTTGGGTCGAAAACCTTGTTCCGAAGCATTTCGATTTCATGCTTATACGGAGGCTTTTGGTTTTTCTTGTCCTCCCCGACATATGGGGTTTCAAGAATTTTTGGAACGTGGATCAATTGGGGATGATGGACAATCTTGGATAGCGCATCAAAGCCGATATGGCCGTATCCGATATTTTCATGGCGGTCCTTCCTCATTCCAACAGCATTCTTGCTATCGTTGATATGAAGGACTTTCAGCCTGTTAATCCCGATGATTTTGTCAAATTCATTAAGGACGCCGTCAAAGTCGTTTACGATGTCATAGCCCGCATCGTGTGTATGGCAAGTATCAAAACAAACGGACAACTGGTCATTATAGATAACCCCGTCCATAATCATCGCCAGCTCCTCGAACGTTTTTCCGCATTCCGACCCTTTTCCGGCCATTGTTTCAAGAGCTACCTGAACTTTTTCCTTGCCGGTCAGCACCTCGTTCAACCCTTCAACAATCTTCCGGATGCCTTCTTCCGTACCTGCGCCGACATGGGCGCCCGGGTGAAGGACGATTTGCGTAGCACCAATCGCTTCGGTCCGTTCGATTTCGGAACGCAAAAAGTTTACACCCAATTCATATGTTGCCGGATTGACCGTATTCCCGATATTGATGATGTAAGGAGCATGGACGATAATCTCATCGATTCCGTTCTCCTCCATATGCCTTCTTCCTGCCTCAATATTTAGCTCCTCAATCTTTTTCCGTCTTGTATTTTGCGGAGCCCCGGTATAAATCATAAATGTATTTGAACCGTAGGATACAGCTTCCTTGCTGGCCGCAAGCAGCATATCCTTCCCACTCATCGATACATGAGAGCCAATTTTCAACATATTCGCTTCTCCTTCCGCCAGGTCCTTTTCCCCTGCCTATTTCTTTTTGTTCAGCCGGCTTTGCCTTTTCTTTATTTTGGCTATTTCGGCATTCATCTTTTTCTTATAGCCGGGTTTCACCTTGCCCGGCGCCTTGACCATCGATTTGGCAACCCTATCGGCTTCATCCGCCGTTTTCTTTCTACTTTTCCGTTTGTTCCGTTCGGCAATTTCAACGAGGCCATCCTTCCCGAAGTCAACATGCCTGAAGCTGATACCCATCTTTTCCAGCCTATTAAGGGCGTCTTCATCCGATGTATCATATACGGTTAAAGCGATGCCGGAATAACCGGCCCTTGCCGTCCTGCCAACCCTGTGGATATAAAAATCCAGATCAGTCGGCAACTCATAATTGATTACATGGCTGACACCTTCAATGTCAATTCCGCGAGCAGCTAAGTCGGTCGCCACAATGTATTGATATTCCAAATCCTGGATTTGCTTCATCATCTTTTTTCGTTCGCGCGGATTGAGGTCGCCATGGACCCTGCCAACTTTCAACCCCTGGCCGATCAGGTAGTCCGCTACTTCGTCAGCCATTTTCTTTGTATTTGTAAATACGATTGCCAGGTACGGATTGAAGGCACGGAGAACCTTCAATACGATTTCTTTTTTGTTTTTATGCCTTGAAGGCAATAGCCAATGCTCCAGGTTTTCCGCGGCTTTCTTTCTTGGCTCGATATGGATATATTTTGGGTTTTCCATATATTTTTTTAAAAAAGGCTTTAGCTTTTCAGGAATCGTCGCCGAGAAGACAAGCATTTGAAGCTTCTCAGGCATTCTTGAAGCGATCTTGTCGACATCTTCCAGAAAGCCCATGTCCAGCATCAAATCGGCCTCGTCGATCACAAGCGTTCCTGCGGTGTGAACGAATAAAGCCTGTTCCTGAATAAGGTCATTGATGCGGGAAGGAGTCCCGACAACGATGTGCGGTTGGACTTTCAGCTTCTCGATCGTCTTTTGCTTGTCCGTTCCGCCGATGTAATTGCGGATCCTGATTTCTTCGGGACCGTCGTAATGTTCGGCTGCTTTTAAAAACTGGTGATAAATCTGGCTCGCCAATTCCCTTGTCGGAGCGGTGATGACCGCCTGTACCTCCTGGCGTCCCGGGTCAAGTTTATCAAGAATCGGCAGCAAGTATGAATGAGTTTTTCCTGTCCCTGTCCTTGACTGCCCAATCGCGCTTTCTCCCTTCAGGGCGGCAGGAATCATTTGTTCCTGGATTTCAGTCGGTTTTGTGAAGCCTAGCGACCCCACGGCTTCTATAAGAAATGGTTTAAGCTTGAATCGTTCAAATTGGTTTCCACTCATTTTATTGCTCCTTATGCTCAATTGATGGAACATTCTTATCCATCCTGTAATTATAGTAGAGTTTCCGCTAAATCTCCACCAGAAACGATGTTAGTTTCATCTTTTACAATTTCCATGCTTTTCATTAAGGTTTCCTTCTAATTAGGTTCCTTAACATTATTGAAAAAACTGCATAGTTTAAAAAGAGGATATTTTTTGAAAGGAGACTGTCATGATGCCACCTATTCCGTATATGCGGAGGCAAGGGGGATTCGGACGGATGCCAATGGGAGGGCCGCCGTTCGGAAGGCAGCCGGGATTTCCAGGCCCGCAACGGCCACCCATTATGGGTCCGATGAACCAAATGCAAAGACAGCCGTCGAGAGGGGGAGGACTCCTTGCAAGGCTGTTTGGCAGGTCTGGCTCTGGCCCAACCCGGGCGGCAGCCGGGCGTGGAGGGGCTGCCGCAGGCGAAGCAGGGGCCAGTTCTGTGCTGAAGACGCTTGGAAATCCGGATGCAATTAATACTTTTCTTGCGAATACCCAAAATGTACTTAACACCGCCCAACAATTTGGCCCATTAATTGAACAGTACGGACCGCTCTTCAAAAATCTGCCTGCCATGTGGAAATTGTACCGCGGCCTTAAAGATGCAGATGGTGACAAAGCAACCCCTTCAGACAAAGCTTCCGTAAAAGAAACACAGGGAACCAGCCAGGCAAAGGCAGCAGCTTCAAACAAGCCCCAGGAAAGCCGCAAAAAATATAATCCCGTTCATTCCACAGGAAAACCGGCCGGGGAAACCAAGTCAGAACCTCCAAGGGGAAAATCTAGGCCAAAACTCTTTTTTTAATAACTTTGACACCGACGATGATACTTGGAAGTTTTCTTTACGGAGAGAAATAATTTTCATGGTTTAACACAGTTTCTAAATTAATCCTAGCGGGCGCCAATATGGTGCCCGCTTCCATTTGCCCTGTGATTTTTTACACTTTGAAGTATTTCTCCAACTCCTATATACTATATACATAGTATTGAGTCAGACCTTGACAGGAGGCACTGTTATGAAAGTCATTAAAATTTCCCCGCGGGGCTATTGCTATGGCGTTGTAGATGCCATGGTCATTGCCAGAAATGCGGCATTAGATAAATCACTTCCCCGACCTATCTATATCTTGGGAATGATTGTCCATAATAAACATGTTACGGATGCGTTTGCCGAGGAAGGCATTATTACCCTGGATGGCAACAACAGAAGGGAAATACTCGAAAAGGTCGATAAGGGAACGGTCATTTTCACCGCTCACGGAATTTCTCCGGAAGTTCGTAATCTGGCTAAGGAAAAGGGGCTTGTCTCCCTTGACGCCACCTGCCCTGACGTCACCAAGACGCATGAACTAATCCGCGAAAAAGAAGCGGAAGGTTATAAAGTTATTTATATCGGTAAAAAGGGCCATCCCGAGCCAGAAGGCGCTGTTGGCGTTGCGGCGCCAGGTACCGTCTTTCTTGTCGAAACTTCCGCTGATGTAGATGCCCTTGAAATTAAGCACGATAAAATCATCGTTACAAACCAGACGACGATGAGCCAATGGGATGTGGCCGATATCATGGATAGGGTAAAAGAAAAATACCCTCATGCCGAAGTCCACAGGGAGATTTGCATGGCCACCCAGGTACGCCAGGAAGCTGTTGCCGAGCAGGCGGGCGAAGCGGATGTCCTGATTGTCGTAGGAGATCCAAAAAGCAATAACTCCAACAGGCTCGCCCAGGTTTCAGAAGAAATCGCGGGAACGAAGGCCTATCGGATCGCCGATATCACAGAGCTTGACCTTGAATGGCTGAAGGATGCTTCCACCGTGGCGGTTACAGCAGGAGCTTCGACTCCAACGCCGATTACGAAGGAGGTCATTTCCTTCCTTGAACAGTATGATCCGGAAGACCCTGCAACGTGGGACAGAACAAAAAATGTCCCGCTTTCCAAAATCCTTCCAAAAGTAAAAAATCCTGAACTAAAACTTTAATTTAAAAAACCGGCTGAGCCAGCCGGTTTTTTTCTTTCTTAAATAACATTGAATGGATCAGTATCAATCTCCGACGGAAGGACTTCCGCGTCATAGCCCGCCTCCGCGCAAAGGCCTGCAAGGACGGAAGCAAGACCCTTTTTCATTATTTTTTCAACATTGTGCCCCGGGTCGACGATATTCAGCCCCAGCATCAGAGCATCTTGGGCGACATGGTAGTATATATCCCCAGTAACATACACATCCGCACCTTTAAATTTCGCCTGGGAAAAATACTTATTCCCATCACCGCCAAGAACGGCCACTTTTTTCACCTTGGCATTAAGATTCCCAACAACCCGAACCGCTTCCACCCCAAGATCCGCTTTCACTTTTTCAGCAAACTCACGAAGTGTTATTTCTTTAATTGTCCCAATTCTGCCTAGGCCTAGAGTGGTCCCTTTATTTTCTACCGGGTAAACGTCATAGGCAGGCTCCTCATAAGGATGAGCCTTAGTCATGGCACTCACAACCTTTTTCGCCAGCCTTACGGGCACAATGGTTTCTATCCGAACTTCTTCAACCTCTTCAATCCTTCCCTCACTTCCGATGAACGGATTGGTGCCCTCCCCCGGAAGAAACCTTCCCGTCCCTCCTGTTGAAAAAGAGCAATGGCTATAGTTGCCGATTGCGCCGGCACCGGCATTCCCCATCGCTTCCATTACCTGGCCAGCATGCTCGTGCGGTACAAAAACGACAATCTTTTTCAACTGTTCTTCATATGTAGGGACTAGCACTTCGGGATTTTCCAAGCCTAGGGCTGCAGAGAGCATGTCATTGACGCCGCCGTTGGCTACGTCTAGATTCGTATGGGCTGCATAGACGGAAATGTCATGCTTGATTAATTTTTCAAAAATCCGCCCTTGGGGCGTATCGGTTGCAAGTTTCGCCAATGGCCTGTAAATTGGCGGATGGTGGGCGATTATTAGCTGTACGCCTTTTTCAATCGCTTCGTCAACGACTTCCTCAACCAAATCCAGGGCAATCAAAACCTTGTCAACCGGCCTGTTCAGCTGTCCAATCTGCAGGCCGATCCGATCCCCCTCCATGGCGTATTCCTTTGGTGAAAAAGATTCCATCAGCCGAATCAATTCATGCCCGTTTATTTTTTTCATTTGCAAGTACCTCCTCCACCATCCTGATCTTGCGAAACAATTCTTCTTTCTTCGTATCTACTTCCGCCGACGGCTGAGCCTTATCCAGCTGGGACAGCACCCTCTGCCAGTTCTCTTTTTCAAGACTCCATTTTTTAATAAAGACACTTTCTTTACGTTTTAGCAAAAACGGGCCAAATAAAAGCCCTCGTTCCATATCAGCCTTATATGGAGCTTCGGGATCCCCTTTATCCGCCGCCAGCACCTCATAAATTTTGCCGTCCTCCTCAAGAATGGCCTCATCAATAAGCTCCCAACCGTTCCTGTAGAGCCACGCACGGACAGAATTGGCCCCGACATTAGGTTGAAGAATCAACCTTTTTACACCTGGAAGCTTTTCTTTTCCAGCCTCCAGAATATCGGAAATCAGTGCTCCTCCCATTCCCGCTATCGCAATGCAATCGACTTCCCCAGGTTTAAGAACATCGAGACCGCTTCCCAATCTGACCTCTATCCTATCCTGAAGGCCTGTTGCATCCACCTGCCTTTTCGCGGACTCGTAAGGCCCCTTAACCACTTCCCCCGCTATAGCCGAGGTAATATGCCCCTGTTTCGCCAGGTGGCAAGGCAAATAGGCGTGGTCAGAGCCAATATCGGCAACACTCGCGCCTTTCGGGATAAAAGAAGCAACTGTCCCAAGGCGTTTTGATAATTGTTCAACATTCAAATTAAGCACCACTTTTCCATTTGACGTCTTCTACAAGTATAAAAAAAGTCCTTTACAGATGCAAAGGACATGGTAAATGTTAAAGCTGCCCATCGAAAGGACCGGGCAGCTTTCATATTTGGATATTATTTCTTTTCGGCAAGCCATTTGGCCATGGCGTCAGCATCGGCTCCCTTTACAAGACCGCCAGGCATACTAGTACCTTTTCCGTTTAGCAAGATATCCTTAATTTCTGCCTCATCAAGCCTTGAACCGACATCGTCCAATTTAGGGCCCATACCTCCCTCGAGATTGCCCCCGTGGCAGTTGATGCAGCTCGCGGATTTGTAAAGTTCCTCAGGCGTTGCGGCTACCTCAGACTTTTCGCCGCCCTTCTTATCGCCATCAGCAACTTCCTTCATGTCGCCAAGCCCCTTGAAGGAAAGCAAGAACATTAACCCGATTCCCATTACCATGATTAGAATAAATGGAATTACTGGATTGCGATTCATGAAATACCCCTCCCTTATGTACGAACAAATGCGTGTAATATTCAAACAACTACTATTTTAGCCCATTATTGTCAGAAGGAAAAGCATTTAAGTTACTTTTGTCACATTTTATTCTGGTGAATACTGAATCTTGCCTTTTCCCCATCTTGTAAAGAATGTAATCCTTTTTTTGAAAAAAGGAGGCTGGCTGTAAATATCCCAGCCAGCCTCTTTTTAAGATGCCATACTACCTGAATTAGCTGCAGCCGATCTCCCTTGCTATCACAATTCGCTGAATTTCCGATGTTCCTTCACCAATTTCCAGCAGCTTCGCATCCCTCATATACCGCTCAACATGATAGTCCTTCATATAGCCGTACCCACCATGGATTTGGACAGCCTGGTCGGTGACCTCCATGCAAATTTCCGATGCATACAGCTTGCACATCGCCGCTTCCTTCGTAAATGGCTTACCTTTGTCTTTAAGCCAGGCAGCCTTATACACCATTGTCCTAGCCAATTCGATTTTCATCGCCATATCGGCCAGTTTGAACTGGATGGCCTGGAAGGAAGAAAGCGACTTGCCGAACTGCTTTCTTTCTTTCGCGTACTGGCGTGCCTTGTCATAGGCTGCCTGAGCGATTCCGACAGCCATCGCCCCAATTCCAATCCTGCCTCCGTCAAGGGTGATTAAGAACTGCTTGAACCCTTCTCCCCTTTTCCCAAGAAGATTTTCGGCCGGAACCCTTACATCTTCAAGGACAAGTTCCGTTGTATTGGATGAATGCAAGCCCATTTTTTCATAGTTGTCGATAACCTTGAAGCCTTTTGCATCCGTAGGAACAATAATGGCGCTAATTTCCTTGCCTCCTTCTGATTGGCCAGTTACCGCGGTCAAAGCCAGATGCTTTGCATAGCTTGCATTTGTAATAAAGCACTTACTCCCGTTGATGACCCATTCACCATTCTCTTCTATTGCAGCTGTCCTTGTTCCGCCCGCGTCGGAACCAGCGTTTGGCTCTGTTAGGCCAAAAGCTCCGAAGGATTCGCCCGTACAGATAGGGGCGAGGTATTTCCGTTTTTGCTCCTCGGTCCCGAACATATTGATTGGCGCGCCGCCAAGGGAAATATGGGCTGAATATGTGATCCCGGTAGATCCGCATGCCCTGCTAAGCTCTTCGGTTACAATCGCGAAGCTTATTGTATCCGCTCCGCCACCGCCATACTCTTCAGGGAAAGGAAGCCCCATAATGCCCATTTCTCCAAGCTTTTTAAAAATTTCATGAGGGAACTGTTTTGTACGGTCCCTCTCCAAGGCACCTGGCGCTACTACCTCATCGGCAAACTCCCTAATTGTCTTTTTTATCATTTCCTGCTCTGATGTTAAATTGAAATCCATGAGTACCCCCCCAAGTGCTATGTATGCGCTTTCTTATCCATTATATGGCGGGATATTTATTTTCTCAACATTTATAACTTTTTGAAAAGAGTATATAATTAAAAAAAGCCTCACTTAGGCAATTTGCATTCTGATTCCAGTTTAAGTAAAATGAAGCAATAAGAAAAGCAGAAGCGCCCGTTTAAGGCGGTGGGCGCTCCTCGGAAAAGAAGAACACTTTTCCTTCGTGCGATGCGGTGCTATGCTGCCGTAGTGTTCCTCGTGGAGTTAGACAAGGCAAAAAAAAAGAGCCTGCCTTTCGGAAAAGGCAAGCTGCATATCCTTGGGGAGAAGCCCCTTTTATTCAAGAAAATCTTTCAAGCGTTTGCTTCGGCTTGGATGCCTCAATTTTCTGAGGGCTTTTGCTTCGATTTGCCTGATACGCTCCCTTGTCACGCCAAAGACCTTCCCGACTTCTTCAAGCGTCCTAGTCCGGCCATCATCAAGCCCGAACCTGAGGCGCAGTACATTTTCCTCGCGGTCGGTCAGCGTATCGAGGACATCCTCGAGCTGCTCCTTCAATAATTCGAAGGCAGCGTGTTCGGAAGGCGAAGTCGCATCCTGGTCCTCGATGAAATCGCCAAGATGGGAGTCATCTTCCTCACCAATTGGCGTTTCTAATGATACAGGCTCCTGCGCAATCTTAAGAATTTCCCTTACTTTGTCCGGAGTAAGGTCCATGTCTTCGGCAATTTCTTCCGGAGTTGGTTCGCGTCCAAGATCCTGAAGCAGCTGACGCTGTACCCTGATGAGCTTGTTGATTGTCTCAACCATATGGACAGGAATCCGGATGGTCCTGGCTTGGTCCGCGATTGCGCGGGTAATCGCCTGGCGGATCCACCATGTTGCATATGTGCTGAATTTAAAGCCTTTGCGGTAGTCGAATTTTTCAACCGCCTTGATCAATCCCATATTCCCTTCCTGAATCAGGTCAAGGAAAAGCATGCCGCGGCCAACATACCGCTTGGCGATGCTGACAACCAGTCGGAGGTTCGCTTCCGCAAGACGGCGTTTCGCTTCTTCGTCCCCGGCCTCGATCCGGTTGGCAAGTTCGATTTCCTCCTCTGCGGAAAGCAAGTCGACTCGTCCGATTTCCTTCAAATACATTCGGACAGGATCATTAATTTTTACACCGGGAGGGACACTTAGGTCATTAAGGTCGAATTCCTCGTCATCGTCTTTTGATATTTGCTTTGGATCCGCCTCTTCATTATCTCCGACCAGGTCGATTCCCTGGTCGCCAAGATATTCGTAAAACTCATCCATCTGGTCGGAATCCAGGTCATAATTCGCCATTCTTTCAGCTATATCGTCATAGGCAAGGTGGCCAACTTTTTTACCCAGTGCTGTTAATTGGTCTTTCACTTGTTCAACGGTCAACTCATTCTCGACCTCGTTTGACCGTGCTGATTTTTCAGCCATAGGTCCCCCTCCTTTAAAATTCAGGCATATTGCAATGCATTACAATGATTTTTGTAATTCAATTATTTCTTTGCCAAGCTCCATCGCTTTACGGTAATCCTTTTGGGCATCCGCTTCTTTTTGGAGATTGCGTTTTTCTTTTATTTTTAACAACTTTTGATATTTCAACACCTGATGGATATAATCATTAAGTTCCTGTTCGCCCAATTCTTCATTGAGCGTCATCATTTCAATATCGGCAACCATCCTCCTAAGCTTTTCATCCTTAATATAATTCAGGAACTCTCCCAAATCGAATTGTTCCTTTTCCTCATAATAACCGAAAAGATACGTGATGATTGCCTGATGCTCATCATGGTTGAACGTTTTTCCTTTAAGCATTTCCTGTATTTTATAGGCGTTTTCCCTGTCCCTTAGCATATGGGCAATCATCCTGCGCTCTGCATTGTAATGTGCAGGCTTAAGCGCCGACGTTACCGCTGGAATCAGCGGAAGTTCCCTTTTCCCGGGCTTCCCTTCCTGCCTGATGCCTTTTGTTTGGGCGTTTTCCGCCATTTGCTGCTTCAACGCTTCCAATGACAACGAGAATTCAGCCGCGAGCTGCCTTAAATAATGGTCTTTCTCAACCGCTTTTTGGAGGCCGCTTATTTCGCTTACTATCTTTTCGATATAGGCAAGCCTATCTCCTTCATTTTGAAGATTTTTTCCCCTGCGATAGTAATGAAATTTAAATGACATCAAGGTAAGGCTTGATCCTATAATTTCGTTCTTAAATTTTTCGCCGCCGTGTTTCCTTATATAGTCATCGGGATCAAGGCTATCTGGCATCAATGCCACACGGATTTCGATTCCTGCTTCCTTAAGCATGCCTGCCGCCCGGAAAGCTGCTTCAATCCCGGCATTGTCCGAGTCATAGCAGATTGTCACAAATTGGGCATTTCTCCGTATGAGGGAGATATGTTCCTGAGTCAGCGAGGTCCCCATTGTCGCAAGCCCATTTTCTACCCCGGCCCTGTAGGCTGCTATTGTATCGGCAAATCCCTCGAAAAGGACGGCATGGTGCTGCCGACGGATAACCGGTTTTGCCAAATGGAAATTATAAAGGACTTTGCTTTTGTTGAAAATTGGCGTTTCGGGGCTGTTCAGATATTTAACGTCCTCGCCACCCAGGGTTCTGCCCGAAAAAGCAATCGGCTTTCCATTTTGGTCGAACAAAGGGAACATAATTCTGTTCCTGAAACGGTCAAAGTACGTGCCATCCTTCTCCCTTTTAATGATGAGGCCCGCTTTTTCCATTTCTTCGGCCTTAAAACCCCTTTTTTGAAGGAATCCTGTGACGAAATCCCAGGAATCCAGAGCATAGCCAATTTGGAAGGTATCAATTGCCTCCCTTGTAAATCCCCTTGACAGCAGGTATTCAAGGGCTTCCTGCCCCTCCTTTGTATTTACCAACAAATGGTGATAAAATTTTGTAAGTAATTCATGGGCTTCGAAAAAAGGCTGAAAACCCGCCTGCCTGGCACTTTCCGCTTCTGTGGACGCATGGGTGATCCCAAGATCTATCCCCGCCCGATCGGCCAGTTTGGCGGCGGCTTCAACAAATGGCATTCCTTCGAGGTCCATTAAAAAAGAAAAAACATTTCCGCCCGCCCCGCACCCAAAGCAATAATAAATCTGCTTATCGGGAGAAACGGAAAAGGAAGGTGAATTTTCTCCGTGAAACGGGCAAAGGCCAAAATAATTACGGCCTTGTTTCTTCAGCTGCACATATTCACCGACAAAATCCACTATATCAACAGATTGCCTAATCTGATTGACTTTTTCTTCGGGGATGCGCTCAGCCATGAAAACAACTCCAGTTAACGTTCTTGGCCGCCGGGAAATCCGGGGCCTGCACTAACCGACAATAGTTCTGCCAGTTCCTCCACAAACCGGTTCCGTTCCACATCGGTAAATGGAGGGGGACCCTTTCCATAAACGCCTCTGGCGCGGGCCTTTGTTTTGATATACCGGATGTCAAGGGCCGTTTGGATATCTTTTTCCTCAAATAAAATTCCCTTTGGCGATAGGACATAAACCCCTTTCAACAGGAGAGTGGAAGCAAGGCCGATATCCTGAGTGACGACAATGTCTCCTCTGGACGCATGATTCATAATGTAAAGGTCGGCCGCTTCCCGATCCGAATCGACATATTTCCACTCCCACTCCAAATAAAGAGGATTGGACGTGGCGTGGGCATAGGAAGCTACAAAAATGGCCTCAACAGAAAAATCGGACGCCAATTGTGCGATCTCCTCTTTCACAGGGCACGAATCCGCATCCACATACACTGTTCGGTGTTTTTTATCCATAGTACTAATTCTACATCCCCCCGCATATTCCTTCTTTTCCGGCAAAGATTATCGGAGATTGTGTCGAATTTTTTCCTATCCGTTCCCTTGACTTCTGACAATAAATAGTTTATTCCTAGCCGAGCAAGTCTAAACCTGCAATGGCGGTTTTTTTATCACAATTTTTTATTATAGGTCATTTTATAATATTTTGCTATCCATTTGTCTAGTTTTTTTAAGAAATTAAAACATGTAAATAAAAGGAAAACACATGCCCTATTCGGCCATGTGTTTATCCATCTTTCTTAAGGGACAATAAGCCCCTTTAGGGCAACTATCCCTAAGGGGTTTGATTGGTGAGCTACTGTGGAATCTTGCCGCTAGCCTTTTAACGGCTTTTATGAACCAATTGGATTCGTACACCCGCTGAATCTCCGCTTTAGGGGAGGTTCAGCGGCAGCAGAACGCGGCTAACCATCAGCGGAAACCGCTTCTGATGGTTTATCCCCTGTGGACTTTACTTAAAATGAGGTTCGCCGTTTCTTCAACTGCCTTGTTCGTTACGTCGATTACAGGACAGCCAATCTTAGCAATCACCTTGTCAAAGAATTCAAGCTCTTCCTTGATCCTGGTGATATTTGCATAGCTTGCGCTGTCATTCAATCCAAGCGTTTTTAGTCGTTCCCTGCGAATCGAATTCAATTTTTCAGGGCTAATTTTGAGCCCAATGCATTTCTCGGCTGGAACACGGTACAGTTCCTCTGGAGGGTCGACCTCGGGGACAATCGGAATATTGGCGACCTTCAGGCGTTTATGGGCCAAATATTGTGAGAGTGGGGTTTTTGAAGTACGTGAAACCCCTATCAGAATGATATCCGCCTTCATCAGTCCCCTTGGATCTCTTCCATCGTCGTACTTTACAGCAAACTCAATTGCTTCGACCTTTTTAAAATAATCCTCATCCAGCTTCCTGACAAGCCCTGGCTCGAAAAGCGGCGTCTTGCCAGAAAGCTGCTGAATTTGGTCCATTAGCGGCCCAATCAGGTCGACGGCGTATATTCCCGCTTCATTCGCTTTTTCATTCATATACGCACGCATCTGAGGCTTTACAAGTGTAAATGCGATCATCCCTTTATCAAACGCCGCCAGTGAAATAACCTCATCGATATTGTCGGTATCTTCAACATAAGGGAATCTCTTAAGTTTAATATCGTTTCCGTTGAATTGGGTGATTGCCGCTTTTGTTACGAGTTCGGCAGTTTCCCCAACCGAATCGGACACTACATAGATTATTGGCTGGTCCATGGTCGTCTATATTCCCCTCTTCCTAAACTAAGCTCATTCCGCGCTCCCGAGGGATACGAAAGCCTTCGTTATGCTTGTTTTTGTAATACGTCCAATCACTTCAAAGCCTGCTTCCGTTTCCTTGATCACAGGAATCGCGTCAATTTGCCTGTCAATCAACTTTTTCGCGACATCTGTGAGCAGGTCTTCCTTCCTGCACACAGTAATATTAGGCATCCTCGTCATGATAATATTGACTGGAAGGGCGGTTAACTCCTGTTTGCCAAGGCTCGCCCTAAGCAGGTCCTTCCGCGAAAGGACCCCGGCAAGAATTGATTTTTCATCAACCACAAAAAGGGTCCCTATATCCTCCAGAAACATCGTAACAATCGCATCGTATACGGAAACATTTTCATTTACAACAACCGGCCTTGATTGGTAATCGCTAACCATGATTTTTTGAAGCTTTTCGGATAAAAGCTGATCGCCGGATTTCCCTGTATAAAAGTAACCCACCCTTGGCCTGGCATCAAGGAATCCTGCCATTGTCAAAATTGCCAGGTCCGGCCTTAGCGTTGCGCGTGTCAAATTCAGCTTTTCTGCGATATTCTCACCTGTTATCGGCCCGTTTTCCTTGACGATTTGCAAAATTTGATCCTGCCGCTTATTCAGTTCCAAGTCCCTCACCGCCTATTCACTGTGCTACTAAATCCATTCTAAAATTGTGTTTTCTCCCTCAGGAATGCCGTAAGTTCTTCAATCGGAATGCGTGTTTGTTCCATTGTATCCCGGTCCCTGACTGTTACCTTCTTGTCCTCGGCCGTTTCGAAATCAACCGTAATACAGAATGGGGTACCGATTTCATCATGGCGGCGGTACCGCTTTCCAATCGAGCCGGCCTCATCAAAATCAACTGCGAACTCTTTCGCGAGGCTTGCGAAAATTTCCCTTGCGGAGTCGGACAGCTTTTTCGATAACGGCAAAACAGCGGCCTTAAATGGCGCAAGTGCGGGATGGAGATGCATGACGGTCCGTGAAGTGCCGTCTTCAAGCTGTTCTTCTTCATAAGCATCGATCAAATAGGCAAGGGTGACCCGGTCGGCCCCAAGAGAAGGTTCAATGCAATAAGGAACATACTTTTCATTTGTTTCAGGGTCAAGATAATGGAAGTCTTCGCCCGAATACTGCATATGCTGCTTCAAATCATAATCGGTGCGGGAGGCGACGCCCCAAAGTTCGCCCCATCCGAAAGGAAATTTGTATTCAAAGTCGGTAGTCGCGTTGCTGTAGTGTGACAATTCATCATCGGAATGGTCACGGAGCCTCAGGTTCTCCTTTTTCATCCCTAGTGAAAGCAGCCACTTCTCCGCGAACTCTTTCCAGTAAGCGAACCATTCAAGCTCGGTACCCGGCTTGCAGAAAAATTCAAGCTCCATCTGCTCAAATTCCCTCGTGCGGAAAGTAAAGTTCCCCGGGGTAATCTCATTACGGAAGCTTTTGCCAATTTGGGCAATACCAAATGGGAGCTTCTTCCTCATCGTCCTCTGGACATTTTTGAAATTGACGAAAATTCCCTGGGCTGTTTCCGGGCGAAGGAAAATTTCGTTCGCGCTTGACTCGGTAACCCCTTGGAACGTCTTGAACATAAGGTTGAATTGCCTTATGCCGGTGAATTCCTTGCTGCCGCAATCAGGGCATGCAATATCGTGATCCTTAATCAGTTCTTCCATTTTTTCAAATGGAAGGCCATCGACAACAAGTTCAATACCTTTTTCATCCAACGCATTTTCGATAATTTTATCTGCGCGGTGCCTTGATTTACACTTTTTGCAGTCAATCATTGGGTCATTGAAATTACCTATGTGACCGGACGCTTCCCAAGTCCTCGGGTTCATTAAAATAGCTGCGTCAAGCCCGACATTATAAGGGGATTCCTGGACGAACTTCTTCCACCATGCCTTTTTGATATTGTTTTTCAGTTCGACCCCGAGCGGGCCGTAATCCCATGTATTTGCAAGCCCCCCATATATTTCGGAACCCGGAAACACAAAGCCCCGGTGTTTTGCATGGGAGACAATCTGGTCCATTGAAACGCTCATTTTACATTTCTCCTTTGTGATAGTTTGTGTATTCTGGCTCGAAACAAAAAAACCCCCGCCTCTATGCCAGAAAGCATAGGGACGAGAGTTTACCCGCGGTTCCACCCTATTTGCTGCACGAATGCAGCCTCTTTAAAAAAATGTTGCTCCGGAACTCCCTTCCCAGGTTTCCCGTCCTCCGGCTTCCACCATCCCGGATTCGCTTTTACAGGAGCAGCCAGGTACTCTTTTCCATCTTTGCAACTATGAAATTTAAATACTTTATTAAGATAGTAGCGAAAAAGGGAATGGATGTCAACTCCATTAAACCATGCCCCTCAGGCTGTCCATTGAATCAAGGAACCTTTTTGATTTAAGGCTTAGGCCCGAGTATTCTTCATAATACGCCGAAATGATCCGCTTTAGCTCATCCTTCGTTTCCTTCTTGACCGATATATTGCCAAGGCGAGAGAGGTCAAAGTAATAAAACAGCCTGAGAAGCCTTGCTCCCGCCTGGGAAAGCTTGAAATGGTACGGGTCATTTTCTATGCAGCGGTGGCAAATGAACCCACCTTCCCTAATGGAAAAAGAAAAATGCCCGTCTGTGCTGCCACAAACGGCGCATTGATCAAGAATGGGGTAAAGGCCCATCACATTCAGCATTTTCATCTCATAAATGAACATGAGAATTTCGGGATCGTACCCCTCATTTAAATAATTTAAGGTCTGGTAAAGCAGTTCGAATAAAAACGGGTTGGGCTTTCTGTCCTCCGCAGCCTTATCGGTCAGTTCTGCAATATAGCTTGCATAGGCCGTAAGGAATATATCTTCGCGAATCGACTTCATAGAAGAAATAATCTCCCCCTGCTGGAGGCTTCCCATCCCGCTGCTTTTATGGACCAAAAAATATCCATGTGTCAGGAGCTGGGTCGCCGCAGAGAGCCTGCTGTTCGGCTTTTTCGCCCCCCTGGCCATCGCTCCAATTTTCCCCCATTCACGGGTAAATAAAGTGACAACCTTGTTCGTTTCACCGTAATCGGTTGTCCGTATGATGATGCCTTCACATTTTTGAAGCATCCCATTCACCATCCAGGTATGTTGACAAACTTATGAAACAGGATAATCTGCTTGCGCTAGCTCTTCGTCGAAATTGCCGGGTATTTCTGCTCTTTCCTTCTCCATTTCCTTAAAGAGAAGATATGTGTCAATATTACCTGTTTGACTGAACACCTTCCAGGTAAAATCCAACATTGAAAACCCCATCCTTTCCTTAATAGACTAGCTTGTAATCATAATCCCTGGTTACATTTATCTTAGCCTGCCATTCGAAAATAATAATGCGAAAATATTGTTAATCGTGTCCATGTATAGATTTGAACTACCCTAATTTAATACTCATCTTCACGGAACCCAAATTCACGCAGCCTAGACATTTTGTTCCGCCAATCCTTCTGCACTTTTACCCAAAGTTCCAAATACACTTTTGTTCCAAGAAGCTGCTCAATGTCCATTCTTGCCCGCTTCCCGATTTCCTTTAGCATCCCGCCCTGTTTCCCTATAATGATTCCTTTTTGCGAGTCGCGCTCGACGATGATAGCGGCCATGACGTGGACCATATCCTTATTTTCATCGCGTTCCATCTTTTCGATAATGACCGCCAATGAATGGGGAACTTCTTCTCTCGTCAGATGAAGCGCCTTCTCCCTAATTAATTCGGAAACAATAAACCGTTCTGGATGATCGGTTACCTGGTCGGCCGGGTAAAATTGCGGCCCTTCCGGCAAGTACTCCTTTATTTGTCCAAGAAGGCGGTCAACATTGTTCCCTTCCAGTGCAGAAATCGGTACAATCGCTTCAAACGCATGCCGATTCTTGTAATCATCAATAATTTCAAGCAATTTGTCAGGATGGACTTTATCGATTTTATTAATGATCAGGAATACCGGCGTTTTGACAGATTGCAGTTTTTCAATGATGAATTCCTCGCCTTTACCAAAACCTTCTTCGGCACTTACCATGAACAGGACAAGGTCGACCCCTTTTAAGGTATTTTGGGCCACCTTCATCATGAAGTCGCCAAGTCTATGTTTGGGCTTGTGGATGCCCGGCGTGTCAATGAATATAAGCTGTGCATCTTCGAGGGTCAGCACCCCCTGCACCTTATTCCGGGTTGTTTGCGGCTTATCGCTCATAATGGCGATTTTTTGCCCGATCACCCTGTTTAAAAAAGTGGATTTGCCTACATTTGGGCGCCCAATAATTGAGATAAATCCCGACTTGTGGCCTTTTTCCACACTTGCTCCATTTGCCATGCTTGCAATCCTCCGGTAGTTAGCTATGAAGGAAAAAACCTTCTGCTGTAGTTTCTTTTATTGCCTCTTTGCAAATTGTTAAACCTTTTTTCTCCCTTGGAATAATAGTTCGCAAGGGATGAAATTAATTATTTTCTTCTTCCATCTTACCTTAAATTGAGGAGTGTTTCATCCCTCCAAAGACATTTCCCAAAAATAATTTTGAATTTTCTTGAAATTATTTTATTTTCCTATTGCTTGTTTCGCCATTGTAGCAATATACACTCCAGAATTCAAATCGGCCAGGATTTTTTTCAAAAATAAAAAGGCAGGAACTGTGCCTGCCTTTTACCTTCCGACCATTGCCACTACTTTGGGCAAAAAAATGATGACCCCAATCAAAATGGACAAGCAGGCATAAACAAGCACAGCCCCCGCTGCGATATCCTTTGCCTGTTTCGCTACCGGGTGGAATTCTTTCGTTACGAGGTCGACCACCCTTTCCACCGCCGTATTCATCAGTTCAAGCGCTAGCATTCCCCCAATCGCCAAAAGGATAAAGAGCCATTCCAATTTGGATATGGAGAAAAAAATGGAAAGGCAGACGGCTGCAATACCTGTGGCTATATGGATTTGCATGTTCCTTTCTTTTTGGGCCGCGGTCAATATTCCCGTTATGGCGTAACCGAACGATTTCAATAGGCGTCTTATGAATGTCCCGTCCTTACCTGGTGAGCCCGTATCCATCGAGAATGTCCTTCTGAAGCGAAAACATCTCCTTTTCATCCGCTTCTGTTTCATGGTCATATCCTAGGAGATGAAGGAATCCGTGAACGGCAAGGAACCCAAGTTCACGCATAAACGAATGCCCGTACTCCTCCGCTTGTTCAATTGTTTTCGGAACGGAAATGATAATGTCTCCTAATATCCTTGGCAAATCGCCACCGGAAACTTCAATCTCTCCTTCGCCCGGCTCTTCCATTGGGAACGACAGTACATCGGTGGGGGCATCCTTCTGCCTGTACTCATGGTTGATTTCCTGAATCCGTTCATTTCCTACAAACGTAACCGAGACTTCACTGCCCTCTTCGATATTCATTTGAAGTCCGGCGTAATTAAGCAGGCTTTCAAGCCGGGAGATATCTTCCTCCGCCACCACTCCAGTTTCATCCAAAAAATCAATGATCATTTTCATGCATCCATCACCTTTTGTTTTGTCATATCTGTAGGGTATTCTATCCTTGAATGGAAAATCCCCTTCAGCGTTTCACAAAGTGTATGTTCCACCACTTTTATTTCCCTTAGCGTTAAATCACACTCATTGAGTTGGCCATCCTGGAGCTTGTCCGAAATAATTGAATGGACAAGGGCTTCGATTTGCTCCGGAGTCGGTTGCGCCATTGAGCGCACCGCCGCTTCTACACTGTCGGCAATCCCGATAATGGCCGCCTCTTTCGACTGGGCTTTCGGTCCGGGATAACGAAAATCGGCTTCGTTAACATTTCCCGCCTGTTTTGCTTTATGGTAAAAGAATTTTATTAACGACGTTCCATGGTGCTGTTCGGCAATGTCGACGATTTCTTTAGGCATATGATGCTTTTTCAGCATTGCAGCCCCATCTGTAGCGTGCCCAATAATGATTTGCGCGCTTTTCCCCGGCGACAGCCGATCATGAGGGTTATCCCTGTTGATTTGGTTTTCGATAAAGAACAGAGGTCGCTTTGTCTTTCCAATATCGTGATAATAGCATCCAACCCTGGCAAGGAGACCATTTGCGCCAATTGCCTCACAAGCGGCTTCCGACATATTTGCGACCATCACACTGTGGTGATACGTTCCCGGTGCCTCTGTTAGGATTTTTTTCAAAAGCGGATGATTCGGGTTGGACAACTCAATCAGCCTCATTGTAGACAGAATACCGAAGCTGGCCTCAAGGAATGGCAAAAGGCCCATTGCCAGGACCGCGGATGCAATCCCGGATACAGCGGAAAAAATAAAGATGAGGCCATATTCCATTCCAGAATACTGGGTGTTTCTAAGAAATAGTAAAGAAAATATGACCGAAAAATTCACGAAAGAAACGAAAACTCCAGCTGGAAGTATCTTTGACCTTGCACTATGATCCTTAAGGAAAAGGGTTACCGCCAAGCCTGCGCAAAGGATATAAATCCCCGCAGACATATTCAGAGCCCCTGTTGTTTCTCCATTGAAAATGATGCTTCCGCAAATCCCCTGGACCGCTGCAGTAAGCCAGGCAAGCCTTTCGTCAATCAAAATTTTAATCATCATGCCGGCCATCGCCGCAGGGAACAGGAAGCTGATTCCCTCATATCCAAATTGCTGGAACTGGCTGACAGTTTTCATGAGAATGATTGAAAACGAGAAAACAATCCCAAAGAGAAGCAGATCCGTCTGCTTTTGATCAGGCTGGCTTTTTCGCTCCAAAAAATAATAATATATGGCTGATAAAATAATTGTAATCAGGAACAGCAGCCCAAGAAGCGGCTTCTTTGAATCCTGGCTATCCAGAAGGCCAGCCAATTTGAGCTGCCTGTAAATTTCATGGCTGATCAATTCGCCTTCTTCGACAATTACCTGCCCTTCGAGGATTTTGACTGGCTCCACGGTTTCTGCGGTACGCCTACGCGCTTCCTCCGTTGCCTGCGGATCATAAAACTCGTTTTGGATAACCGCGTACCTTCCCAAAAGAATCGCGGCCCGTTTCAGTCCGGGCGTTAACGTTGAAAATTTCAATTCCTCTTCAACTTTCTTTTTCGAATTTTCAACCTCATCAGCCGGGATGGGTTTACTCATTTCGTTATTGACAGCCGTTACCGTAAGGTCCTTGGCGATTGTCAATTGCCCTTTATCGGCGGAAACAAGTGCGATAAAAGCCTCATCCGGCAATTCCTCAATAACAGATTGGGTAAGCCTCTCTTTTAGCCTTTTCACCTTGTCGGCAACCGGAACTTCCTTGGATGTAGCGGGCTTTGGGCCGCTGGATTCTCCGTCCTCGTTTGGTTTCCTCAATTCTTCCTGTATTTCCTGGTTAACCTTGATTGCCGTATCAAAAATCGAGGCCACCAAATCGACCTGGTTTTGGGTATACTCACTTTTTAGCGTATATACCCCCTTGACACGTTCAAGTTCCTGCTTACGTTTCTCCTCTGTACTTTCTTTATCCTCAACAGTAATCGGCGATACTACTGTCTTTTCCGCAATGTTAAAAAGCCCAAGCTTTAATTTATCCGGTTTCACATTCCCATACATCGCCAAAAACAGGATTACCCCGATAAGGGCAAAGAAAAGAATGCGGAAAAAAGCTATATCAAGCAGCCGTTTAATTTTCTGAAACTGGTACCGAAGCATAACCATACTGGTTCCCCTTTCCCGAAAGCGAGGCTCTTTCAATTTGCTCTCTATGTGTTTCCTGAATTTACTGGCATCGCTTCCCTTTTCAAAATCATAACAGGTTTTCCAGCAAGTTTCACTTATATTTCCAGAAGAACAAAATGCGGAAGCGCCTTCGTGACAGACAAAGACCGCCTGTCACTGCGATGATTACTCTTAGGAGCTTTCCTTAGTGGTCAGCCCCGACCAGCATAAGACGGGGCCCGCAGGACATTGAATGGCATCCCTGAATAGGCCCACGCACGAAGGAAATGCGGGCATTTCCGAGGACGGGCCTGCCCTCCGGAGGGAACCGGCTTATGACCTCGAGGGGCTAGGCGCTCCTCGGAAAAGAAAAACACTTTTCCTTCGTGCGATGCTATGCTGCCGTAGCTTTCCTTGTGGAGCTGGATTACAATAACTTATTTTGAGTTAACCAAAATGTTCAATTTTAAAATTGCCTAAACAATGAAAGAGAGAAACCGGAAGATAGGAGAATACATAGATTACCGGGAAAAGTGATGAATTGGAAAAGCTGCCCCAAATGGAGCAGCCTGTCATTCAACTTTGCCATATGCCTCGATGATTCGCCCGACGAGAGGATGCCGGACAACATCGCTTTGTTCAAGGCGGACGAAAGCGATTCCCCTGACTCCATCAAGGATTTCCTCGGCCGAAAACAATCCGGACTTCGCGCCTTTCGGAAGGTCTACCTGGGTTTTGTCCCCGGTTATGACCATTTTTGATCCAAACCCAAGGCGGGTAAGGAACATTTTCATCTGGGCATGGGTTGTGTTTTGGGCTTCGTCCAGGATGACGAACGCCTCATCCAGTGTCCTTCCCCTCATATAGGCAAGCGGGGCAATTTCAATCGTTCCCCGCTCAATCAGCCTGACGGTATGTTCCATTCCAAGTACATCATGGAGGGCATCATAGAGGGGCCTCAAATACGGGTCAACCTTTTCCTTCAGGTCCCCCGGCAGGAAACCAAGGCTTTCCCCCGCTTCGACAGCCGGCCTTGTCAAAATGATTTTGTTCACGGTTCCGTTTTTGAGGGCGGCCACCGCCATGACGACAGCAAGATACGTTTTTCCAGTACCAGCAGGCCCGATTCCGAATACCATATCATTCTTTTTAATGGCATTGATATAATATCCCTGCCCAATCGTTTTGACCCTTATCGCTTTGCCCCGGGCGTTCCTGGCGATTTCCTCCTCGAATAAATTTTCGAAGTAGTCCAGAGTCCCCTTCCTGGCAAGCTCAATCGCATAAAGTACATCTCGCTGCCCGATAGCAATGCCTTTCCGGATGACATGCACGAGCTTATCAAGCACCGAGGCGGCCAGTTCCGCGTTTTCCTCAGGTCCCGCCACATGGACGGCCTCGCCCCTGGATATGACCGAAACCTGAAGCTCCTGTTCCAAAATTTTAAGGTTTGAATCCGAGTTTCCAAAAAGAGTAACTGCCTCATTTGGATTATCAAGCTGAAGTTGAATCATTCTTGAATTTTCAGTCATTCATGAGTCTCCTTGGATAATGGGTTGTCCTATCGCAATATTTTCTACAACTGTATAAAGAATTGACAGCTTTACTTTACCATTCACAATCGTGCTGTGCAAAATTTTTTCACCTTTTATCATAGCATTTTCATCTATATGTTTTTTTATATCTGCCCTAGCCAGCTCAGAAGCCCTTTCAGTCGCCTCTTTGCCAGAGTAAATCCTTCTTACTTCTTCTCGTTCCCGCATCGTCTTGTTCACATATGCAATAGGAAGCTCCCATTTGAATAGTTTCATTCGTGCGGCGGATGTTTCTGTTTCGTAATTCTTAAAGTTTATTTTCCCGAATCCCCATATTGGAAACTCAAAGTTGCCAACGTGCAGAAAATGCTTTTGCTGCTCCTGGCCATTAAATACCTGGAATGTAGCGGCTAAGGGAAGTTCGATCTCCCCCCTGTACAATGTTTCACCCCAGATTTCACCCTTTGCGGCCACCGCTTCAAACGCTCCTTCCCTTCCAATGAGCCCGGATACAAGGAGCTGTCCGGGCACGACACGGTCACTTACCTCAAAAAGCTTTTGGCCTTTTTCGATAAAATAATTTGTAATCACCGCTTCCTTTTTTGCAATCAAGTGCCTCGGTCCAATCGATTCTGGATCCTTTGGCTGTTTTTTCTCGACAACACGAAAATGGAAGGTGGTACCGCGGAGTTCAACCCCTACCCAGGTAATTGCCTCGACCCGATTCGTCAGCTCCTTCTGTATTGTTTCAACGCTTTCAAGGAAAAACATCGCCTTCCCTCTTTTTACCCCAAGCTTGTCCAGTTCCTGGCGAATCTTATATTCGGTCGCGGGTTTTGCTCCTTTTATTTCTATACCCCAAACGATATTTGATAACAACATAATTACAGAGAAAAAAAAGACGGCGCCAATTAAAAACCCGCTATTCTTTAGGAGCCTTTTTAAAAGGAAAGGAGCTCCCTTCCTTCTGATGAAAGACACCTTGCATCCACTCCCCCTCGCAAACTTCCGGATTCGCAAGGCGTCGCCAAGGCGCATCGTAAAATGGACTGCCTCGGGAGAAATTCTCCTAGCATTCCATATTTGAATTCCGTTCTTTGCCAGTACATTCAGGAAACGCTCGATTCCCCTGCCAGTAAGCTTCACCGTCACTTTGCCAGATAAAAACTCCACCCACTGATTTTTCATTTTGGCCCCCCGGCATCTTCCTGAATATAAATAACCTGTTCAATTTTTCCTTCGAGCAAAATTTCTTCAGGCAAGATGGTTTTAATAACAAATGCTTTTCCTTTTATTAAAAGCTGCCCCTTTTTCAGCAGCAGCCTTATTTCCCTGTCTGTGAAGGCAAGCAGCCCGCGATGGTTTTCGACATAAATATGGATTTGGCCAATCATTGTAATTCTTGGCAAATCCATCATGACGTCCTGGGGAAGATCCATCTTTGCTGCAACCCATTTTCGGAGGCGCTGGCCCCATTTTTTTGCCATAAAAAAAGAACCTCCTTTCACTCCATATATTTATGAAATGAAAGAAGGTTCTAGCACCTGTTTTTCTATCCAAGCTCTAAAAGCAGGGCAATCCGGCTATCTTTTGAAATAAGGTTTTTTTGATCGGGGCGGGCCGAGAATTTCCGCCCACACAACGGCATCTGCAAGATTTTTCTCCGTTGCCGCCACTATGGACTTTTCCTTCGTGTCCTTGCCTTCGTCCGTATCCTGAAGCAGGGGCCTATTGGATTGTTCACCTTTTTCGATTGCCGCCAATACGGGAGCTTGGTTTACAGCCTCCCGGACAGCTTCGGCCTTCCGGGATTGCGTTTGTATCTGGGGCTTCTCTCGCCTTTCGGGTCGCCTGTCGGTATCCCGTTGTTCGCCCTTGGTTACTTCGCCATACATTTCCTGCAGCTCTCGAGCTAGCTCAGGAAGCCTGCCAGGACGCTTGTTTTTGTTTTCAGGTTTCGCTTTGATTTTTGAGAACATGGAAGATATTATTGCAATTAACACAAACAATAGGATTGGATTTTCAAAAAGCCTTTCCATTAGGAGCCTCCTTCCCTGCCTTCAGCAGTTCCAGGCTGTTACTGGCCATCTTTTTTATCCTTGCCCATTTTGCCGATCGAATCTCTCATATCGGTATCGGCGTTGATATTCTTGAAATTAAAGTAGTCCATGACGCCGATGTTGCCAGTTTTCAGTGCTTCCGCCATCGCGAGCGGTACTTCAGCCTCCGCCTGGACAACCTTCGCCCTCATTTCCTCTACCCTGGCCCTCATTTCCTGCTCACTCGCTACCGCCATCGCGCGGCGCTCCTCAGCTTTTGCCTGGGCAATTTTCTTATCGGCCTCGGCTTGTTCAGTTTGAAGCTCAGCTCCGATATTTTTGCCAATGTCAACATCCGCGATATCGATGGACAGAATTTCAAATGCCGTTCCTGCATCAAGGCCCTTCGATAGAACTGTTTGGGAAATCAGATCTGGATTTTCAAGTACCTTGCTATGGTTCTCGGAAGAACCAATCGTCGAGACAACGCCTTCACCGACACGGGCGACAACGGTTTCTTCACCGGCGCCACCAACAAGACGGTCAATGTTCGCGCGTACTGTAATCCTAGCTTTTGCCTTCACTTCAATACCGTTCATCGCAACCCCTGCGATGAATGGTGTTTCAATAACTTTTGGGTTAACACTCATTTGTACTGCTTCAAGCACGTCACGCCCGGCAAGGTCAATCGCCGCGCTTCGTTCGAACGACAGCTCGATATTCGCCCTGTGGGCGGCAATAAGCGCGTTTACGACCCTGTCCACGTTTCCCCCGGCCAAATAATGGCTCTCAAGCTGGTTCGTCGAAACATTTAGGCCCGCTTTATGTGCCTTAATAAGCGGGTTGATGACCCGGTGCGGTGTCACGCGGCGGAGCCTCATCCCGATTAGGGTGAAAATGCTCACTCTTACACCCGCCGCAAGAGCTGATATCCATAGCATGACCGGGACGAAAGACAGCAATATCCCGAATAAAATGACCGCGACCGCTACAATCGCAATAATAAAAACAGCTTCATTTGTCATAAAGTTTCATCCTCCTTCATTCTATATCCTAATAGGTGAAATGCTGTGAAGCCAACTTTCCGTTTTGTTTTGGCTGCTTCACTTTATTTCCCTTACTACAACACGTGGACCCTCAACTTCAATTACTTTAATCCTTGCATTTTTCGCAATGAAGGACCCTTCCGTTACCACATCGACCCGTTCATTGCCGAAAATTGCGGTGCCGGCAGGACGCAGGACGGTCTGCGCAACCCCTTCCCTGCCCATAAGGTCGTTCCTGTTTTCGTTCGAAACATAGCCATCTTCCTTTCGGGCTGTGTCAAACAGGACCATTGAATTAAAAATGGTCATTTTTTTATGGAACACTTTTATTAACAATATGAATAAGACAATTGAAAATAATAGCGAGATAAGCAGTGAAACCCCCATCTGAAATGTGTTTTCCCCCGCCATGAATAAACTTCCCACCAGCGCCGCAATCCCCAGTGTTCCGGCTACCGCGCCCGGAAGGAAAAACTCAAGGAAAATTAGAATAATGCCTGCGATAAAAAGGGCGAGCGTACCAAAACCCGCTAGTCCGGCCATAAAGTGGCCGTAAAAAAACAGCAGCAGCGCGGAGAGGCCGACAAGCCCCGGCAAGCCAATTCTTGGTGAAAACAATTCCAGGACCATCGCCATCCCTGCTATGCACAGCAACACAGTTACAACAATAGGGTCTGTAATAAATTCGGTCATTCCTATCCCCCTCCCTAAATCTCTTGCTCTATTATGTACGTAACACGGGCCTGAAAGTTTCAATACTCTAATACAAAATTTGGCTTTATCAACTCATAGTAAAACCGCAGGCTTTCGCCTGCGGCCATTGATGTCAGTTGAATTATGAAAGGTGTTGTTGCACAAGTTTATTAACAAGTGAACCGTCTGCCTTGCCTTTAACCTTTGGCATGATGGCAGCCATCACTTTTCCCATATCCGCTTTGGAACTTGCACCGGTTTCCGCAATTGTTTCCTTCACAATTCCCTCCAGTTCCTCTTCGGAAAGCTGCTGAGGCATGTAAAGTTCCACAATCGAAAGTTCCTGGCGCAATTTTTCAACAAGGTCAGGACGACCTGCTTTATCAAATTCATGAAGGGAGTCTTTCCGTTGTTTCATTTCGCGTGAAAGGACAGTCAGCTCTTCTTCCCCGGTCAATTCGCGGCCATGCTTAATGGCTTCATTCTGCATGGAGGCCTTGATCATCCGGATAACGGTAAGCTTGTCTTTGTCTTTTGATTTCATCGCTTGTTTCATATCATTATTCAAACGCTCGAGAAGACTCATAGGTCCACCCTCTCTTACCACTTACGTTTTCTGGCTGCTTCAGACTTCTTCTTACGCTTTACACTTGGTTTTTCGTAGAATTCGCGCTTTCTAGCTTCTTGCAATGTACCAGTTTTAGAAACTGTACGTTTGAAGCGACGAAGAGCATCTTCAAGCGATTCGTTTTTACGAACGACGGTTTTAGACATTCTCTTTCCCTCCCTCCGAACACAACACACTCACATCAAACACATGGAAATCCATGTACTTTGCCATTATAATACAACCTGTTATTGAGGTCAACTGAATTTACGTTCTGGATGAAGTTTAGTGTCCATCTTTTTTAAAATAATCCCGATTTAATAAGCCCAAACGGCGACCATAAAGAAAAAAAGAATCATTCTCTCCCCGGACAGGCCATAGACTGGTAAAGGGAGTGGATGCCGTGAAATACATTGTTTTATTTTGTTTATGCATTGGGCTGTTCATTTTTGGGATGACCATTATCAGGATCGGGATGTTCAATATTTCCGGGAACCGGCTGAAGCGGCTGCTCCAAAAATTGACGAGCACCCCATTCAAGGGTATGGCCACCGGCACATTGGTTACAGCTGTCCTCCAAAGCAGCTCGACTGTCATGGTTTTGGCGATAGGATTGATTTCCGCAAGAATTCTCACCTTTCCCCAATCAATCGGGATTATATTGGGAACGAATATCGGGACAACGTTCAAAACGGAATTAATTACCTTTGATTTGGGAAAAATCCTGATTCCAATCGCAATTGCCGGCGGTATATTAATTTTCACAAGGAAGGTCGTTTGGAGAAGTGCCGGGATGGTCCTCCTCGGCATTGCGTCTGTCTTTACGGCTATGAAAGGGTTCGAGGCATTATCGCTGCCCCTGACGTCTGTAGAGGCCGTCCATAAGCTCCTTTTGTCTTTAAACGAGCATATCCTCGTGGGCATAGCGGCCGGAGCTCTCATGACCGCCATTATCCAGTCCAGTACGGCAATGACAGGAATAGCGATGGGGTTCCTTACTTCCAGCGTTCTCGGGCTCGAGGCGGGGATTGCCGTCATGCTTGGGGCGAATATCGGGACATGCATTACCGCGCTAATCGCGGCAATCGGAGGCGGCGAGGAAGCAAGGCTAGCAGCATTCGCCCATGTTTGGCTGAATGTCATTGGCGTCCTGCTATTTATACCGCTCATTCCCTCGCTTGGTAATCTGGGGCCTGCCATCGCCAAATCGCCTGATGTCCAGCTCGCCCATATCAGCGTTATCTTCAATGTTGCGACTTCTTTGCTGGCACTGCCTTTCGCGGAAAGATTCGGGAGGATGATTATGTATTTCCACGCTAAATAGGGTGTGAAGGCTATTTTTTAAAAAAGGAAAGGCTGCCCCTTGATTCACACAGGGCAGCCTTTGCTGATTTATCCGATTGCTTCCTTAACTGGGGCTTCTACGTCCTCCATGACGCGGACAAACTGGCCTTCATTATAAGGATAGCCAGCTTTAGTAATTTTCACCTTTACAATCTTTCCGACCATTTCCTCGGTGGCCGGGAATACAACCTTCAGGTAATTATCGGTATAGCCGACATACAAACCAGATTGGCCGCCTTCCTTGAATTCCTCTTCCGGAATCACTTCAAGTACTTCCCCTTCAAATTGAGACGCATATTCTTTGGCAAGCTGATCCGAAAGGGCAATCAAGCGGTGGACGCGCTCATTTTTCACTTCTTCATCAACCTGGTCTTCCATCCTCGCGGCAGGGGTGCCTGTCCGCTTCGAGTACGGGAAGACATGAAGCTCGGAAAATTTATGTTCCTTGACAAAATTGTAGGTTTCCATGAACTCTTCTTCTGTTTCACCCGGGAAACCAACAATAACGTCGGACGTGACAGCAAGGCCTGGAAGTGCTTCTTTTAAACGGTCAAGCCTTTCTCCGAAAAATTCCATCGTATACTTTCGGCGCATCCGTTTCAAAACAGTATCAGACCCGGATTGCAGCGGAATATGCAGGTGGCGGACCACAAGTTTCGAATCATTGATTACCTGGATGACTTCATCGGTATTCTGGCTCGCTTCAATCGATGAAATGCGAAGGCGTTTTAACCCTTTAACCTCTGCTTCAAGATCCCTTAATAGGGCTGCCAGATTATAATCCTTCAGGTCTTCCCCGTAGCCGCCCGTATGGATGCCGGTCAGGACGATTTCCTTGTAACCGGCGTTGACAAGCTGCTGCGCCTGGCGGATAACTTCTTTCGGGTCACGTGACCTCATAAGGCCGCGCGCCCACGGAATGATACAGAAGGTGCAGAAGTTGTTGCAGCCTTCCTGGATTTTCAGCGATGCCCGTGTCCTGTCTGTAAACGCGGGAACATCCAGCTCCTCATAGACCCGGTTTTTCATAATATTACGCACGCCATTGATTGGCTGGCGCTCTTGCTTGTACTGGGCGATGTAGTCCAGCATCTTCACGCGGTCTTGTGTCCCGACAACAATGTCCACTCCCGGAATCGCCATGATTTCAGCCGGTGATGTCTGGGCATAGCAGCCGGTAACGCAAATAACAGCATCCGGGTTCTTCCGGATCGCCCTGCGGATTACCTGGCGGCTCTTTTTATCACCTGTATTCGTGACCGTGCACGTATTGATTATATATACATCAGAAGAAGACTCGAATTCAACGCGCTCGTAGCCTTCCTGTTTGAACAATTGCCAAATTGCTTCAGTTTCATAGTGGTTCACCTTGCATCCAAGAGTATGAAACGCGACTGTAGGCATGTAAACTCACCTCATTAATTCTAAATGATAGGATATCGCCGCCAGCGCATAGAGCGGGGCGGTTTCCGTCCTTAAAATTCGTGGTCCAAGACCGCAAAGCCGAAAGCCATGATCCTTAAGAAGATTGACTTCCCCTTCGGAAAGCCCTCCCTCCGGCCCAAAAACAATTAACAGGGAATCGCCGGGCTTTAATTTCGCGAGTGTTTCTGAGAACACGGAAGTTTCCCCAATCCTGCTTTCTTCCTCATATGCTACGAGCTTTGCATCATAGTTTTGGGACTCAGTGAGCAGAGTGCGAAAATCGACCGGAGCAGAAACTTCAGGCAAAATGTTGCGGTGTGATTGTTCAGCTGCTTCCTTGGCAATTTTCTGCCAACGTTCCGCCTTCTTGCCCGATTTTTTTTCGTCCAACTTTACGACGGAGCGCGCTGCGGAAAATGGGATGAACCTGTGGGCTCCCATTTCGGTTCCCTTTTGGATGATCCATTCAAGCTTGTCCCCTTTAGGAAGTCCGCTTGCAATCGCCACACGAATAGGAAATTCAGTGGTTTCATCATTCCATTTTACAACGTCCGCGGCTACCATTTCACCGGTAATTTCTGCAATTTCGCATACAGCGCTCCTCCCGCTTGGGCTGACACAAATGATTTGATCGCCTATCCCCATCCGCATCACCTTCACAATGTGGAAACGGTCATCCCCTTCCAGGATGAAGCGGTCATCTTCCATTTTTTCAACAAAATAGCGCTGCACGTGAAGCACCCCTCTGTAAGCAATATTTCTATTTTACTAAAAGTTACTAATAAAGTCACTTTATTTTGTGTGATTACAGGTGTTTTAATTGTATGAAAATTTAGATAAAGGCGAATCACTTGAAAAACGGGGCGAATAAGCTAAAAAACGGGGTGAATCGTTTTAAAAACAGGGCGAATTAGCAGTGCTCACCTTTCCGAACGATGCTCAACCCTGTTCATTGATAACTCTAAAGCCATTTTACTAACCATTCTTATTGTAAAAGAGGACCCAGAGATTTAACTTGAGGCTTCTTTGGACTCATACCCCATGATTTTTACGTTTTGTGTCCAAGCATGAGGCTTCTTTGGACTCATATGCCGTGAATTTAACAGCCTCTGCCCAACATGATGCAACCTCGACGTACAATTTCCAGTTACACAAAAAAAAGCATCCGCCTGGAAAAAGCGGACGCCTCGAGCAAAAAATTATTTCTTTTGGGCGATAATCGCAACCCAGTCTTCCATTACAATTGTTTCTACAATTGAAAAGCCTTCGTTTATGATTGCATCCTTCACCAAATCCTTTTTGGCCTGAATGATCCCAGAAGCGATGAAGGTGCCTCCTGGTTTCAGGACGCGGGCCACATCGTCTGTAAATCGCAAAATAACTTCGGCAAGAATATTGGCCACAACAACATCAGCTGAACGCTCTTCTATCCCGTCAAGCAAATTGTTCTGAGCAACCAAAACTCTGTCCTGGACCTTATTCAGCTTAATATTCAGCCTAGCTGATTTAACGGCCACTTCGTCAAGATCATACGCCTTAATGGAAGAGGCGCCAAGCAATGCCGCAGCTATGCTTAGGACACCGGACCCAGTGCCCACATCGATCACTTCATCCCCCTGCTTTACAGTCCGTTCGAGAGCCTGGATGCACATGACAGTTGTTGGATGGGTCCCTGTACCGAAAGCCATTCCCGGATCAAGTTCAATAATCAATTCATCGCTATTCACGGGTGTATATTCTTCCCACGTCGGAACTACCGTGAACCGTTCTGAAATTTTCACAGGATTGTAGTATTTTTTCCAGGCGGTCGCCCATTCTTCCTCGTTCACTTCAGAAATCGTAACTTTGTTCAACCCGATATCGATATCGTAAATGATTAGATTATTGATTGATTCCTTAATAGCTTCGACCGTTTCACCAAGGAAGCTGTTTACTGGCAGGTACGCCTTCACAATAACGCCTTCCTCCGGGTAATCATTCGGATCGAGCTGATAAATTTCCCCGAACTGATCTTCCCTTTCTTTAATAAGCTCAAATGGGTCTTCAATGACAACCCCGCTTGCCCCAGCTTCATGGAGGATATGGGAAATCGGTTCAACTGCTTCATTCGCCGTATGGATGCTGATTTCAGACCATTTCATCTTGCCTGCCCCACTCTCAATCGCCTTTGAAGGCGCGTTTTACTTTTGAAAAAAAGCTTTCTTCATGATCGCCTAGCGGCGCGTTCCCGCTTATTTCTGCAAATTCGCGAAGAAGCTGTTTTTGTTTGTCCGTCAATTTTGTAGGGGTGATAATCCTGACAATCACATGCTGGTCGCCTGTGCCATAGCCCCTGACATTCGGAATGCCTTTTCCGCGTAGACGGAATTTGGTTCCCGTTTGCGTTCCGGCAGGGATTTTTAGCTTTACTTTCCCGTGCAAAGTTGGAACTTCAATTTCATCTCCAAGCGATGCCTGGACAAATGTCAAAGGCATTTCGCAGTAGACATCGTCGCCTTCGCGCTCGAAAAACTCATGTGGCCTGACGTGGAAAACAACGTACAAATCCCCTGGTGGCCCGCCATTGACACCGGCTTCTCCCTGGCCAGCCATTCTCAGCTGTTGCCCGTCATCGATTCCCGCTGGAATTTTCACATGGATTTTCTTGCGTTTCCTTACTTTTCCTTCTCCGCCACAGGTCGCGCACTTATGCTTAATTTCCTTTCCTGTACCATTGCAGTATGAACAAACCCGACGGTTGACTATACGGCCAAATGGTGTGTTTTGTTCGACATTCAGCTGGCCAGTCCCATGGCAGTGGCCGCATGTTTCAGGGTGAGTGCCTGGCTTCGCACCCGAGCCATGGCATGTTCCACATGTTTCATCACGCGGTATTTCAATGTCTGTCTCTTTTCCGAAAGCGGCTTCCTCAAATGTCACAGTCATTGTATATTGAAGGTCCGCGCCCTGCCTTGGCGCATTTGGGTCACGCCTCCTGGCTGCCCCTCCGCCAAAAAAAGTGTTGAATATATCTTCAAAACCGCCAAAGCCGCCGCCAAAATCGGCTCCACCTCCGAAACCACCAAACCCCTGGTTCGGATCGGTATGCCCAAACTGGTCGTAGTGGGCGCGCTTTTGGTCGTCATTGAGCGTTTCATATGCCTCTTTTACTTCCTTGAATTTCTCATCGGCATTAGGTTCCTTGTTAACATCAGGATGGAGCTGTTTGGAAAGCTTCCTGTATGCCTTTTTGATTTCATCCTTGGAGGCATCCTTTCCGACTCCAAGTACTTCATAATAGTCCCTTTTGCTCATCTAACCACTCCCGAAAATCTCACATAAAAATAATTGTAGCATTCGCATGGGTGTTAAACAATATAAAGATGATTACTGCGCCAGGCATTCCACAGAAAAAGCCAAAGCCGGATATCGTGACTTTGACTTTTTCAATGTAAAAAGGAACCTCATGGCGAGACCCTTGCTTTTCTATTGTCTTGCATACGGAGCTAAACGGCTGCTTCCGCTTTTCTTTGTCCAGCTGCAGCGGCTAGGGGCTCGGGGTCTAAAGCCAATCCGTCAAGAAGGCAAAGAACGCCTTCTGGCCGTCTCGTCTTAAGCCTGTTGCCCCTGGTCAAGCCGCCTATGCTTTTCTTATTTCTCGTCTTTGATTTCTTCGAATTCGGCATCGACGACGTTGTCGTCTTTCGGGCCTGCGTTTTCAGGACCCGGATTCTGGCCTTGCTGTGCCTGCGCCTGCTTTGCTGCTTCTTCATATAGCTTTACAGAAAGGTTCTGGACGATTTCCTGCAATGCATCTTTCTTCGCGCGCATTTCATCCAGATCATTTTTCTCAATCGCGGCCTTCAGGGCATCCTTCGCTTCGTTGGCCTTTGCCACTTCGGAAGCGTCTACCTTGCCTTCAAGATCCTTTAGCGTCTTTTCAGTTGTGAAGACGAGCTGGTCGGCTTCGTTGCGGAGGTCCGCCTCTTCCTTAGCTTTCTTGTCGACTTCGGCATTCATTTCCGCTTCTTTGACCATGCGTTGGATTTCTTCATCGCTCAGGCCGGTTGAGGACTTGATGGTGATTTGCTGCTCTTTGTTCGTACCAAGGTCCTTCGCGCGGACATTTACAATACCGTTTTTGTCGATATCAAACGATACTTCAATTTGAGGGATTCCACGTGGAGCCGGAGGAATATCGGTCAATTGGAAACGCCCAAGCGTCTTGTTGTGCGCAGCCATTGGCCTTTCCCCTTGAAGGACATGTATATCGACTGCAGTCTGGTTGTCAGCGGCAGTAGAGAAAATTTGTGATTTAGAAGTAGGAATTGTTGTATTCCGTTCAATCAATTTCGTAAAAACGCCACCCATCGTTTCGATTCCAAGAGAAAGCGGGGTTACGTCGAGAAGAACGATATCCTTCACATCTCCAGAAATGACTCCTCCCTGAATGGCAGCGCCCATTGCAACTACTTCGTCAGGGTTTACGCCACGGTGTGGCTCTTTGCCGGTCGCGCGTTTGATTGCTTCCTGGACGGCAGGGATCCTTGTCGAACCTCCAACGAGAATGACTTTGTCAATTTCAGATGCAGACATTCCGGCATCGCTTAATGCCTGGCGTGTAGGCCCCATCGTGCGTTCAACAAGATCAGCAGTCAATTCATCGAATTTCGCTCTTGTCAATGTAATATCAAGGTGAAGCGGTCCTGCTGCGCCAGCCGTAATAAATGGCAATGAAATCTGAGTTGACGTAACACCTGAAAGGTCTTTCTTAGCTTTTTCGGCCGCATCCTTCAAGCGCTGAAGGGCCATTTTATCCTGTGAAAGATCAATTCCGTTTTCCTTTTTGAACTGTTCAACAAGATAATCAATTACAGCCTGGTCGAAATCATCGCCACCAAGGCGGTTATCACCAGCGGTAGCTTTTACTTCAAAAACCCCATCGCCAAGTTCAAGGATGGATACATCAAACGTACCGCCTCCAAGATCGTATACGAGGATTGTTTGGTCTTCTTCCGTTTTATCAAGGCCATAAGCTAACGCGGCAGCAGTTGGCTCGTTAATGATCCTTTCTACTTCAAGTCCTGCAATCCGGCCTGCGTCTTTCGTCGCCTGGCGCTCTGCATCGTTAAAGTAGGCAGGAACAGTGATGACGGCCTTCGTAACTTTTTCGCCAAGATAATCTTCCGCATAGGACTTCAAGTACTGAAGCAAGATTGCGGAAACCTCTTGAGGAGTGTATTTTTTCCCTTCAATTTCCACCGTATGGGTTGTGCCCATATGCCTTTTAATTGACATGATTGTATTCGCATTTGTAACAGCCTGGCGCTTTGCCACTTCACCAATCTGACGCTCGCCATTTTTAAAGGCAACAACGGATGGAGTCGTGCGGTTACCCTCCGGATTAGGGATTACTTTAGGTTCTCCCCCTTCAAGGACGGCCACACAGGAGTTGGTCGTTCCAAGGTCGATTCCAATGATTTTGCTCATAATCCTTTTCCTCCAATTCCAAATATGTAGAAAGGCAATTTTATTGATTCACTTTTACCATTGAATAACGAATTACCCTATCCTTTAGCAAATACCCTTTTTGAAACTCTTCAACCACTGTATTTGACTCATAAGCATCGTCTTCCACTTGCATGACCGCCTGGTGATAATTCGGGTCAAACGGTTTGCCCTTTGCCTCGATTGGCTCAAGGCCTTCCTTCTTCAGCGCATCCAGCAAGCCACGGTAAACCAATTCCATCCCTTGCTTCAGTGATGCGGCATGTTCACCCTCAACTTCCACGCCCAATGCTCTTTCAAAATTGTCCAGGGTTGGAAGAATATCTGAAATCAGGCTCTGTGCCCTGTATTTTTCGGCCGCTTCGGTATCAATTTTAACTCGGCGCCGGTAATTATCGAAATCAGCCTGCAGCCTAAAGTAGCGATTTTCAGCTTCCTCAAGCTTTTTTTCAAGCTCAGCACACTTTTCATCCGAAAGGCCAGTTCCTTCTGGCGCTTCAGTGCGCTCGGCAGCAGTTTCTTCAATTCCAGCCTCATTCTCTCTCTGCTCCAAATCTTCCGGCTGGGTAGTATCAGTTTTCTTTTCTTCTGTCAATTTGCTCACCTCCCTTAAAGGAACTGTCTATTTCTACTCGAATTTTCCCCAAAACATAACTTGCTAAAAAAGCCCATAATGGCCAAAGACTCGGAAAAAGGCCATTAAAAAGGGCGGGATAAGGCATCCGCCCATACTCAATATTTCCAAGGCTATTTCGTTTGATACAGCTTTGTGAGTACTGTAGACAAATCGCGGCTGATGATTTTCAGCAGGCCTACCACCCGTGAATATTCCATTCTGGTTGGCCCAAGAATCCCAATGCTTCCGAGACTTTCATCGCCCATTGTATAAGTGGCTGTAATCAGGCTGCAATTTTCCATCGCCTGGTTGTCATTTTCGCGGCCAATCCTTATTGTAATCCCAGCCGGGCTGTTTTTGATTAATTCGTAAACAGGCTGCTCCTGCTCAATCATGGACAGGAGGCTGCGTATCTTGGATATATCATTAAATTCAGGCTGGCTGAGGATATTGGTTTTGCCACCGAAAAATAATTTTTCGCTGACCGGCATTTTAAAAGCATCCGAAATGAGGTGGAGCATCAGATCATAGTTGCTAATATGCTGCCGAAGCAAAACAGCCACTTCCTTATACAGTTTATCCCGTAAATCAAGGAGTGGAACACCCGCAAGCCTTTCGTTAAGGATATTGACCATTTTTTCAAGATCTCCCGCATCGAGCGAAGCCGGAAGCTGAATCATCTTATTTTCTACATGCCCAGTATCTGTGACAATAATTGCAATCGCCGTTTCTTTGTTTAAAGGGACAATTTGAATTTTTCTCAGCCGGTTTTCCTCAACCGCAGGCCCAAGCATAATAGAAGTATAGCTTGTCATTTCTGACAGTATCATGGCGGAACGCTGGATGATTTTTTCAAATTCGAAAATCCGCTCGGCAAAAATCGACTTAATTTTGGTAAGGTCTTTCTGGTCGATTTTCTCTGGAGACAGCAGATGATCGACATAATAGCGGTATCCTTTTTCTGAAGGGATCCTGCCGGATGACGTATGAGTCTTTTCTATATACCCAAGATCCTCAAGATCCGCCATTTCATTTCGGATTGTCGCGGAACTGAATGAAATATTCCCTTTCTTTGACAAACTCCGGGAACCGACCGGCTGTGCGGACCGGATGAATTCATCAACAATGACCTGAAGAATAAGCAATTGGCGATCTGTTAACAAGTTCATCACCCCTGTTAGCACTCATTTATCCCGAGTGCTAATTCTACTAATAAAGTACCAAAACCGTCCGAACGTGTCAATGATTTCGATTCAAAATAGGATTGCCTATTACATTAAAAATGATTGAAAAACCTCGTTCCCAAGAAGCTTTCCTTTTCGAGTAAGAAAGACGCTCTCCCCTTCTGCATCGATAAGGCCATTTTTCGACAAAGTTTCAATTTGGGATTGGAAAACAGATTCAAGTGGTACACTGAATTTCTTTTCAAAATGAGCTTTTTTGACTCCATCCGACATCCTCAGGCCAAGGAACATTTCTTCTTCCATTGCCTCTTCCTTTGTTACCTCGTTTTCCTCCAAGACAGGTAGCCGCCCTTCATCAAGAGATGTCATGTACCTGTTAAGCGGTCCGATGTTGGAACGGCGGACTTTGCCAACATAACTGTGCGCGCCAGCCCCGAATCCATAGTACTCTTCATTTTTCCAATATGTTATATTGTGGAGGCTTTCAAAGCCTTTTTTCGCAAAATTACTTATTTCATATTGCCGATAGCCATGCTTAGCCATTTCATCCATTAGCAGCTCATACATCGCCGCTTCCACGTCCTCGCCAGGCAGCGGCAGTTTTCCCTTTTTCATCAGATTATAAAAAACCGTCTTTGGTTCGATGATAAGCGAATAGCCGGAAAAATGTGGAAGGCCAAGGGATAATGCCTCGGATAGCGTCTCCCTGAAATCGTCAAGCGTTTGACCAGGAAGCGCATAGATAAGGTCAACGGAAATATTTTCGAAACCTGCCCTTTTTGCATCCTCCACCGTTTTATATACATCTATCGCCCTGTGGCTCCGGCCGATTTTTTTTAGCAAATCATCGTTAAACGATTGAACGCCAATGCTTAGCCTATTTACACCACTATTTTTAAGAATGGCGAGCTTTTCATAGGAAAGATCGCCTGGATTTCCTTCAAAAGTGTACTCGATTTCCGGTGGCTTCCGAAAATGGGCGTTAATGCTTTTGCAAAGCTTTTCCAACTGGGCAACATTCAATGCTGTAGGCGTTCCCCCTCCGACAAATAGGCTTTTCATCGCCTCGGCCGGATTACCTTCAAGTGTCAGGGCCATTTCCTTATCAAGCGCTTCGAGGTATTCGTCTACCGGCTGGCCTTGAAGGAAAAATTTATTAAAATCGCAATAATGGCAAATATGCTGGCAAAAAGGAATATGGATATACGCCGCTTGCGGCGATTGTTTATACAAATGAAAACACCTCATTCTTGTAGAAAAGCTTAATACATAATACCCCATTATACTAAAAAAGAAAAAGCAGGAAACCTTTAAGGTCCCTGCTTCTAAGTACATATTTTTGAAAGATTATTTTGCTGCCGCACCTTCAATGTTAGGCCGGTTATCTTCTTTAATAAACATGACAGAAATTAAACCGATTACGAGTAGGATGCCACCAAAGTAGAATCCTGAATTCAATGAACCAGTAACATCCGTGAGCCATCCAGTGATATAAGGAGCGAGGATGGAACCGCACATACCGATAAAGTTATATAAACCAAAGGCCGTGCCTAAAGCATGCTTTGGCGCGTTATCGGCAACGACTGCCACCAGGACAGGGTTTGTGCTGATTTTACCGAAGATACCGTAACCAATTAGCGCTGCATATAAAACATACATATTGTCAAAAGCAACGATTGAAACAATCGCAATAATTGAAAGCGGAATCATAACCAGTAGGACCGGACGGCGTTTACCCATTCTGTCGGCAATCCAGCTGAAGAGAATCGAACCTGGAATGGCTGCCCATGGTACTAGTGATGATACAACAGCAACTTCTGTTCCTTTGATTCCACGTGCGTGCTCAAGGTAATAAGGAATCCATGTAACAACGACGAAGAAAGCGTAAATCGCACAGAAGATTGTAATATAAGCAAAAATAAGGTTTCTGCTGAAAAGATCTTTTACTCTTAACTTTTGGCCGCCATTTTCACTAGCTTTTGCCTCTTTTGTCTTCGGCTTATCTTTAATGACCCACCACATGGCAAGGCCGATGAGCACGACAGGGATTGCAATGACGTAGAACGGAGCTCTCCAGCTCATGCCGAGTGTATCAACAGTGTACGTTGAAATAAAATAACCTGCTGAAAGACCAAATGCCATACCGCTATTGATAATTGCGCTGCCTACAGTGATGTGCTTGGCAGGAATCGCTTCGGACGAAAGACCGTATTGCGGGCCGTAATAGAAACCTTGGAAAATACCAACCAATAGCCAGGCAAACATAAAGAATCCGAATGTTGGCATTGACCCAGCAACCGCAGCCATTATACCAAACAGAATAACACCTGGCACCAATACTTTTTTCTTGCCAATTTTATCACCGAGTATACCGGAAGGAACGTTCAACCCTGCATAGCCGATGAAGAAGATACTGCTAATTAAACCCAGTTGCGCGGCAGTTAAGCCGAATTCCACCTGTAAATCATCCATGATTGGGTTAAGTATCGCGCGTGTGGCATAGAGTGCAATCCACCCCAAGAAAAATACTGTAACTACTTTGACCCAGTAAGGAATGCCCTTTTCTTTAATCTCAGGCGTCTCATTGAGCTTTGATACTTTTTCCATTTACCTTCCTCCTAAATTAAGACGTGGCAAATGCCAGTTAAATATTATTGCATTGTTCATATTCAATATAGGATAAAGGCCATTGCAAACGAATAAAATTTGTAAGCCGTTACATTGCAAAAAGATTAAATTAGTTAAAAAGATTTAATCTATCGGCAATAGAACACACCAATTGTAAAAGAATGTAGAACAAGAAAGACACTAAGGTCCGAATCTTGAATAAAAAAGCCCGTACAGCAGCTGATGCTTGTACGGGCTTACCTGTGTCGCTAATACTTTTTTAAATACTCTTAAGCATATAGCCCAGGCCGGGATACGTTACAATATATTCTTCTTTTGAGCCAAGGGCATCTTTTAACTTTTTCCGGATCCTAGCAATGCCAACTCGCAAATAATCGATATCATCCCTATATTGGGGACCCCATACCTCGGACAGCAATGTCTCATGGGGGACAACCTTGTCCAGGTTAAGTGCGAGGATTTCCATAACGGAATATTCGGTATGGGTCAACTTAAATTCCTTTTCCCCGATCCAGCAGCGGCTGCTACCCATGTCAATTGTCAGTTCACCGGTCCGTACGGCAGAGGTTTGATTCTTTTTCGTTTCCGGATTCGCCAATTGGCTCCTCCGCAGGACAGCATTGACCCTTGCAAAAAGCTCATCGAGAGAAAATGGCTTTGTCAGGTAGTCATCAGCCCCGAAATTCAGGCCCTGCACCTTATCCTTCGGGTTGCTCCTTGCTGTGAGCATAATGACAGGCACATCCGAAAATTTGCGTAGTTTCTCCAGGACGTAGAAACCATCCTGACCAGGCATCATAATATCGAGCAGGATCAAATCGGGTGAAATAAGATCATATTTCTCGAACAACTCATCACCTGAGGTTACTGTCGAAACCTCGTAACCTATCGATTTCAAATTTGCGGAAACAAATCTAAGAATTTTCATTTCATCGTCAACGATGCAAATCCTTTGGTTTTTCACTTACTCTTCCCCTTCCTTTTCAGGAAAATATAACGTAAAGACACTGCCGTTCCCGGGCTTGCTTTCGACCTTTATTCTTCCTTCATGAGCATCCATGACCCCTTTGCATATAGCAAGGCCAAGGCCAGTTCCTCCAGTCCTTCTTGTAGCCGTTACATCTACCTGGTAAAAACGGTTAAAAATCTTTTCCAACTGATCCTCTGAAATCCCGATACCATTATCAGCGACCGAAATAGTAATAAAGCCTTCTATTTCGCCAAGGGTGATGTCGATTTTCTTAGGGCTTGAATCATTGTAGCGTAGCGCATTTGTCATTAAATTGATAAGCACCTGTTGGACACGCATTTTATCCGCAAAGAAGGTCGCACCTTCTCCAAGACGGTTCTTAAATGTAATGATAGCATCCTCCGTAAACTGCTCGGGAATCGATTCCATTGATAGTTCGATTATATGGTCCGCGCGGATCGCATTCCTCTCTACGTACATTGTACCCGAGTCTATTTTTGAAATATCGAGCCAGTCATTCACCAGGTGTTCAATCCTCTTAATATCTTCATGTACCCCTTCCAAAAGTTCCTGTTTGAATTCCGGATCCCATTCCACCTCCGAGCGAAGCAGCGTTTCGACACTGCCTTTTATGGTCGTGATGGGCGTTTTGAATTCATGGGAAGTCAATGAAATCAGGTTGTTTTTTAACAGGTCGATTTCCTCTTCCTTGGTTATGTCCCTAAGAACGAGGCCTTCGCCAATCCTCTCTTCATCAAGCATGACAGAAAAATTGTGCAGCAAATAATACTTCGGTTTTTTGGAAGCCCGCTTATATTCAAGCTTCAGTTCTCCAATGCCATCGTCAAAAAAGGCCGACAAGTCTTCTTTATCCACATCGAACAGTTGAAGGAACCGCTTAAAAACATCATCGAAAGTGGCGAGTGGATTTTCTTCACCCTCTTGTCCTCCACTATCCTCAAGGGCAACAACCTTGAGGAAGAATTCATTCACATATTCGACTTCCTTTTGGTTGTTCAAAAGCATCAGGCCTTCGGACATACTTTCAAGGACAGCCTTAAGTACGGCATGCTTGTTTCTTGTCAGTTCAAAAAGGAACTTGTTTTGGAGCATGACGGCGAGCGAGCCTGCAAATGTTCTGAGGAATTCCTGGTCACTCACTGAGATACTTTGCCTTCCCGAAAGGTCAACAACAAGGAAGCCTCGATTACTCTTGTCGATTTGGATTGGTTCCATGTACTGTTGCTCACCGGCCATGTGATCGTTCAGGTATTGCATCAAATTTTGGTTCGTATGAATCGACCTGTTGGTCACCGCCAAATCGTTAATGCAAACATGGATTGAATAGTCCATGAATTGTTCGATTTCCTGAAGGCAATATTGGATGAATTGAGCAAGGTCCTTATCGGTCGAAACCGACGTGATCAGCTTATTTACCGCTTTCAGCTCGGAATTCTTTTTTTCCAGATTGGCAGTCCGCTCCTGCACCCTCGCCTCAAGCCTTTTGTTCAGTTCAATCAAACTGCTTCTATTTTTTTCAACTTCATCAATCATATTATTAAAATAATAGAGTAGCTCTCGCATTTCCTTTGGGCCCTGAATTTTCTCGGGCTTCACATGCTTCGCTTTAAGGCCTTTCGTATAATCCTTTATGTAATCCAGCAGCCTTTGGATTGATTTTTCAAGCCTGTTCGTCAAGACAAGGGATACCCCAACCATGACAAAGGCTGTCAGGAGGAGGAACACCAGAATGGTGATAAGCGCATTTTTATACGTTTTTGTAATCGCTTCGGAAGGTTTGGCAACCCATACTGTCCAATTGAAGGGGGCCACTTTCTCATAGGTGATATAAATGTTCTCACTAGGGTTCTTCAGTTGAACAAAGCTGCTTCCCCTGTCTGCTTCGCTGGAATCTATATATCTCGCTATTTCGGATTGCGACAGGTTAACAAGTTCCCTTCTCGTATCGAAGTGGGGGTGCACAACGACATTCTTTTTCTGGTCAACGACGACCGCATAACCTTCTTCCCCAAAATTACGCCTTTGAATATGTTCTCCCAGTGCGTTCAGGTCTAGAGCGCCAAGTACATAACCAATCATCTCCCCTTTTCCATCAAACATAGGGGAGACAATCGTGACCAACAGCTTGTCGGTTCCTCCCCTTCCATGAAAAACAGGGGTGACAACTGTTTTTTTCGTCTCCAATAATTCTTTATAATACGAACGGTCACTGAAATTAAGATTTTCCCCCTTTGCTCCATCCGTATAAACCTCAGGGTAAAAAACGAGGGATTGGCCCCTTTGGTCGCCGACATACATATTCACAAAGCCTGGATAGTTCGCCTTTATATCCTTTAGCTGAGCTTGAATCTCCGCCATGTCCCCTTCTTGAAAAAGCCTGCTTGCATTCAACGCTTCTGTCTGGATAATATTCTTATGTTCTGACACATAATTGCTAATATAATCCGCGAGGTATTTTGTAGTGAGCGACTGGCTTTTTTGATTTTCTTTTACAAGGGAAGATAATTGATAAATTTGAAAAGCCCCGAGAAAAGCAATGGAAAAAAATGCGATAGTCAAAAAGGAATAAATAAGTTCTTTTTTAAACGAACGGGCTTCCCTCATTTTCACCCCTCCTCCGTTATGGATATAAAAAAGCATCCGCCCAAGCTTAAGTGTATGTTAAGCGTAGGCAGATACCATAATCTTTAGGAAATGTACTTAGTTTATAATATGCGTGCCGGCTGTCCCTTCCATTGCCAGGTCCGCATGGTCAAGCGAGCAAATAATTGCCCTGCCGCTTTGCTCGGCGAATTTGATTGCCACTTCCATTTTGGGGCCAATGCTTCCAACTGAAAATTGGTCTTCTTCAACATATTTTTTTGCTTCTTCCAACGTAACATGTGTTAGTGCCTTTTGACCAGGCTTGCCATAATTTACATAGACATTTTGGACAACGGCCAAAATCATGTAGACATATGACGTTACTTCTTCAGCAAGCCTGAAGGCACCGGTCCTTGTCAATAACTCTTAAGCTTCTTTTTCGATTAGGCCAAGCTTAATTGCATAAGCCTCAATTGCTTTTTCAAAGCATTCCTTAGGAGCACGGACAGTACCTGCTCCAATCTGGCCCACACCTGCTTTTTTGTGGGCAATCCCAGTGTTGATAATAGGCTCAATACCTGTTTCAACAACCTTCCTCGCATCGATTCCAAGACAAGCACCCTGGAAGTCCCAAGTAGGGATTGAGAAGTTGCTGTTTTGATCGATACAAATTTCCATCATTTCATTGCTAGTTGAAAGGGCATCATGGAAGCCGCCTGCGCCCACAAAACGAGTAACTCCAGGGGCTGCAATCATTGCCATGCCTCCAACGCCGAATGCTTCGGTAATCGCGCTATCACCAATATCAGGGTTTGCATCATCCTGGGAATATCCAGTAAAGAAAAGGCCTTGCGGTGTATTAACCGGAGCCGTGAACCACTCATCGCCCATTCCGCTGATACGGATTCCAAACTCTTTTCCGTTACGGGTCATAGCGGTAACAACTGTTCCGTCCTGGATTTTTCTTGCACCATCCAGAACCGCCTTGCTAGTAGCCATGGCGATGTTCAGGAAAAATTGATCTGTATCGGCAAGGAATTTAATTACTTCATTCTTTTCCTTGTTATCAATATCTAGCTGTACGATGTAAGGGCTTATTTCTTTTAGGAAAATAAGTGACGCCGCAATATTACGCTGGTGAAATTCGTCCCCCATTGTAATTGCCTTGGCAATCATTACGTTGATGTTAAGGCCAGCTTCCGTTAGCTTCAATGCTTTTGAAATAGTCGGCGCTAAAACATCCTTCATCCATTTCAGGCGGTTTACCACCTCATCGGAATAGGCCCCGAAACGAAGGACCGCCCCAATTCCCTCATTCATCGTGCAATATGCTTCATTTCCTTCAGAACGATTTTCAACGACTAGGACCGGCATGTTTGCAGATGTGATGCCACCCATCGGGCCAACAGCATTTACATGGTGGCAGGGGATGAATGTAACCTCGCCATTTTCGAGCGCGCTTCTCGCCTCTTCTTCTGTTTCAGCCCAGCCTTCGAACAGATAGGCGCCGACGCAGGATCCCTGCATCGGTCCTGTCATCTCTTCCCATTTTATTGGCGGGCCTGCATGAAGCAGGACTTTCCCTTCGTTTAATTCTTTGATTTTTTCTTTTGCCGGAACAACATCGACAAGAAATGGCGCAGATCCAGTGATTTTTTCAATGACGGCTCTGTTTGCTTCATCAATTGTTTTGAATTGCATGAGTCTTCCTCCCAGTCTTTTTTAATGGTGACTTATAAACTTGCCCGCTGATTCCCAAACAAGGGATCAAGTGAGTAAGCGCTACAGGCAAAAATCAATCGTACGCCTTCCTATCTGCGGTAATTATTTAGGAGGTTCAATATCTTTCTCATTTTTTCGTTTCCACCCGCGATTGGCCTCCAATCGAATTGTACCGCACGGCCTCCAAAGGCTGTGATTGAATCTGTAAAGCTCTTTAGCCCTACATTGATTACACTTGGTTTATTGTTAACAAGTGCTTCCATTTCCTTGGAAACTTCGAAATTGTACTCTTTTTCCTGTTTGGCGGCATCAACATGAACTTTTTCAACATCATTGATTTTCAGGCCGACAATTGCTAGTGCGGTGCGAACTGCCTGGTTGTTGCTGTCTTTAATAATAACCCCAGCTTCGGCAAGCTTTTTCCTTTGTCCCTGAAAATCTTGCGGATCATTTTCTGTACCGCATACAGAAGCTATGACATAAAGTTTACGGCCCTGCTCTTCTGCATAGGAAACCGCTTTTTTAATAGAAGGAAGGAGCGCGTCCGCCATGTCATCGTGAGAACCGTAGCCAAGAACGAAATCAAGAAGGATTACAGCTGTGTGCTCGTCTTTTGCTGCCTCTTCAATGAAGTTCGCCCGTGTTCCTGGGTCGATCATTGGGTGGGGTTTTCCTTGTGTATATTTATCGTCACCAAGGTCAACGACAACCTGGTGGCCAGTTTTCAGAACATAACCGTCTTCATTTTTAATTTCTGTTCCTAGGCCAAGGGCGTCGGAAATAAGCACAGCAGCCTCGGAAGCGAGTGTACCTCCGGAGTAGAGGCCTTTAATTGCATTTTGTTCTGGTTTTAACTCAATATGGTCCACTTCATATAATCCTGTATTATAATCGGGTTTCACTTCGTTTCCTTTTGCAAGGTCAACCGCAATCAGTGCAGTTTCTTCAAGGGTATAAGCCTGGTATACATTGCCTTCGTATTGTGTCGGTTTTTCGCCAAGGAAAATGGCGACAACCGGCTTGGAAACCGCCTGAAGCAGTTCAACAACTTCATCGCGGACTTCTTTTGCTGGCGGCTTGGAAATAATACAAATAACTTCTGTCTGCCTATGGGCTTCCAACGCACGGATTCCATCCATCATGGTGATTGCACCAATTGAACTTTTCAGGTCACGCCCGCCTGTGCCGATTGCATGGCTGACGCCTTCTCCCAGGCGGTCGATGATAGCAGATACTTCCTGGATGCCTGTTCCGGATGCTCCGACAATCCCGATTTTTCCTTTTTTTACTACATTCGCAAAAGCCATCGGAATGCCATCAAGGATTCCTGTACCGCAATCCGGCCCCATGACAAGAAGACCTTTTTCATGTGCCTTTCTCTTTAGGCGCACTTCATCTTCAATTGATACGTTGTCACTGAAAATGAATGGGTGAAGGCCAAGGTCCAGCGCTTTTTCAGCTTCTTCCGCCGCATACGTGCCAGGTACTGAAATCAATGCCACAGTCGCGTCTGGCATGGCTTTGATTGCCTTGTCCCAGGTCCGGACCGTCTCATATTCATCCCCTGCACTTGTGGTTGCCTGGTTTTGCAAGTATTCATCCACTTTTACGAGGATTTCATCAATCAGCTTTTCATCTTCTGTGTCGACAACAATCGCCATATCGTTCGGCTGAGCTGCTTCAAGTTCCTCTGTATACAATCCCGCTCCTCTGAAAATATCCTTGTTTGAAGGAGTTCCCATCATGATTTGGGCTTTGTTAACACCTTCTGTCGCGGAGATTGCATTTGTTAATAACATTAGGTTGATCGAATCCTGATAGGAGTTCTTTTTAATAATCGTATAAATCACTTTACTATCCTCCCGATTTTTTTTTGCTAATTGCCCTTTTGGATGGCGGAATAGGCCAAACCAAAGATTAGGCAAACCAAGTTCCCTACTGAAGTATAAGCCTTCTCGGATTGCAATCGAATAAAATTGTAAAGGGTTACATTGCAAAAATATTAAATCTTCGGCTTTTTCTCATCATTGTAGGAAAAAGTGCCAAGCGTTTCGTGGCAGCGGGGGGATAGTATCTTTCAAAATAAAAAAAGCAGGCACCACCTGATTTGGCGGTTGCCTGCTATCTCGTTCATGTTTACTTTTTGGTGTCATCCATTTTAAGGACAGCCATGAATGCTTCCTGTGGAACTTCAACAGAGCCAACTTGTTTCATCCGCTTTTTCCCTTCCTTTTGCTTCTCAAGAAGCTTACGTTTTCGGGAAATGTCCCCGCCGTAACACTTGGCAAGAACGTTTTTGCGAATTGCTTTTATTGTGGATCGGGCAACTATTTTTTGCCCAATGGCTGCCTGGACAGGTACCTCGAACTGCTGCCTTGGTATGAGGTCCTTCAGCTTTTCAACAATTGCCTTTCCACGTTCAAAGGAAAAGTCCTTATGGACGATGAAGCTTAAGGCATCAACCTTTTCCGCGTTCAGCAGAATATCCATCTTGACCAGCTTGGATGGCTTATAGCCAATCAGTTCATAGTCAAAGGACGCATAGCCCCTTGTATTCGACTTAAGCTGGTCAAAGAAGTCATAAACAATTTCGGCAAGCGGGATTTCATATACAATGCTGACACGGTTTTCATCCAAGTATTGCATGTCGATGAAAATACCCCGCTTATGCTGGCAAAGTTCCATAATCGCGCCGACATAATCGTTCGGTGCCATCATCGTTGCTTTGACATATGGCTCTTCGACATGATCAATTTTTTGCGGGTCCGGCATATTGGATGGGTTATCCACTTTAAGCTCGGTTCCGTCCGTCATAACAACATGATAAATTACACTCGGTGCCGTTGTAATCAGGTCGATTTTAAACTCGCGCTCAATCCGTTCCTGAATGATTTCCATGTGGAGCAGGCCTAGGAATCCGCAACGGAAACCGAATCCTAGCGCTTGGGATGTTTCAGGCTCGAACTGGAGAGCAGCATCATTTAGCTCAAGTTTTTCGAGGGCTTCGCGCAGATCGTTAAATTTTGCAGAATCAATAGGATACAATCCACAGAAAACCATCGGGTTCAATTTCCGGTAGCCTGGCAGCGGCTCAGTTACCCCGCCTTTTGCGTTCGTAATCGTATCACCGACCCTAGTATCGCTGACATTTTTAATCGAAGCGGTCAGGAAACCGACATCCCCGACTGTCAGCTCTTGGCGTGCTTCAGCTTTAGGGGCGAACACACCGACTTCGTTTACTTCGAATTCTTTCCCGGTTGCCATCATCTTGATTTTGTCGCCAACCTTGACTGTACCGTCTACGACCCTAATATAGGCAACGACGCCGCGGTATGCATCATAAAGAGAGTCGAAAATTAAGGCCTTTAATGGGGCTTCCGGATCTCCCGACGGAGCGGGAACCTGTTTGACTACCTGCTCAAGGATGTCTTCAATTCCAATGCCGGCTTTGGCTGAAGCAAGGACCGCTTCGGAAGCATCAAGGCCGATGACCTCCTCGATTTCATTACGGACTCGCTCCGGGTCTGCGCTCGGCAAATCAATTTTATTGATAACCGGAAGGATTTCCAGGTCATTATCAAGGGCAAGATAAACGTTTGCAAGCGTTTGGGCTTCTATCCCCTGCGCCGCATCCACGACAAGGATAGCCCCTTCACATGCTGCGAGGCTTCGCGAAACCTCGTATGTGAAATCGACGTGCCCTGGGGTATCGATCAAATGGAAGATATACTCTTCGCCGTCTTTTGCCTTATATTTTAACTGGACGGCGTTTAGCTTAATCGTTATTCCACGCTCACGCTCAAGGTCCATCGAGTCAAGCAGCTGATCCTTCATTTCACGTGAGGTCAATGCATTCGTTTTTTCCAAGATTCGGTCGGCAAGTGTCGACTTGCCATGGTCAATATGGGCAATAATCGAAAAGTTCCTTATTTTCGACTGCCTTTTCAAACGTTCTTCTCTATTCAATAGGGATCACTCCTGTTTTACGCACATGTAGACTATTTTTGATTATATCAGCACAAAAATCAACTTTCAATGAAAAGTGAAGGTTGCTTCGCGGAGATAGACAACGATTCTCTCTGGAAGTGGAAATGAGAGGAAAGGGCGGCATCCCTTACCGCCCGTGTAGGGAACAATACAAAAAAATATGCCCGTGCCATACATGGCCGGACAAAAAAAGATAAGGTCTTACCTTGAAAAAAATTCGAGGATTCCTTTTATCGCTCCGGACAAAACGCTTGTCAGCGCCTTGCCCATGGAAGAAAATAAATTGAAGCCTTTCGATTCTTCTGATTCCCGGGCCCTTTTATCCAAACTGATTATGGCAGCCTCTTCGCCCATAATGCCGACTTTCAATTCTTCCCGGCCATCTCTTTCAAATGAAACAGGCTGCTTATAACCCGAATCCCCGTATCCCTTAATCCGGTTGATTCCGCCATTTGCTGCCTGCATTCCCCCAAGTGCTAGAGCGAACATGATGGCGGCAAGCCCAAGCGCTTTTAATGTAAACAGCTTCATGCCGCTCCCTCCTTTTATTTTTTATCGGTCGGCTGTTCAAGCGGTTGTCCAACACTCTCAGCCTGCCAGAAGTAATCAGCGAAAACATCGGCAAACGCCTCAGCGGACCGGTTTAATTCCTCGAATGTATTATCGACTCCGCCAAATTCAATGAGGATGGCATTGCCTGATAAGTCCTGGTTGAATTTCCCATTCGTTCCCTTTCCTTTTTTTACCCACACACCGGTGCTCAGCCCTTTGTAATTCTTTTCGAGCAGCTCGTGTAGGTCTTTTGCTAATTGCAAATTCTTTTTGTAGTTTGGATTGTCGCCGCCGATAATAAATGCCAGCTTTGCATAGGAAGCACCGTTAATCAGTTTGGTTGTGTCTTTTTTCCGTTTTGAATCCCTGTGGATGTCAAAATAATATTGGTCCTTGTTCGTAGCCATCGCTTCTTTGACAATATTCCTAGCTTCCAAATACGATTGCTCATATCTCAAATTCTTGGCAAGTAGGTTTTTATTGATGTCTGTTTTATTAACAGTCGTCCCAATTCCCCTTGCTTCAAGGCTTTTTTTCAGCACATTCCCGATTTGTGTGACGTTGATTTTTGAATGGTAGGCGCTGTTTGGGTCTTTTACGCCTTTCAAATAGGGCAAATAAGACTCCCTGTTATGGGAGAAATAAATGAACACGCCCTCTTTCCATCTTGCAGATGGGGGACTATCATTTTTGCCAGTCAAGGGGATTTCGCTGAGGTTCTGAAGCGCGGCCTCCCGTTCCGCCCTCATTATTTCGATAGGCGGGGCCGACTCAATCGGCATATTCGTATAATTTGTCCCTTCCCCCGCAACGGCAATCCAGCTATCGAACAAATAAAAACCAGGCAATTCGCGGCCGAGTAGGCTTCTCGGGTCGTCTAGCTTGATATTGGCCGATACGGATAAAAAGAGATTTGCAAGCTTCGGACTCGCTCCTTTTCCATCCCGGCTCGCGAAATAATGGTTCTCCCATCCCGCGAATTGGTAAAGCAGTTCCGTATTGATTTTACCGGGCGAATGTCCGATGCCAAGGGAAGTTTGGGTATTTGCCGTACCAATGGATGCAAGAAGTCCACTCGCGGTAAAACTGCTAAGAAGGAAGATGGCCAGTAGGGCGACTCCCTTTGCCAGGCCCGTCCCTGATATGATTAGCGCATTGTTCGACCTGTGTTTCATCGTTCCACCATCCCCGCCAATTGATTTACTAGCGGTTCCAAACACGCGATGCCTGAAACCGGTTTTCTAGTAAATCCTATGACGCCGATAGAGTTGGTAGAACCTGATCCTCAGTTAATGGAGGGTTTCTGTTGCGGTTTGGCTGGTGTTAGCCGATTTGAGTGACACCTTTTCGGCTTTTGAGCAAATCTTTCACTCATTCTGATTTGAGTGACTACCCTTTCGGATTTTGCCCAAACAATGTCACTCATCCGGATTTAAGTGACTTCCTTTTCGCATTTTGCCCGAACAATGCCACTCATTCGGGTTTGAGTGACTTCCTTTTCGCATTTTACCCTAACAATGTCAATCAACGGGATTTGAGTGACTTCCTTTTCGGATTTTGCCCGAACAATGTCACTCATCCGGATTTGAGTGACTTCCTTTTCGGATTTTGCCCTAACAATGTCACTTATCCGGATTTCAGTGACGTCCTTTTCGGATTTTCCCCTAACAATGTCACTCAACGGGATTTGAGTGACTTCCTTTTCGGAGTTTGCCCGAACAATGTCACTCATCCGGATTTGAGTGACTTCCTTTTCGGATTTTGCCCTAACAATGTCACTTATCCGGATTTCAGTGACGTCCTTTTCGGATTTTCCCCTAACAATGTCACTCAACGGGATTTGAGTGACTTCCTTTTCGGATTGTGCCCAAACAATGTCACTTATCCGGATTTAAGTGACTTCCTTTTCGGATTTTCCCCTAACAATGTCACTCAACGGGATTTGAGTGACTTCCTTTTCGGATTTTGCCCAAACAATGTCACTTATCCGGATTTAAGTGACTTCCTTTTCGGATTTTGCCCGAACAATGTCACACATCCGGGTTTGAGTGACTTCCTTTTCGGATTTTGCCCGAACAATGTCACTCA
>NZ_JAVFKJ010000013.1:0-136990 GCF_032667185.1 Neobacillus sp. YIM B06451 | reverse complement strand
TGAAGATGACCTTTTTTTTTACACAATTATATGGACTTTATCACTCATCCGGATTTGAGTGACTTCCTTTTCGCATTTTGCCCGAACAATGTCACTCATCCGGATTTGAGTGACTTCCTTTTCGCATTTTGCCCGCACACTGTCACTCATCCGGATTTGAGTGACTTCCTTTTCGCATTTTGCCCGCACACTGTCACTCATCCGGATTTGAGTGACTTCCTTTTCGCATTTTGCCCGCACACTGTCACTCATCCGGATTTGAGTGACTTCCTTTTCGCATTTTGCCCAAACAATGTCACTCATCCGGGTTTGAGTGACTTCAACGGAATTTAAGTGACTTCCTTTTCGGATTTTCCTCAAATCTTCGTCACTCATCCCGATTTACAAGATTCTCACAAATATTAACAGCGCTTATCTTGTGTAATAACCCGCGTTCCCTTGATCAACTTCAGAGTGAAGCGCCGAGTTCAATCCGGTCGCGATCAGGTTTGCCATATCCTCGATGAATACATCCACTTCCTTTGGCGTAACCATTAAATTATGCCCTAGGGGAGCAAGTACCTCATGGATTAGCTGGCGCTTCTCTTCTTCCTCAAGGGTGCCAACAATGCCAAGGAATGTTTTTCTATGCTCTTCTTCAGGAAGATCTTCATTCGTCAGCTTTGTTTTTTTCCCAAATGTCATGCCGGCAGGTACGAGCGACCTTGACGGTTTGTTTCCTTCCCGCATCTCCTTGCCAAAATGCTTCAGGACAAAATCGATGGCGTCGCTAGTAATTGAAACAGCATCGACAACAGTGGGCACGCCTATTGCTATGACTGGAATGCCAAGCGTTTCCTTGCTGAGTTCCTTCCGTTTGTTGCCGACCCCAGACCCTGGATGAATTCCTGTATCGGAAATTTGGATAGTCGAATTAACTCTTTCTATCGACCTCGAAGCGAGAGAATCAACCGCAATCACAAATCCCGGTTTGGTTTTCCCGACGACCCCGTGGATGATATCGCTTGTTTCTATTCCAGTGAGTCCCATGACGCCTGGAGCCAGTGCGCTGACGGACCGGTAGCCTTCTTTTACGGATTCAGGCTGCAGGTCGAATAGATGCCTTGTCACGAGAAGATTCTCGCAGACGATTGGCCCCAGTGCATCAGGCGTTACATTCCAATTTCCCAGGCCGACAACGAGGCACGAGTCTTCCTTCCTGATTCCCGCGCTTTCCAAAAATGCAGCAAACTCATCCGAGAATAGCTTTTCGACCTTTTCTTGAAGCTCGGTATCCTGCTGCCGGATCCCCGCGACTTCAATCGTCAGATAGCGGCCAGGCTTCTTGCCTACCTGCTTTTCGCCTTCCTTTGTTATCTCTACTAGGGAGACCTTCATGCCATCAACTTCTTTTTCCTTAATGATGACCCCCTCGATTTCGGAAACATTCCGTTCCTGCCCAATTGTTCCCTCCCTGCCGGCGATTGCCATTTCCCTTGCTTCTACGGCCAGGTCTGTCCTAAGTCCATAGTTACGAAAATCGAACTTCTCACTCATGCACTTATGCCCCCAAGTCTATTTTAAAATGCCATTCATGTTACTTATTATGTTTTCCTGTATCTGGGCAATTCATTCAAGCTGTCAAGGAAATTGGTTTTACACAATTTATTCCGTGAGTATTGCATTATTTGCATGCGTTTGATAAAATATCTTTTGTTCCTATTTATGTTTATGGAAGTGAAATGTCGAGTTCATAGAAGTGTCTCGGTTCTTTTTTTAGGAGGTGAATGGAATGCCAAACATTAAATCTGCAATCAAGCGCGTAAAAACAAACGAAGCAAACAACGCTCAAAATACAGCTGCAAAGTCTGCAATGCGTACTGCTGTTAAAAAAGCTGAATCCGCAATCGTACTGAACGATGCTGATGCAGCGAAGGAAGTTTTTGCAGGAGCGGTTAGCCAGCTTGACAAAGCTGTTACTAAAGGCCTTATCCATAAAAATGCTGCTGCCCGCAAAAAATCTCGCCTAGCAAAGAAAATCAACGCTCTATAAGAGTGAAAAAGCCTGCTTCCCAAAAAGGAGCAGGCTGTTTTTTTATTGAAGATTAGAATGAATTTATCCAGTTCAAGCGCCCAGCGCCTAGTCTACTTCGGTCCCCCTCGCTACGATAGGGGCCCTCCAGTCCTGTCGTGCGCTAAACGGGCGCTTTCACTTTTTTTATCACGATGGTTTTCCGAGCTTCATGAGGAACATTTCCACAAGGAGGGATTTATCGGCACCCCCGGTTTTCATCTGGTAATCCGCTTCGGCAAGCTGCCCAATCATCCCCGCGAGCTCTTCATCGGAAAACCTTCCCGCAAGCCCCGCCGCCATCTTGACCCTGTATGGATGGACTTTGAGCAAGCCGGCTATTTGCTGTTGGCCATATCCCTTCCTAGCCAGATCTTTTATTTGATAAATGAGCCGGAATTGCCCAGCCAACAGAGCGAGTATTTTAATTGGTTCTTCATTCTGCTTAATCAAATCATAGTAGATCCGGAGTGCATCAGCCGTTTTTCGCTGGACAACCTTATCGGTAAGGCTGAAAATATTTTGTTCAAGCGATTTCGGTATGAGCATTTCGGCAGTCTCCGCATCAATCCTTCCGCCGGGCCCAGCATACAGGGCAAGCTTGTCCAATTCGTTCGACAGCATGAACAGATTGGTTCCGGCAAGCGCCGCAATGATCTCCACTGCCTCCGGCTCGATTGTAAACCCCTTGCGTTTCGCCTGGCCAGAAATCCATTGTTTAAGTTCCTGATCGGAAAGTTTTTTCAGCTCAGCAGTAGCGGCAGCCCGCTTTAATTCCTTTGTTACCTTTTTCCGCTCATCAAGCTTTTCATAAGGGGCAAAAAACACCAGAATTGTGTACGGCGCAGGCTCCTTTAAGTATGATTCCAGCCTTGTCAGATTGTGTACGATTTTCTCCTTCTGTTTTTCCGAGGTCAGAAAGACTGGATTCTGGACAAAGACAATCTTTTTCTCACCCATAAATGGAAACGTTTCCGCATCTTCAAGCGCCGCTTCAATAGGCGTTTCCTCCATGTCATAGGTTGAAAAATTAAAGTCCCGTTCATCTCCAAGCACCTGATCAAGCAAAAGCTGGCCTGTTTCCTTCATTAAAAACGGCTCTGTCCCGTATAACAAATAAACAGGAGAAAATTGCTTCGCCCTGATTTGTTTCCATATTTCCATTACCATTCCTGCAACTCTCCCCAAATGGATTACACCTTTTCTCTCTCTATCCTAAAGAAGCCCGTCCAATTTTACAAGCATTCAAAGGGAACCGGGAGCCAAACCCGATCCCCATTTTATATGAACGCCGGCCCGACAAGTCCCGGGTCTTGTCTGCCGGCGGAACGCCTTATTGCTTTTATATTTCGCACCAGACGGGTAAACTATTTGTGTTAAGTACTGACAAAAAGCGGCCGCGCATGCAGTGCTGGATTTTTTTAAATGGATGGCTTATACTATTATGGAAAATAGGGAGGGGTAGCATGTGAACGAATTTGAACAAAACGTCCAGAGCAAACGAAACGATGCGATTGATTCAGGGGTGGGCTTCATTGTTTCCTTCGGTTTTTTTGCAACCATGTTCATAATCGCGACAGTCATCCATGCAATAGGTTCTTAATGGATGCCTTCCAAGGCCGCCGCTGCGGCCTTTTTATTTTGGCCCGAAAATTTTATTTTTTTCCGGTGATGGTCCAGTGTATGGCAAAAAGGTAGAAAAGGTTCCTGAATTTCCTTTAAAACGATAGGAAACAGCTCCATGAATGTCGGTCCTCAATACGGCTGCGCCAATTTCTTCAATCCGTTTCAAGGTTTCCGTGTTCGGGTGGCCGAACCTGTTATTTACTCCCGCTGAAATCAGGACGAATTCGGGCCGGTATGTTTCAAGGAATTGTTCCGATGAAGACGTCCTGCTCCCATGATGTCCCGCCTTAAGTACATTGATTTTCATTTTCGGGAACAATTTTGCAATTTCTTTTTCTGCCTGTTCATCAAGGTCTCCCGTAAAAAACCATCCTTTTCCTCCCAAAACGGAATAAATGGAAACCGAACCGCCATTTCGCTCCCCGGCATATCCTTTACCTGGCGAGAGAACATGGAAGTTGTAAGGTCCCGCCTGCCAATAATCTCCTCTTGTTACCTCCCGAATACGGATTCCCTTTTCAATTGCCAGGCGGATAATCCTTACTTCCACCTCGGATTTCTCCTTCATGTCCGGAATTATGATTTCGCCAACCTTCATTTCATCCACAATCGCGGCAGCGCCGCCAATATGGTCGATATCGCCATGTGTCAGGATTAACTTGTCAATTTTTGTGATTCCTTTTGCTTTTAAAAAGGGAATGACCGTGTCCCTGCCAGGGTCAAATGGTTTTTTTCGCTGCTGCCATTCCTTTTTCCCAAAATCAACAATACCGCCAGTATCGATTAAAAAGACACCCTTTTGGTCCGGTAGCTTTATTAAAATGCTGTCACCCTGGCCAACATCAATCAACGCGATTTCCCCAAATGATGGAGACACCTGCTTGATTCCCACATGGACGGCCAGCAAAATTACAGGAATACATAGTAAAGCCGCCGACCTTTTTCTTGGCTGCGCTTTTTCCCAAAAAATAAGGGAACCTATGACAGCGCCGGTATAAAACATGATTGCCGGCAAGCCCAAATGCCCAGTGTTTAGCTGTAATGGTGCTTTCGCCAGGAAAACCGCAAGCCGTTCTGATAAAATAATTCCCTTATTAACTAAAAACGCTGCTGAATGTGACAAACTGCCAAAAAAGCTTAATGGATATAAAATGTAGACTGCCGGCATCATAAAGAACGAATAAAGAGGGATATAGATGAGGTTTGCAGCGGCGCCAATCAGCGGAATCCCATAAAAATGGACTAACAGAATTGGCAGGGCAGCTATCTGGGAAATCATCGTCCCAGTAAAAAGGAGGACGGCACCGCTGGTTTTCATCGCCTGTAGCGCCCGCGCTGATAATAATAGGGCAAAGGTAACGGTATAGGATAGCTGAAAACCGGGATCAAACAGGATGAATGGATTAGTGAGTAGGTGGGCCCCAAAGGAGAGGGATAGAGCATCCAAAGCGCTTATAGGGAAAGAACGCGGAAGAATATTCGCAAGAAGGAGAATTTCGGCCATAAGAACCGACCTGATTACGGATGGAGAACCTCCTGCTAGAATGGCGTAAAGAGGTAGAATGAATAAAAGAATGCCTGACATCCTCTCACGCGTGGCGCCCAATCGGATGCCAGCGAATAAAGCTGTCCCCGCTAAAACGGTCACCTGCATACCGGAAATCGCAAGCAAATGGGTGATCCCTAAATTTTTGTATGCGCCGCTAACCTCTTGGGGGAATAACGACTGATCGCCATATACGAGAGCTGCCGCAACCGGAACAGTCCCAGGGGGGAGCTGTCCGGACATGCCTTTAATCCCCATCTCCCGTACCCTTCCGAGTCTTTCAACGATGCCGGCCGCTTCCATTCCGCACATCCCCAATGGAGCGGCGTCAAGTTTCAGCATCCAATGAATATTGTTCCGGCTTAAATACTCTCTGTAATCGAAGGCGCCCGGATTCCTCGCACCGGAAGGGAAATCCAATTTCCCTGTCAGCCGGCATGTTCTTCCGACAAAACTTTCTTTTTCTAAGGCTTTTTTTTCGATTTCACTTTTTATTTTGTATGTTCCCATTACATGTTCACCGGTTCGGGCATCGACTGCTTCTGCAATGAAGAAGTCTCCATCGATTCTGGCGCCGGCCCTGAAACTTAGTGTGAACTCCCTCTCATTTCCGGAAAGAAGTGTTCTGTTTTCCTGGACGGCTTTGTATCCTGATTCAGAAAATAGTGTAAAAATTACAACCACAACGACAATAGTAATGAAATCGAACCGTTTTGCTTTTAGCAGGAAAAAAAGATACAGAAGAAAGGTGAAGAGAATGGGGATTGGATTGAAGAACGCGGTCAAGGTCCCTAAAAGGGCCGCGGGGGCAAGGAGGAAAAGCTTCCTTTTCATAATTACCTCCAAATGATCGACACTTTAACTGTTCGTGCGTGCATTTCTTAAAAAAACCAATCCGCGCATCCTCCGCACAAACGGGGATGCGCAAATTGCATTAGCTGCCAGTTTCCTGGGCAATTGAAGGTATGGAGGCAATTTTACTGAAATCGATTATAGTCTCTTTCAATTCCACCTTTTCGGTTTTCACATTCGCCTTTTCAAAAAGATCAACCGCATAAGGGTGGTTCTTATAATCCGTCGCGTAATATACCGTTTTAATGCCCGCCTGGATAAGCGCCTTGGAGCATTGCAAACACGGGAAGTGGGTAACATAGATCTCCGCTCCATCGGTAGGAACGCCAAACTTCGCGCATTGCAGGAGCGCGTTCATCTCCGCATGGATTGTTCGGACACAATGATGGTCAATGACATAGCAGCCATGGTCCGTACAATGCTCACCGCCGGCAATTGAACCATTGTAGCCGCCGGCAATGATCCGTTTATCCCTTACAATCGTCGCTCCTACTGTCAGCCGGGTACATGTGCTCCTCAGGGCGAGCAAATGGCTTTGCGCCATAAAATATTGGTCCCACGAAATTCTATCCATTTTCTAATTCCCCCTTATGCTGTTTTGGCTGTTTGTCCTTTCAGTTTACCTTCCTTCATCCTATACGGTCAACGGACAGTAATTGAAGACTCGAGCTTTTCATACGTCTTCTCCCCGATTCCGCTTATTTCCTTTAATTGGGCAGGGTCTTTAAAAGGACCGTTTTTTTCACGGTATTCAATGATGGCCGCCGCCTTGGCGGGACCAATCCCCGGTATTTCCTGAAGGCCCGCTGCATCCGCTTTATTAATGTTGATTTTCCCATCCTCTTTCGGACCGGGTGATTGGGCAGCCTGGCTCCCTTCAATTCCTGCCGCCGGTATATAGATAACCATTTCATCCACGAGCCTTTGGGCAAAATTGACCTGTGCCGCGTCCGCTTTTTCCGTAAGCCCGCCCGCGCGTTCAATCATATCAATGACCCTCTCGTCTTTTTCCGCACGGTACACCCCCGGCTTTTTCACTTCCCCTTTCACATCGACGAGAATCTGCTCGTTCTTCTCCTCGGCGTCTTCGGCAGGATGTTCTGTCCGCTCCTCCATTACCGGGAAATGTTCCGCTTGCCCTACCATTTCCGGGACCGGTTCCCGAAAGAAGCTATAATACAAAAAGATTCCTAATGCGGCAATGGCCGCCACTAAATAGAGTTTATTGCTGCTTAACCACTCTTTCATTGAAAAAACTCTCCTTAAGGGTATAATTTGCTTGTACGATTCATATTGTTGTAGTGGATTTCGTTTGGCCAGGAGGGGATTGGAAGATGAATATCGGCATTATCGGGACAGGTAATATGGGGCGAATTCTTGCGGAAGCGTTTATTGATAGCGGGGCAATAAAAGCTGAGTCCCTTATGGTCACCAACAGGACGATTGCGAAGGCGTTAGAGTTGAAAAAAGTGTACCCGGGCATTCAGGTCGCCGAAAAGGCCGAGGAAGTTGCCCGTTATTCAGATATGGTGTTCATTTGTGTAAAGCCTTTGGAAATCCATGCGCTCCTTGGAACGATCAATTCCTTTCTTAAAAAAGAAAAATGCCTCATTTCCATAACGAGCCCGATTAGTACAGGCCAGATTGAAACTTTGGTGAATTGCTCTGTCATCAGAGCAATCCCAAGCATAACTAACAGGGCGTTGGCCGGCGCTTGCCTCCTGACATATGGGGAAAAATGCAACCCGGAATGGAAAAACAGAGCATATGATTTCCTTGCGAAAATATCATCCCCCATCGAGATAGAACAGGAACTTGTCCGTGTTTCATCCGATATCGTCAGTTGCGGCCCCGCGTTTTTCAGCTTCCTTCTGCAGGCGTTCATTGAAGCCGCTGTCAAGAAAACAGGAATCGATAAAGAACGTGCCACCAAAATGGCCAGCGCCATGATCGTTGGAATGGGTGAATTGCTTAGCCAGGGACATTATACATTGCCGACGCTTCAGGAAAAGGTATGTGTGAAAGGCGGTATTACTGGTGAGGGAATAAAGGTTCTTGAAAAAGGGCTTGGGGATTTATTTTATGACTTGCTTGATGCGACCCATACGAAGTTTGAAGAGGATTTAAAAAAGGCGAGAGAACAGTATTCTACCAACTAATTCTCCACAGTTAAATTATTTCCTTCTTTTTTTAAAAAAAATTGGCCAGTTCCCTTAAAGAATTGGCCATTTTTTTTATTCTTTTTTAGCGACAAAAAAGATCCGTTCTGAATCTGAACCCGGCGAGGAGCTTGTAAAGTCCGCCGTAATGGACACAATCTTTAATCCTGCCTCTGTAAGCCAGCCGCGGTATTCCTCAACCTGATACGTCCGCTGATAATGGACTTCATCGAAGCGGGCATAGCGGCCGTCAGATTCATCGAGGACAAAAAAGCTGATTTCGTGTTCTACACTATATGGTTCATCCCCACTGAAGCTATCCCAAATATACGATACACGATCCCCATTTAGCGAGAAGGACTTGTTGACAAATCCATTTTCTATCTTATCGGTAGAGTGAACATCAAAGATTAGCAGGCCTCCTTGCGAAAGATGGGATGCCGCCTGAAGGAATGTGCTTTTAACTTCCTCTTCCGTTCTTAAATAGTTGAGGGAATCGCAAAAAATCCCTATAATTCCATAATTTCCGGGCACTTCAAGCTGAGCCATGTCCTGTTCATAAAAGGGGATGGAGAAACCAGCATCTTCGGATTTTGCCCGGGCTACCGAAAGCATATCCGCGGACAGGTCCACCCCCGTGACGGAAAAGCCTTGCTTAGCAAACCGGAGTGATAGTTCACCTGTTCCACAGCCCAGGTCAAGGAGGGATTTCTCCCTGCCTGGACTGAATTTTTCCCAGGCAACGTGGACAAACGCCACCCATTCATCATACGGGGCATCTTCCATTAATTGATCATACAAATAGGCAAAACGTCCGTAACTCATGGATTCAGGACACTCGAAATGTTTTCGAGCGGAGCATCTCCCCAAAGGCGTTCAAGATTGTAATATGTCCGTTCATCGCGGTGGAAAACGTGGGTGACTACATCGCCAAGGTCGATTAAAATCCACTTCGCTTCATCAAAGCCTTCAATCCTACGGACACTAAAGCCGTTTTCCTCGGCTTTTTCCTTGATTTCCCTTGCGATTGCCTGTACTTGCTTATCGGAGTTTCCGTGGCAAATGATAAAGTAATCGGCAATCAGCGAAATCCCTTTCATGTTCAGGGCCAGGATATCCTCTGCCCTTTTATCATCGGCGGCCTTTACCGCAATTTCTAGCAACTCTTGCTTGCTCATTCATCAATCCTCCTGTTTTTGACGAGGTCATTATAAGTTAAAAAGGTTTCCGGATAAACCGGTTGGTTTTTTTTCATTAAAAATGAAATCGTATTCCTTACAGACTGGATAAGCGCGAGATCAAGGTTTTTCTCCGCAAGCTCACGCGTTTCCTCGACGCCGGGAAAATTTCGGCCCGGCTCGATATAATCGGCTAAGTAAACGATTTTTTCCAAAAGCGTCATCCCCCGCCGTCCCGATGTATGGTAGCGGATTGCATCCAATATGTCAGGGTCGGTAATCCCAGCCTCCTTTTCAGTGAGAAAAGCGCCTGCGGGGGCATGCCATAATTCCGGACTATACTCGAGCAGGTCCTTGGGATAACCGTTCTCAAGGATGATCTTTCTCATTTCCTCTTTTGGCCTGAATTTCGCATAATCATGAAAAATCGCGGCAAGCTCCGCCTTTTTCGGGTCTGCGCCGTACTTCCTTGCAAGGGCTATCGAGGTTTCAACAACCCCGAGAGTATGGACATAGCGGTGTTCCGTCAATTGCCCTTTGACGATTGCTAAAGCTTTTTCACGTTCCATATAATTTATTCTCCCAAATATAACTGATGACACTCTCGGGCAAAAGGTATTGAACGGTTTTGCCCTCACGAAGCCTCTCCCTTATCATACTTGACGACAGGTCGATGGCAGGGACTTCCACCGTTTCAATTGGATAGGTTGTTTCCATGGAGTAGCCCGGACGCTGAACGCCGACAAAGGTAACCAGTTTGAGAAGCTCGTCGATTTTATGCCACTTCGGCAAATATTCAACCATATCGGCCCCGATGATAAAATAAAAATCGTAATCAGTGTGCCTTTCGGCAAGGATTGCCATCGTTTCAAACGTATAGGAAGGCCCCGGCCTTTCAAGCTCTGCCTTTTCCACCTTAAACAACCTATTCCCTTTTATAGCAGCTTCAAGCATCGCAAGGCGGTCTTCATTTGAAGCGCCTTCCGCCTTTCTTTTATGGGGAGGTTCCTGGTTCGGCATAAACCATATTTCATCAAGGCCAAGGGAATGGCAAACCTCGTTTGCAATGATTAAATGGCCTTGGTGCGGCGGATTGAACGTTCCCCCAAGAATGCCTACCTTTTTCATGAAGCCTCCTCCTCATTATGCCCTAAGGGAGCTGGATTTGTTTATTCTCAACAGATTCTTTGTAAAGGACGATTGTGTTTCCGATTATCTGGACAAGTTCGGCCCCCGTCCCGCCGACGAGTTCCTCTGCGACCGTGTCCCTGTCTTCGTCACAGTTCTGAAGGACGCTAACTTTCAGCAATTCCCTCGCTTCAAGAGCATCTGCAATCTGCTTGACCATGTTGCTGTTCACTCCGCCTTTTCCCACCTGGAAAATTGGGGTAAGGTGATGGGCCTTTGAACGGAGAAACCTTTTTTGTTTTCCTGTTAACATTTGGCACCTCCCAGTTGTTTCAATACGGTTTTACGCATCCTGTCCGTATCCGGCTTGATTCCCGTCCACAATTCGAAAGCGAGGGCGCCCTGATGGACAAACATCCCCAGACCGTTCAGCGTCTTCACTCCCCGAAGGCGGGCCTGTTTCAGGAATTCCGTTTCGGAAGGATTGTAAATAATATCGGCAGCATGCGCCTGTTTATTCAGGCCATCAAGGCCAATCGGACTCACGTCTGTTTGTGGGTGCATGCCGACAGAAGTTGTCTGGATAATAATAGTATACTCATTGATTTTTTCCGCCGCTTCTTCAATCGAGAGCGCACTGGACGGAACGCCGGTTTGTGATTCACCGACAAGCGACTGTGCTTTTGCAAGGCTTCGGTTACAAATATCAATTGCCGCCGGCCTTGTTTTTTCAAGGGTAAAATAAATCGCCCTCGCAGCGCCCCCAGCGCCAATTACGAGAATGGCCGGATCCACAAGCGCCGGAAAACCTTCCTCAAGGCTTTTTAGGAACCCGGGGCCGTCCGTATTATAACCGGCAAGCTTGCCATCCCGGTTGACAACTGTGTTTACCGCGCCTATTTCTTTTGCAAGCGGGTCGATCCAATCCAAAAGAGGCATAATTTCCGTTTTATAAGGAATCGTCACATTAAAGCCAGCCGCCCCAATCGCCTTTAAACCCGTGACTGCTTCAGCCAGCCGCCCCTTTTCCACTAGGAAAGGATGGTAATGGGCATCGATCCCATATAGACTAAACAGATCATTATGCATATGGGGCGAAAGGGAGTGCCCAATCGGATTCCCGATAACACCAAAAAGCTTTTTCAACACTATTCCCCCCGTACCTAAATAAGCGACTTTCGAAGCATCGTCTGGACGCCCCTCGGAACATAGGCGGTTACTTTCGCCCCCGGTTCATTGACTGTCACCCAGCCAAGCCCGGAAAAGACTATATCAGTCTTTGGTTCCCGTATTGTATATTCCTGTTTAACGAGTTCTGGAAATGTATCGAGCTCATCGGTGTTCGGAGGGGTAAGCATTTCCCCGACTTGCCGTGCATAAAGGTCATCTGCGTTTTCCGTTTTAGTCCGGTGGATGCCCAGGTCGTTAGAAAAATGGCACACAAGCGCCCTTCTTCCCCCCGTTGTGTAATCAAGCCGGCCGAGGCCGCCGAAAAACAATGTCTGGCCCTCATTTAACTGATAGACCTTTGGCTTAATTTCCTTTTTCGGGGTAATGACCTTCAAGTCCTTTTTGCCGACATAATGGGCCATTTGGTGATGATTGATGATTCCCGGAGTATCGATTAACGATTTACCGTCATCAAGCGGGATTTTTATTATGTCGAGGGTTGTACCTGGGAAGTGCGATGTCGTAATCACATCCTGGCCGCCGGCAATGTCACGGATAATCCTGTTGATGAACGTTGATTTTCCGACATTCGTGCAGCCCACAACATACACGTCCCTGCCCTGTCTAAAGGAATCGATCGCCTCAGCCGTTTCCCTAATATTTTGGCCTTTTGCCGCTGAAATCAGGAACACGTCTTCTGCCTGGAGGCCGAGTTCCTTCGATTCTTGCTTCATCCAATTAATCAGCTTATTGTGCTTCACCGACTTTGGAAGCAGGTCCACCTTGTTTCCTACAAGCAGGATTTTATTTCCTCCTGCAAACCGGTGCATCCCGGGAATCCAACTCCCATTGAAATCGAAAATATCGACGATTTTCACTATTAACGCGTCCGTATGTCCGATTTGGTTCAGTATTTCCAAAAAATCATCATCGGTCAGGCTTACATCCTGGACCTCATTGTAATGCTTTAGGCGGAAGCAGCGCTGGCAAATGATTTGCTCCTTCCCAAGAGAGGAAGCGGGGGCATAGCCGAGTTCGCCCGGGGACTCCGTCTGGATGGCTATCCCGCATCCGATACAAATATCACGTTCCTCGTCCACTGTTAAACCTCCCAATCAATCATTCCTTTTTTTCGGAAAAAATTCAGGATCCGGCGCTCAATTTTTCGGTTGAATCGTGTGAAAAATCCATCGGTCGATGCGACCGGAACAACAAGAATTGTATGGAAGCCGCCCCTGTTTCCTCCAAAAACATCCGTTAAAAGCTGGTCGCCGATGACAACCGTTTCTTCCCGTTTCAGGCCCATCCGTTCGACGGCTTTACGGAACGCGCGTGTCATTGGCTTACGCGCCTGGAAGATGAAGGGTATCCCCAGTGGATCGGAAAAGGATCTTACCCGCTGCTCATTATTGTTTGAAACGATCGTAACAAGAATATCATTCTTCCGCATTTCATCGAACCACTCAATCAGTTTTGGCGTGGCTTGCGGCCTGTCCCATTCGACAAGGGTATTGTCAAGATCGGTAATTATCCCTTTGATGCCCTTTTTTTTCAACTGTTCAGGAGTAATCTCAAATACATTCTTTACATGCTCTGTGGGCAGGAAAAGGTTTAACATCGTAACACCCCGTTTTTATTTCATAAGGTTGGCAATGTTATCATCATAACCAATTTTGCCATAGGTTTCAAAAACATTTTTCCCAAACTTGCTCTTTTGCACTAAATCCGTGAATTGACAACATCCGGTACTATCCGCCTCCATTATATAAAAATTGTCGAAAACAGAGGCTGTAGCCCTTCCTTCCCCTTGTTTTTTCAGGAGAAAGTGTCAAAAAAAGAAAATAGCTAGAAAAACTTTTCGACAAATTGGGCGCGAACCGAACATGTGGATAACTTTATCAACATTATACCACTTGCTACTATCACCTTTTTCCCAATTATAAACAACTTAATCACAGGTTATCCACTGGTCCCTGTGGACAATAAGAACGATTGTTCTGTTCGATTTTTTTTGTTAGATTAAGGTTAACAACGATGAACTTACTATTATATGAAGCCAACGTGTATTTAGACACATATTTTAACAGGGGGTGAATTCTGGCATGCGCAAACTGTCGGATGATTTGTTGATCGAGTCCTATTTTAAGGCTAGAGAACTGAACCTAAGCCCTGATTTTATTCGTCTAATCGAAAAGGAAATACAGCGCCGCTCTTTATCACATAAAGTTAGGGTATCTTCCTGACCTCGCCTGGTCAGGCTTTTTTTTATGAAAAAACGGCGCTGCGACGGCGCCGTTTTTCCTATGAACCTGCCCGGAGAGTGCCTACCTTTTCCCCCATCCTGACATCAAATGGGGTTGAAATCGACCGTTCCGGAGTAAAACTGCCTTTTTCAAACAAAAGGACAATCGTTGACCCGAAGCTGAAATAAGCTATTTCCTCGCCTTTTTTAAGTTCACTGCCTTCATGCGTCGTTTCAATGGAATTAACAAACATTGCGCCGACCTTGACCACGGCAACCATTCCGGAGGCTGTTTGGATTTCCGAAATCATCCGGTAATTTTTTGACAAGGTGTCCACACCATATTTCAGGCCCCACTTGTTAACAGGATATGATTTTGCCCCAAGCGACCACTGCCGTTTCACTTCCCCGTCCACCGGGCTGTGGATACGGTGGTAGTGGCTCGGGCTTAAATAAAAAATCATATAAGTTCCATCCATATATTTTTCAGCTGTTTCCTTGTCCCCGAGCATGTCGATGACGGAATAAATTTTTCCCTTCACTTCCATTTCACTGTTCGGTTTAATGGTGCCAATGTCCTCAATAACAGCATCGACAGGGCTGACAACGGAAAACTCTTCCTGGTTCACCGGACGGGAGCCAGGCTTAAGCTTTCTGATAAACAAGTCGTGCAAAGTCGGATATTCCCCGAGCGGCGTTTCCATTTCCGCGGTGTTGAGCTTGTATGCTTTGGCGAAGCGGGAGACTGTCTTTCTGCTTCTTGGGGACCTTGCAAAATTCCTTAGAAGAGAAGAAGTCCATTTGCCATTTGTCAACTCGATGAAAAGCCTGTAGATGGGCTTAAACAATGTACTAACCTCCAAATAGTGTAAATATACTCTTTACGAACCGTCATAAAAGCCTTAAAATGAAAGTATGATAGGTTAATGATTACGACTAGCCGATGGATCGTGTGCAAGAATTAGGAACCTTGGCCACTGCCTTTGTTTCTTTCTTATACCGGACCTTTCAAAAAGGAATCCGGATTGCAAAAAAGGAGTGAGGAAATGTTTTTATTGGATGTAGTAGACCAAACAGTCAAAAAACTCAAAACACAAACAGCCAATGTCCTGACATTGATGAATTTGTCGCTCGGTGGTTTTGCAATTATATTTACAATGCACGGAAATTTAAGGCTTAGCCTTTTGCTCATTTTCATCGCCGCTTTGGCGGACAGGTTTGACGGCATGGTTGCCAGGAAATTCAATATCGAATCAGAGTTGGGAAAGCAATTGGATTCCATGAGTGATATTATATCATTTGGCGTGGCGCCAGCACTATTAATATATCAAGGAATTTTATCTGAATTTGGCGGCCCTGGATCGTTTTTCACCATTTTCTTCATCGCCTGCGGAGCCTTTCGCCTGGCCCGGTTCAATATCACGGAAAGCAACGGCTATTTCACAGGTTTGCCAATCACTGCGGCCGGATGCCTGGTTACTCTCAGTTTCCTTGCCATTCCTTATGCTCCGCCGCAAACATTCCTGTTCATAGTTATGGTACTATCCTTCCTGATGGTCAGCCCGTTTAAACTCAGGAAGGTATAAGAAAAGCGAAGTGCCTGTTTAGTGCTGAAGATAGACAAATTTAATACGTTGTTACGTTTTGACGCTAAAAACACCCCGGCAGTTTATCCGCTGCAGGGGTGTTTTCATGTAAATTAAAGGTTCTTGGTCAATTCAAGGAATTCATTGACATCATCCATGCAGAGCTTTATAGCGCTTGCCCAGAATTCCTGTTTGGTCAGGTCTGCTCCGAGATGCTTTTCAGCGAGCTCCTCGACTGTCATTGATGCAGTATCCTTCAGAAGAGCGATATACTTTTCCTCATAACCGCTTCCTTCCTCGAGCGCCCTTGCATAAATTCCTAGCGAGAACAAGTAGCCGAACGTATAAGGGAAGTTATAGAACGGCACCCCTGTAATGAAGAAGTGCAGCTTCGATGCCCAGAATGTAGGATGGTATTCTTCGAGAGAATCCAGATAAGCTTCCCGTTGCGCTTTCTCCATCAATTCATTCAGGCGGGCAGCGCTGACAAAGCCTTTTTTCCGCTCTTCATAAAAGCTTGTCTCGAACAGGAACCTGGCATGGATATTCATAAGGAAAGCGACAGAACGCTGGACTTTATCGTCAAGGAGCGCCAGCTTTTCTTCTTCTGTCTTCGCATTTTTGACAGCCGCATCCGCAACGATCATTTCCGCGAAAGTCGAAGCGGTTTCTGCTACGTTCATCGCATAGCTCCGGTTAAGCAAATGAAGGTCCCTCATCGCATAGGTGTGGAATCCGTGGCCTAATTCATGAGCCAATGTCGAAATATTCGAAGGCGTTCCCGAGTAGGTCATGAAAATCCTTGATTGCTTTGATTCAGGGAAATACGTATGGAAACCACCCGGCGCTTTCCCAGGCCTGTCCTCCCCTTCAATCCAGTTATTTTCAAACGCATGTTTGCTGAAGGAAGTCATTTCCCCTCCAAACTTGGAAAACTGCTCAAGGATGAATTCCGCTCCCTCGGTGTAAGGCACCTTGGAATCCGCGCTGCCAAACGGAGCATCCTGGTCATACCAGCTTAGTTTTTCCGCTCCCATCAATTCAGCCCTCCGCTTTAGATAGGCTTTCAATGGTTCCTTGTTGGCGGTTATCGCACCCCACATAGCATCCAGTGTTTCTTTTTTCATCCGGTTGTAGTTTAGCGGTTCTTTAAGGAAATCATCCCATCCCCTTAATTTATATACATTGAGCCGGAATCCTGCCAGGTGATTAAGGGTTTTCGCCAAATAATCGGCATTTCCTTCCCAAGCCTTTTCCCATTCTTTAAATACAGCTTTACGGACTTCGCGGTCAGGGTTGGAGAACAGGTTTGCGGCCTGGCCGACAGACAGTTCCTTTGTTTCCCCGTCTTTTGAAAAATGGACCTTAGTTTTGCCGACGACCATATCGTACATTTGGCCCCATGCATGGTAACCGTCGATTCCGAGGGCATTTATTGCTGCCTCCTCGGCGTCTGAAAGTTTTTCGGCAGCCCGTACCCTTCGCTCAGTCAGAACGAATTCCAATTCCTTCAGCCTGCTGTCTTCCATCAGAGCCTTCCATTGCTCCTCTTCAATTCTAGCAAGCTTGCCATCGAAAACTGTCAGAGCAGTCTGGAAGGAAGCATTCAGGCCAGTCGCCTTGGAGAGGAGTTCATGCGCTTTTTTATCCTCAGTGTTCTGTGCCTTCAGGCAGCTAAGGAAAGCTCCTGCCTGGCGGGTTTTCATTGCCGTTTTTTCAAAGAGGCCAATGAGGTTGTCCAATGCATCTGCATCCCCGGCACCGCCTTTTGGCTCCCACTTTTCCACTTCGCTAAAAAATAGATCGATTGATTCCTTGGTGCTTTCAAGGTGGCGCTGGAACTCTGGTGAAGAGCTGCCGCCTGGAAAAAACACATCCAAATTCCACACATCCGAATACGTTGCGTTGACCATTATGATCCCCCTTGTCTTTTTTGCTGCAGGCGCAATGCCCGCGGAAATATGTACCACTTTATTATAGATTATTTTCAGAAGATTACCAATTTAGGAAGTCCATATTTTTTCAAAAAGAAGGGCCGCCATCATGGCAGCCCGGCATTACCCTAGCATGGCCTGCCGTAGAAATACCACCAGCCGCCAAAGAGCAGGATAATAATGAAGAGAATGATGAAAAGCGCGTATACAAAACCATAGCCCCCGCCACCAGGCCCATATGGGTATGCATATGGATATGGAGGGTATGGGTACCCATAATACATGGCATTCACCCCTTCCTATACTATAGAATATGTACCGGGCGAAATCGTGCATGGGCGAAACAAAATGCGTAAGCGCCTTCGCGACAAGCAAAAAACCGCTTGTCCCTGCGATGATTATTCTANGCATTCACCCCTTCCTATACTATAGAATATGTACCGGGCGAAATCGTGCATGGGCGAAACAAAATGCGTAAGCGCCTTCGCGACAAGCAAAAAACCGCTTGTCCCTGCGATGATTATTCTAAGGAGCTTTCCTTAGTGGTCAGCCCCGACCAGCATAAGACGGGGCCCGCAGGACACTGAATTACATCCTGAATTGGCCCACGCACGAAGGAAATGCGAGCATTTCCGAGGACGGGCCTGCCCTCCGGAGGGAACCACGAAATGCATAAGCGGCTTGACCAGGGGCGACAGGCATAAGACGAGCCGGCCAAAAAGCGCCATTTGCCTTCTAGACGGATTGGCTTATGACCCCGAGCCCCTAGCCGCTGACCCAAGACACGGCTTATGACCTCGAGGGGCTAGGCGCTGAAGCTGGATTACAATAACTAATTTCGAGTTATATAACTTTGTTAGAAAAAAGAAAAATCCACGTTGCCGGAAGGGTTTCCTATATAATGGAGATAACTACTTGCGTTTTGCCGGGAGAGGGTACCTTGAAGACGATTATCCTTATCGATGATGAACAGAGAATGCTCGACTTGCTTTCACTTTATCTTTCGCCACGAGGATTTCAGTGCTTTACATTCACTTCTGCTCTTCCTGCCATCGACTATTTGGAAAGCGGGAAAGCAGACCTCGTCCTCCTCGATTTGATGATGCCAGAACTGGATGGCTGGGAAGCCTGCCGTGAAATCCGGAGACATTCGGATATCCCGGTTATCATGCTGACAGCCCGGACAGAAAAGCCCGATATTGTAAAAGGATTGAAGCTTGGTGCGGATGATTATATTTCAAAACCGTTTGACGAAGAAGAACTAATCGCGCGGATTGAGGCGGTCATGAGAAGGAGGAACCCAACTGACAAGACCATTTCATTCAGGGGGCTTGTCCTGAACCAGTCTTCCTTTGAACTTGCTTACGAGGGGCAACCCATTTCTCTCACACCAAAAGAATTTTCAATCCTAGCGATTTTGTTGCAGAACAAGAACAAAGTATTCACGCGTGAACATTTACTCACCACCGTTTGGGGGTTTGCCGCAACAACGGAAGATCGGACAGTCGACTCGCACGTCCGTAACCTCAGGGACAAACTGCGCAAAGCGGGCTTCCCGGTGGATGACCATCTCTCGACCGTTTGGGGAGTTGGATACAAGTGGGTAGACTAACATGGATAGGCATGGCCTCGGGCTTCCGCCATGTTTACAGACAAGTTTCCAGTCTATGGTGGATTAAACATTTAAGCTTCAACGGTATATGGCCGGAACACATCCGTAACTTTAAAGAAAAAGGCAGCTAGGATTAGCTTAACGGGTTCGGTTTTCGAGTACAAAAACTTAATTCGCACGTAAATTAGCAGTCCAATTCGCAACTGAATTGGACTGCATCTTTTTGTTAATATATCAGGTAGTGCTGTACGTTTAATCGTGTTTTAACACTTAAATTTGCATACCTTTTAACAGAGTGACTGAAGTTATTGTCAGCGTGCTAATTCGTATGCTAATTGCTATGCAAATTCGTGTGTTAAAAATGGTAAGCAGGTTTTTGGTTATTTATGTATAAAATTAGTAGATATTTTTTGAGTGTTTTGTTATCATTAGTGTAAATTTACACTAAAAAGAGATGTATTATCAATGAAGCTGGGTACATAACAAAATTAGGAAGGGAGGTAAGATGAATGAGCAAGTTCGCTAATTGGTTTATTACCTCAATGTCATTAGCCCTTGTAGGTTTAATAGTTGTGTTTAATATAGAAGAATGGGCAAGGCTAACTGGGGAAGTAAAAAGAAGTGTGTTGTTAACAGGAACGTTATCTACTTTTTTATTAGTGATTGTATCGCTTTTCTGCTTATTCAGAGCAAATGGAGAACGTAAAAAAGCGAAAATGATTATATCCTTATTTACTTCGTTAATCCCGCTATACGTGTGTTTAATGAATGGCATAATTTTTACTGTTTGGTTTATAGGGAAATAAATATTGTGAAAAAGCGTACTTAAACAAACGGTGCTAATCTTCAACAAAGTGATACGATAAAAAAGCTCGAAGCATATCACAATGCGAGCTCCGAGCTTTTTTGCGTCTAATTTCATTGCTAGAGTGCCTGCTAATTCAACTGCGATTTACCCCGCGAAAAGCATTGCTAATTCGAATTTTGTACTTCAAAACCGAACCAGTTAGATTTAGCTACCTTTTCCTTTTTTTCTGCGATCTTTCTCGGCCCGATAAAATTCATGGAACATTTTCATTAGCGCGCGCTTTTCAATCCTCGAGACATAACTCCTGGATATCCCAAGCTCCTTGGCAATTTCCCGCTGTGTTTTTTCTTTTTGCAAATCAAGCCCGAACCTTCCGACAATGACTTCCTTTTCCCTTGCATCGAGGACACCGATGTATTGCTTGATTTTCTCAAGCTCCATATTCAGCTGGATGGTATCAATGACATCTTCGGATTCTGACTTCAAAACGTCAATCAGGGAAATTTCGTTTCCTTCCTTATCCTGGCCAATCGGATCATGAAGGGAAACATCTTTTTTTGTCTTTTTCAAAGCCCTTAAATGCATGAGTATTTCATTTTCAATACAACGAGCGGCATAGGTTGCCAGCTTCGTTCCTTTCCCCTCAGAATAGCTTTCGATTGCCTTGATGAGCCCGATAGTCCCGATTGAAATGAGGTCTTCGGCGTCCTCCCCGGTATTTTCGAACTTTTTTACGATATGGGCGACAAGCCGGAGATTGTGTTCAATAAGGAGGTTTCGGGCATTCGGATCCCCCGCCGCCATTAGCTTCAGGTACTTTTTTTCATCGGCCGAAGACAGCGGCTGCGGGAAGGCATTGTTTTTCACATAGGAAACGAGAAATACGACTTCCTTAACCAAGTAACCGAGGGCAGCAAGAATACCGGACATAGTCTCTCCCCGCTTTCTGCTCAGCTTGTGTTTTACCTAACTCTATGTAAAAAAAACGGGAAAAGTGTCTGTCCGCCCAAAATTTCTACCAACTACCTACACTGGTAAAATAAACCTATTGAGTAAAAAACAAACGAAATTACTTGCTGTGGGCAAATGGACATAACATGAAGCGGATTGTAGAATAGAAGTGAAAGAGGGGGAAAAGAGTTGGCTGAAAAAATCGTTTTATTGCTTGTTCTTATTATTGTCATCCTAGCTACAGCCGCACAGCTGATGTTTGGAGATTTTTCGGCTAAAAGGGGGCTGGCAGCTGCTGGAGCAATCCTCCTGGTCGTATATCTTTGGTTCAGGCCGAATCGGCGGAGTTAACCTATAAGAAAAAAGCATTAACCCGGCGGCTAATGCTTTTTTCCTTTTATTAATCCTCTACGCTTACCTCGGCGGCAATAACGCAGCCAATTACCCCTGTGATAATCAATGCTAACGCCATCAAGAACATAATCAGCACCCCTTGCTCAATCTGTTATCTATATCTTAATTATAGTATATATAGTAGTTACCGTACAGCTTTGTGGCATTTTTACCCTATAACCCGGCCTGCTCTCTTCAGCTTGAATAATAAACCGAGTAAAAAACAATGGATCGGCATGCCTTTTTCCTCCTTTCAGGAAAATCGATTACGCCGTATCTTTCCAAATCCAATACCAACCTCTTCTGTTTTGCATTAAAAATATCATGTCATTATTCCCCTTTCCTGTTAGAGTGGCCTGTAAAGATTGAGTGCGCGGGCTTTGTTTTCCTCATGGATTTTTCTTGAATGCTCCATGGCTATCAATTCTTCCGGGCTGAAGTTCCTCTTTTTAATTGTAATTGTTAAGAAAAAAAGTTGAAGTGTCATCTTTTATCACCACCTTTAATTAAAACGGGCGGTACATTGAAAATTGGCGATTTTTGTTTTCCTCGGTAATTTTCCGAATGCGTTCCCGCTCCATTATTTCTTCCGGGTCCATTTCCCGTTTCTTAATCGTGATTGTCATAAAGAAAATGTTTAACGTCATCTCACTCACCTCCTTGATTCCCGATCGTTTAACCACACAAAAAAGCCGCAGAAAGAATCGTTTCCCTGCGGCATACCTATTCACTCGAGCCACCCCTTTTATCAAGTGGGCAGGCTTCGGCGTCTAAAGGTTAATTTGAGCATAAAAATGCCGCGGGCACAGTTCTCCCACGGCATGGATATGGCTAATTGAACAAACTTACTTGTTAGGCAATCCAATCCTTGAAGGCAGAACATGCATGAACTTTATATGAAGTTTTGTTTCCGTCGTAAAACTTAATCATGGTAATGCCTCCTTCCAAGAATATTTTACCAACCATTGCCATTATATACACTACATGAATGTTTGTAAACCATTTTGATGAAAAAAATTCATCAATTTCATATTTATGGTAAATACCTGTTGTGTTTTTAACAAAAAGAGCAAAAAAAAGACGCCCAACTGAAAGGGCGATGCTGTTTATTGGAAATATTCTTCCCCATCTTCATGTTCCATTAGTTGTTCCCTATACTCCTTCGATTTCAAGAAAGCGAGAATCGAACCCCCAAGGAAAACTAAAGACGAGGCTGTCATGCCGGCAGCATCCTTCACGTTTGCGGACGCTGTAGGAAGAATGGCGCCTATATAGAAAAATGAGCCCGTTGCCAAAAGGACGATTCCAAACCATTTGGTATCGGTCATTTTTTCAAACAGTTCTTTTGCCTGTAGATGCATCTTGCTCACCTGCTTTTCTAATAGAATACTAAACTAATTTAACATATTTTTACGCTTTGTGAGCAATGTAATTATTAACATTGTTGGAACATTGATTTGCTGGCAAGCCAATGGTGGCTATTGTCACGAACCAGGGATTTAGTTGACAACCAAACTGGATTTTGGCGGTTCGTTGTCACGATATCAGGGCTTTGCGTGACAACCTTACTGGATTTTGGCCATTCGTTGTCACAAATCAGGGCCTTCCTTGACAACCAAACTGGATTTTGGCGGTTCGTTGTCACGAATCAGGGCTTTGCGTGACAACCCAACTGGGTTTTGCCAATTGGTTGTCACTAAACGCTAATTTATTGTGATTCATCTTAAGTTTCGATAAATAAAACGCCGGCCCTAAGGCGAGGCCGGCGTTGCAATTTGCTATTCCAATGCGTTTTTAAGATCTTCAATGAGATCCTCGGCGTCCTCAATTCCGACGGAAATTCGGACGAGGCCATCCGTAATGCCTAGTTCGGCGCGCCTTTCAGCAGGGATTGATGCATGGGTCATCCGCGCGGGAACAGATATGAGGCTTTCTACAGCACCAAGGCTTTCCGCTAGGGTAAAGTATTTAACCTTGCCAAGCAGTTCATCGGCCTTTTCCGCGCTGCCTACATCAAATGATACCATACCTCCGAAACCACGCGATTGCTTCTTGGCAATTGCATGATTTGGATGGGTTTCCAGTCCCGGATAAAAGACCTTTTTTACCCCCGGATGGTTGACAAGGAATTCAACGATTGCCTTTGTATTGGCTTCGCTTTGTTCCATCCGGATTCCGAGTGTTTTCATTCCGCGCATCATAAGCCACGAATCCTGAGGCCCAAGTACGCCTCCGGTTGAGTTTTGGACGAAATGAAGCTCCTGGGCGAGCTTTTCACTGTTCACGACTGCAAGGCCCGCGACAACATCACTATGGCCACCAAGGTATTTCGTCGCGCTGTGGAGGACAATGTCCGCTCCATGTTCGATTGGAGTTTGCCAATAAGGGGTCGAGAACGTATTATCGACAATTGTCAGCAGCCCATGTTCTTTTGCGATCCGCGCAACTCCCTCGATGTCTGTGATTTTCATAAGCGGATTTGTTGGCGTTTCAAGATGGATAGCTCTCGTGTTCGGCTTGATTTCTTTTTCAATGTTTTCAAGATTGCTAGTGTCCACAAAAGTACTATCAATGCCCAAACGGTTCAGAACCTTTGTCATTACCCGATAAGAGCCGCCGTAGACATCGTCTGTCAAAATAACATGATCGCCTGAATTAAAAAGCATCATTACAGCCGTCATCGCGGCCATCCCCGATCCGAAAGCAAAGCCTGCATGTCCGCCTTCAAGATCTTTAATCAGTTCTTCAAGGGCATGCCTTGTCGGGTTGCCGGTCCTGGAGTATTCAAAGCCTTTATGGCCTCCTACGCCCTCCTGCTTGTAAGTGCTAACCTGGTAAATTGGTACGGAAACGGCTCCCGTGAATGGATCGATCGGAATGCCACCGTGAATCATTTTCGTTTTCCTTTTCAATTCATATCCCGCCTTCATAGATTTTTTTGCTTAAGTACCGTTCGCTTCCATCCGGAAAAATCACAAGAATATTTGTTCCCTGCGCGGCTGTTTTGGCTTCTTGGAGCGCCGCATGGAATGCCGCCCCTGATGAACTTCCGACGAGCAGCCCTTCTTTGGCGGCCAGTTCCTTGACCAGGCCGAAAGCATCTTCATCAAGGACAGTATGGATAGCATCAAAATAGGTAGTGTCCATATAACCTGGCAAGAATTCCATGCCAATGCCCTCTGTTTTATGCGGGCCGGACTCACCCCCATTAAGGATGGAACCCTCAGGCTCCACAATGACGGTTTTAATGTCCTTCTTTTTTTCCTTCAGGTAACGGGCGGTTCCCATAAAGGTTCCGCCCGTTCCCGCGCCCGCTACAAATACACCGATTTCCCCATCCATTTGCGCCCAAAGCTCGGGGCCAAGGGTTTTGTAGTATGTTTCCGGATTCGCAGGGTTCGCGAACTGTTGGGGGCAGTATGAACCGGGAATCTCTTCAAGCAATTCCTTCGCTTTTTTGATTGCCCCCTTCATGCCTTCTTCGGTTGGCGTGTGGACAACTTTCGCACCAAGCGCTTTCATGAGCTCCTGCTTCTCAATGCTGAACTTGGCGGGGACGCAAAAAATTACCTCAATCCCCCTGTTGATGGCGGCAAGCGCAAGGCCAATGCCTGTATTTCCCGCGGTAGGCTCAATGACCGTTCCGCCTTCCTTTAATTTCCCGCTTTCAAATGCTTCACGAAGCAATTCCATGCCGAGCCTGTCCTTGACGCTCCCGCCAGGATTCATAAACTCAAGCTTGGCAAAAATTCTGACTCCCTCAGGAAGTGGAAATGATTTTATTTCCACAATGGGCGTATTCCCAATCAATTCATGGACGCTGCTATAAACCTGCATTTTTCTCCCCCATCCCGCTACTTCTATTTAAGGGCCGATACCATTTTCATGACTAGCGTTGCCGAATGGAGGGCCGCTTTATGAAGGAACTGGTCAAAGGAGACATTCGATTCCTTGCCCGCGATATCAGAAAGGGAACGGATAATGACAAACGGCACATTGAATTGATGGGCAACCTGGGCAATCGCGGCCGCTTCCATTTCAACCGCCTGCAATCCCGTGAACTTTGTCCTTACAAATTCAACTCTTACCGGATCCTGCATAAAAGAATCTCCTGTTGCAATCATCCCTTTGACGATCTGGATATCTTCAATTTCAGCCGCTGCGGCTTCAGCAATTGCAACAAGCTTTTCATCGGCTATAAATGCTGGAGGAAGCTCAGGAACCTGTCCATATTCATAGCCAAATGCAGTGACATCCACATCGTGGTGGCGCACCTCGGTCGAAATAACCGCGTCGCCAACATCAAGGGAAGGATCGAACCCTCCCGCCGAACCCGTGTTGATGACGCAGTCCGGTTTGAATCTTTCCAAAAGGATGGCGGTCGACATCGCCGCATTCACTTTCCCAATGCCGGAACGGAGAAGAATGACGTCCACCCCGTGCATTTTACCTAAAGTAAATTCACAGCCTGCGATGACCTCGCGGGTTTTCCCTTCGATATTGTTCCTTAATAACGCGACTTCCTGCTCCATCGCTCCAATAATGGCAATTTTCATCATGAAACCTCTCTTTTTCTAAGTTTTTTCACCTTCCATCAGCCAGACAAAGTCATTACATCTGGAAAAGCTGGCCCGAAAGCCGTTCTCTTCCAGAATTGCCCTTAGGACAGGAATGGTTGTGTAATATTCCCGTTCAAGGTCAGCGGCCAGGTTATGGAAGCCATTTTCTTTCGCTTTATCAATAGCGCCTTTATACGCCTCGGCAGATTCATACATTGTATCCGCAAATACTATTTTACCACCGTTCGGCAAAAGTTTTCCATAAAGGGCTACGGCCTCCCGTTTTTCCTCATCGGTCAGATGGTGGAAGGCATAGGTGCTTACGAGAGTATAAGGATTTTCAACCTCAGGGAACGTCAGGAAATCGCCGTCAAGGATTGTTGCTCTTCCAGAAAGTTTTGACTCGGCTATTTTCCTCATTGCAGGTGAGGGTTCGATTCCGGTTACCTTTAGCCCCCTGTCCAACAGCCTGCTCGTCAAATTCCCGGTGCCGACCCCGAATTCGATGACGTGCCCGATTGAACGTTCCGCCACTGTTTCCAGGATCCTGCTGTAATGCCTAAATACTTCCTCATACTCCTTATCATGGCCTTCAACACTTTCGTCATAGGATTCCGCCCAAACCTCGAATAAGTCAAGAAATTCCCTGCCCATTTATATGCACGCTCCATATGTTTAAAATTTTAAACACACAATTCCTATTGATATACTATGAATTAAAGTGAACCTTGTTCCCAATTTACCATATCCTCTCCAATTCTTCAACAGCCGAATTGCGACTTTTCTATTGTAGGGCTAAAATAGAAGAGACAAAACGAGGGGAGGGATTCCGGTGAATCTGCAGTTTGACCTGATTGAGGATAAAATTGAATTTTTTGAGGCGGCTGATCTGAAAACCCTTGAAAAGAAGATAGCCTCGCAGATTGAAGTGAACAAGGCGATTATGCTGCGCGTCCATTCGGTTTCACACCAAATGCATGTGAATGAAGAAGGAAAATCGTATTTTTCTGCCGCGGTGCATTTTAAGCTAAAAAAATAGCAAGGGCATTCATCCGCCCCTGCTATTATTATTTTTTATCGTTTTCATACAATTCTTCGACTTTAACAGGCTTATAGCCTTCACCATCAACCCATTCGATATAAACCCGATAAGCTTGGTCGCTTCCTTTTTCCGTTACCGTTCCAATTGCCCCGCCTTCTTTGCTACGATCCCTCTCAAGCCACCATGTTGTCATATTGTTCTTGTCCGTACCGATGGCATAGGCGAGCGCAGTGTGCATTTCATCCCAATCAGGGGAGCTGCTGTCAATAACGACTTGGTGGTCGCCGGATTGGCTTGTGCCAACAGGCTTCCAATCCGGATTTTCAATTGTCCTTTTTACATTCGGAGAGCTGCCTCCCTCTGTTATGACGGGCTCGCCAGCATCCTCATCTGTTTCGCTTTCATCTTCATCCTGGCTTTTATCATCCGTCCCGGCAGAAGAATCGCCATCTGAGGAGTCCTGGCCCCCACTTTCCCCTTGGTTCCCGCTGTTTTTATCCGGACTGCCAGCCTTTTGTCCGGCTTGCGTTTTGTCAGGATTCTTCGGTGCGGCATCATCATTCCCCGCAAAGATTGAAAATCCAACAACCAGAATAAGAAGAATAACAATTGCAATTAAGCTATTTAAAATTATATTGGTTTTTTTTCTTTTCTCTCGGTATCGCAAACGCGATCTATTTGAATATTCATCCATTGGCTAGGCCTCCCTAAGAAAGATTGACATTATTCTAACATGAGAAGCGGGAAATATGAAGAAATAACCTTTTCCTAATTAAGCTGGTTAAGGCTATGCAAATAGTTTACCATATCGGCGAAAAGCGGATTTACGCCTCCTTCGTTTCCTTTAACATCGAGGTTGACCGTAACGAGGGCATACTTCGGTTTCCCGAACGGAAAATACCCTGCAAACCATTTATTATGCAATTGGTCATTCCCGAAATACTTTCCTGTTTCCGCTGTTCCGGATTTCCCGGCAACCTCATAAGGGAGGGAAGAAAACCATCTTCCTGTTCCTTCGTTATTAACCACAACATTTCTCAGCAACTGCTGCAGCGTGCGGGCCGTTTCCGGTGACACCGTCTTCCCGCTTATCTCCGTTTGTGGAAATTCAAACATCGTTGTCCCGTTTTTGTATTCAATCGCCGAAACAGCCCGAACATGCTGTTTTTCACCGTTCCTGGCGATTGTCGCCATCATATTTGCCACTGCCAACGGTGTCGCCCTGACTTCTTTTTGGCCAATACCGGTAAGCGAAACGAAATTGTCGTCCTCCCGCTCGCTTTCTTTTAAAAAAACACGACCGCTCTCCTCACCCTCGAGCTGCCGGAAATGTGAAAAATGAAATACATTACCCTCCCATCCCACTCCGCCTGTAAGGGAAAGCATGGATGCGTACTCCTCGATCAAGCCGGGGTTGATAGCCTTCAGCTCCCTCGCAAGTTTCGCGAATGTGTAATTGCAGCTAATCGCAAAGCTCTCCGAAAAATTCCTCATTCCATAGTTATGATTCGGATCGGGCTGCCCATTCACCTTCCTGCTGCAATCGAATAGCCTTGATGATTCAGCAAGACCATTATCAATGGCGGCGGCTGCAATCGCTGTTTTAAAAACAGATCCCATAATTTGTTCCTTCAGCATCACATTATCAAGGCCGCGATTGCCAAAGGGGTTGCCGGGATTGGGGGTGGGACGTGAGACAAGCGCAAGAATGCTGTTTGTCTCAATATCCAGCAGGGCAATGCCGCCTTTTTTTATACCATGGCTGTCAACAAGCTGTTCCGCCTTCTTTTGAATATCAAGGTCAATCGTGGTACGGATATTGGCCGGATAAAACTGATTTCGCTCCCCTTTCATTTTAACATTCGCGCCAAACAAGGGATTACCCTTGCCATCGACATGGTACACAATGCTTGCATCACCCTCACCGATTAAAAAGGGATCGAAACTCTTTTCAAGCCCGGAAACGCCGATTGGAGTCCTGGGGGAAAGCCGGTTGTCCGGATAGCGCTTTCTGGCTTCACGCTCATTTTCTCCGACGATGCCGAGCAGCTGCCTGCCCGGGATAAATTCATCCGGTATTTTCCGTTCGACGGCAAAAACCCCGGGTATTTTCAATGCATTGATTTCGCTAACATCGCTTATTGATAATTGGATGGGAGTGGGAGTCCCAAATACGAACGGCTTTTTTGCCTGTTTAACGCTATCTAGCAACTCATGTACGGGTAACCCAACAATCTGGGCAACCTTTTCTGCTTCCCATTCCATGTTTTTTAAAAAAGGAAATAAAATTAGGACCGGAATTGTCTTTTGGCCAATCTGGTTTCCGTTCCGGTCAAGGATGTCCCCTCTCCCATTATCCAACGGGGCTATTTGGGCCCTTTGCCTGACACTTTCTTCAATCAGGTTGATATTCCTGCTTGAAAAACTCTCAGGCTGAACCAGTTGAATTTGGGCCAGGCGGCAAAGCAACAGAAAAACACTGAAAATAGACAGGATTCCGACTGCCAAAATACGTTTTCTTCTCATAAAAAAACACCTCGTCAAAAGCTTTGACGAGATGCCTTAATTTCAAACGCATGTTTGAATCCTATTTAATTGATGTAATTTTGACGGTCATTTCCCCGCCCGGTGTCTGGACTGATACAGTATCGCCAACTTTTTTGCCCATGAGGCTTTTGGCAATCGGCGAGTCATTGGAAATTTTCCCTTCAAACGGGTCAGCTTCCGCGCTGCCGACAATCGAATACGTTTCTTCGTCGCCATCAGGCAGCTCCACGAATGTAACGCTCCTGCCAAGTGTAACGGAATCGCCGACGATTTCACTTTCATCGATGATTTTAGCGTTCCTGATCATATTTTCAAGTGTGGTGATGCGCCCTTCTACAAATGCCTGCTCTTCCTTCGCGGAATCATATTCCGAGTTCTCGGACAAGTCGCCGAAGCTGCGGGCAATTTTAATGCGTTCCACCACTTCTTTTCGCTTGACTGTTTTTAAGTGTTCAAGCTCCTGAATCAATTTATCTTTCCCGGCCTGGGTCATTGGAAATACTTTCTCTGTTGCCAATGTGTTCACTCCTTCTATTCTGTGCAATCATTCTTTTCTTTTTTCATATGTAAGGAGAGGATTCCTGCTCCTATAAAAGGAGGCCAGCCTGTACAAGGCCGCCTCTCCATTTGCCCGGGGAACAAAGCACGGCGGTAGAATTTGGAATAATCCATCCACATCCTAAAGCCTGCCGGACCTGGCCACCCGGAAATAAATTTCCATTTAACTATTTCTATGCTATTGTTTCATAAAATAGACTTTTGTTCAAGAATAGTTTGAATTTTTGTTACCATTAAATCAATCGCAACATGATTGTGCCCGCCTTCGGGAATGATGACGTCCGCATAGCGCTTTGTCGGCTCGATAAACTGATTGTGCATCGGCCTTACAACGTTAACATATTGGTCGATTACCGATTCCACTGTTCTTCCCCGTTCCCTGATATCACGCTGCAGCCTTCTCAAAATCCGGATATCCGCATCAGTATCGACAAACAGCTTGATATCCATCAAGTTCCGGAGACGTTCATCCTCAAGGATGAGGATTCCTTCCAGAATAATGACATCCTTTGGCTCGACATGGATTACTTTTTTCGATCTTGTGTGCAGTGAATAATCATAGACCGGCTTTTCAATCGGCTCCCTGCGGAGGAGCATTTTTAAATGCTCAATCAACAAGTCATTGTCGAAAGCAAGCGGGTGGTCATAGTTTGTTTTCAGGCGTTCTTCAAATGGAATGTTGCTTTGGTCTTTGTAATAATAGTCCTGTTCGATCATCAGAATTGAATGGCCTTTGAAGCTGTCAAAAATCGCTTTTGTAACGGACGTTTTGCCCGAACCGGACCCTCCGGCCACCCCGATGACAACTGGTTTGCGTTCCATACTAGTTCTCCTTCCGCATCATGTTGTTCGGGTATACCTGCCTGTCCAGCTGGAATTGAATAATTTGCAATGGGTGGCGGGCGGCGTCAAGCTCGTTCCCATTCTCATCCCAAATCTTTTCAATCACAGCGTTGAAGTTTTCAATTTCGGGGCCGAAAAATTCAACTTCATCGCCTGGCTTGAAAAAATTCCGCTGCTGCAAGGTCACAATTTTGGACTCATTGTCATAATCAAGGACAAGGCCGGCGAAATCGAATCTTGTCTTTTTGCTATGATTGCCAAACATTTGCTCTTTATACCCTGGCACGCCTTCAAAGAATGCCGGAGCCGTCTCCCTGTTGGCGCACTTGTCCAGCTCCTCGATCCATTCCTGCATAATCGAGAAGTTATCCGGATCGGCGCAGTACGCATCAATCACTTTACGGTATACACTAACCACGGTCGCAATATAATGGATTGATTTCATCCTGCCTTCTATTTTTAGGCTGTCAATGCCAAGTTCAATCATTTTCGGGATGGATTGCAAAAGGTTCAAATCCTTCGGGCTCATAGCAAAAGGCGCATCTTCCCCGCCAAAAAGAGGATTTTCCCCTTCTCTATCGAGCCTGTACAAATCATAATCCCACCGGCATGATTGGCAGCATCCACCCCTGTTCGAATCCCTGGCGGTCATATGGTTGCTAAGTGTACAACGACCTGAATAGGCAATGCACATTGCCCCATGGATGAATGTTTCAATTTCAATATCAACTTTTTCCTTCATCTCGCGAATCTCTTCCGCGCTTGTTTCCCGGGCAAGTACGACGCGTTCAAGCCCCTCTTCCTTCCAAAACTGGACAGCCTTCCAGTTTGATAGGGATTGTTGGGTGCTAAGATGGACTTCAACGCCAGGTGCGACCCTGCGGCATGTTTCGATAATGAGGGGATCGGCCACGATAATCCCGGCTACGCCCGCCTCTTTCAAGCCCATGAGGTATTCTTCAAGGCCGTCAATGTTTTCGTTATGGGCGAAGATATTCGTTGTTACATATATTTTCGCACCATATTTTTTAGCGAATTCCACGCCTTCCTTCATTTCCTCAAAAGTGAAATTATCCGCATTGGAACGGAGGCCGTATTCCTGGCCGCCGATAAAGACTGCATCCGCTCCGTAATGGACGGCGATTTTCAGCTTTTCAAGGTTCCCGGCTGGGGCAAGGAGCTCAGGTTTTTTGACAATTACCCGCTTGCCATCAATAATTTCTGATATTCTATCCTTTACCGCGCTCACGGCCAACTACCTCCTTTTAATAAACCGTTTCCTTAAAGAAGAATCCGGTATCAAGCGGCCTAGACGGTGGCTGGATTTCCTCGATTCTTTCCAGAAGTTCGCCCTTGGCGTCTTCATACTTATCCGGATCTTCACAATAGAGGTCTATCGCTTTCCTATAAAGGCGTGTAACCTCGACAATATAGTCGGGGGATTTCAAAATCCCATCTATTTTAAAAGAATCAACTCCGGCATCCATCATGTCCTGTAGCTCATCAATGATGCAAATATCATTCGGGCTCATAATATGCGTCCCATTTGAGTCTTCAAAAATCGGATACTTGTTTCCTCGCTCTTTGTCATGGAGGAACATGTCCTTTTCCAGCCTGGCGTTTTCAATCTCCATCTCCTTGCCCTGATAAAGGAAGTAATTGCCCAGCAATGACCGCTTTGATTGGAACATACAGCTCATCCCGTGTACTTGAACCTCGATTTCCACTTCTGCGTTTTCCTTTATTTCAACAATTGCATCCATATTGATTTCCCGCGCGAGAACAGCACGTTTGGCACCTTTCCTGCCCCAATAATTGCAAGTGTACCAATTCGTTGCAGTCGTTTCGGTATTCCAGTGGAGCTTCATAGTCGGCGCGGCTTCACGGGCAGCCATTAAAACAGCCGGATCCCCGAAAATCACCGCATCCGCACCGGCATCTTTTGCAAAAGCAAGATAATCCGCCAATTCCTCCACTTTCTCATTATGGAAAATAGCGTTCATTGACACATACACTTTCTTCCCTTTTGCATGGCTAAGCCTGATCGCTTCCAGGACATCTTCACGGCTGAACTCGCCCGCTAGCCTAAGGGCGTACCTTTCTTCGCCAACAATAAAGGCATCCGCACCGGCATCCGCCAGCGGCACAATATCCTCGATGCTTGTCGGTGTTACAAGCAATTCCGGTTTCTTCATTTCCTTCACCTCTTTTTATAGCTGACCGCCACTCCGTCGCCAACAGGGAGAATCGTTGTCACATAGTCCTCAAGCCCTGTAAGCCAAACATTATAGCCATGTATTTTTCGTGCAAGTTTTCCAAGCCTACCGTTCTCCGCTTCACTTTCGTATACAAGCCCTTTGAATAAAACATTATCCGTAATCATGATTCCTCCTGCCCGTAGGAACGGCGCATAAAGGGAAAAGAATTTTTGGTACTGTCCCTTGGCGGCATCAATAAAAATCGCGTCAAATGGCGCGAATGATTCAACTTCGCCGGCGGTTTCAAGGGCATCGCCGAATAGAAGTTCGACCTTACCAGATGCGCCTGCGGCCTCAACATTTTTCCGGGCAACACTGTACCGCTCCTCGTCGCGTTCAATCGTGATGATTGTCGCATCAGGAAGGGCATCCGCCATTCGGAGGGCCGAATAGCCGATGGCAGTTCCAATTTCAAGTATTCTTTTCGGGTTATGGATCCTCAATATTTGGAGGAGCGCTTCCATTCCGGCCGGCTCCATGATTGGAACATGGTGTTCCCTCGCATATTCCTCCATTTCAGCGAATAAGCCTCTCCGAGGAGGGAGCAGGCTTTCTAAATACATTTGCAGCTTTTCATCCAACACGTTTACCACTCCGAAGTTTATGGCATGTACTTCTTTAAACATGAAAAAATAGCGTTTACAGCAAGGAGCATAACGGGTATGCATCCGGCGAGGCCGGCTTGCCGTATTGGACGCTATTGTTTATTTTCAAGGGGAGCCGCCCCCTCTTCCCTGTAACGTAATCCTTCATGAAAGGGGCTTGGCCCCTGATTTATATAAAACACTTGAACAATTTTACCACAAAAAACGGGGAAAATCCACGGTTTTTCCCCATCTTGCTTTAATTGTTATTCGTAATATACTTGGCCTTTAATCGGTTATGTTCTTGAAGTGTTTTTGAAAAATGGACTTGCCCGTCCTTCGATGCAAGGAAATAATAAAAATCTGTTTCCTCAGGATTCAGAGCCGCCTCAATTGACATTTTACCGGCATTTGCAATTGGCCCTGGCGGCATGCCCGCATATTTATACGTGTTGTACGGAGAATCGACCTCGAGATCTTTATAAAGGACCCGATCCTTATGTTTTCCTTGAGCATACAGGACAGTCGGGTCAGTCTGCAGCGGCATTCCCGCTTCAATCCTGTTAAAGAAAACACTTGAAATTTTGTGGCGGTCCGCCTTTTCGGTTGCCTCTTCCTCTATAAGGGAAGCCATCGTCAAGAGCTTATGAGGTGTATATTCCCTTTCCTTCATAAGTTTCGAATAAGGGGAGAGAATAGCTTTTGTCTTATCAAGCATTTCATAAACCAGCTCATCGACTGTGGTATTTTCCTTTGTAATTGGATATGTTGCCGGAAAAAGATAGCCTTCGAGCGGATATTTAATTTTTTCCCCAAGAATTTCATTTGTCAGCAAGTCGGGGTATTTTTTCATAAGGCCATTGACGAATTCGCGGTCATTAAGCCTTTGAAGTACCTCTTCCTGGGTTTGTCCAGTTACCTTTGCCATCAAGTCCGCGATTTCAGCAAGCTGTTTCCCTTCCGGTATAGTTAGCCTGTGCTTTTCCTTTAAGACCACTTTACCGGTTTTCAGGCTTTTGATGATTTCTGGGATGGTCATTGATGGCGTCATTTTATAATCGCCGGCCATGAAACCCGACTCATTGTTAAACTTTACATAATACTTGAAAATTCGTGCATTCTTAATAATCCCATTCTTTTCAAGTGTCTCCGCAATCCCTGAAACCGAGGAACCTATAGGAATGGCAACTTCCTTGATTTCCTTGCTGGACGGGTCTACAGGCTCGAGGGCCGACTTAACATACAAATAACCTCCGCCACCGATTAAGCCAACGAGTATAATGAATGCAAGCGAAATTGAAAGGACAATTTTCCTGACAATTTTCGCTTCGCTCTGGTGCTCGATCATTTTTTTGCGGATTAAATCCTTTTTTGTATTTTTTGAATCAGCAGACATTCTGCTTCCCCCTCCTGTTTGCGACAGGACCTGCCTTCCACTATGAATTGGTCACTGCATTTTGCCTATTATACACTACTTTAATAAAAAACTACCGTCTCCATTTCAGCACAAGTTGTTTTTCTTGTCAATTTCACCCGGCAAGGTTGTATCTTGGAGGAGATTGCGCCAGATTTTTTTGTTGATTTCCACGTGGTCTTTTACTAAAAATCCAAAAAAAGAGGAGCCGGCAAGCCGGCCCCAACCTCTTATTAGTCTTCGTGATCTTCTTGCTCATCAAGGAATGTATTCAATACTTCCTCGATCATGTCCCACTCTTCATCCGTTTCGATTGGCAGCAGGTCGCCGGCTTTTCCTTCGGCGCCCGGGATAAAAGAGGAAGCATGGATTTCAATTTCCTCATCATCGCTGTCATCCGCCCCTGCGGCATAGTATAGCACGTAGGATTTCTCGAATTCCTCTGATTCAAATGTATAAAGGATTTCGTATAATTGTTCGGTGCCGTTTTCGTCTACTACTACAATCTGGTTATCGCCGTGTTCCATATTTTTCACCCTTCACTTTTTACTATCAAGATATCCTTGCAAGATCATCGTGGCAGCCATCTTATCAATGACTTTTTTACGCTTTTTCCGGCTCACATCAGCTTCAAGCAATACACGCTCCGCAGCCATCGTGCTCAGGCGCTCGTCCCACAACACGGTCGGCACGGAAAAGCGGCTTTCCACATCTTCTGCATAACGTTTGCTTGCTTCAGCCCGGGGTCCAAGAGTGCCATTCATGTTTTTTGGCAGGCCAATGACAACCTTCTCAACGCCATACTCTTTTATTATTTGACCTAAACGGCCAAAACCAAACTCATTTTTTTCCTCATCGATCTTAATTGTTTCCAGACCTTGCGCGGTCCATCCGAATTCGTCGCTGAGGGCGACGCCGACCGTTTTTGAGCCGACGTCGAGTCCCAAAATCCGCATATCAGCCTCCGCGCTTTTGCTTCAAATAAAATTTAACAAGCACTTCAATGATTTCATCCCGCTCAAGTTTCCTGATGATGTTGCGGGCATCCTTATGGCGCGGGATGTATGCAGGGTCGCCCGAGAGAAGATAGCCGACTATCTGGTTGATTGGGTTGTACCCTTTTTCCTGAAGCGCTTCGTGCACTTGGAAAAGGACTTCATCTACATCATGTTCAAATGGCTCTTCAGGAAAATTGAATCTCATCGTCTTGTCCAATGAGCTCATATGCATGCACCTCGCCTTTAGAATTAGGATGTAATATGTTTATTCTACACTACTTGCCATGATTATCAAATTGATTTAACCCATTCCTCCGCATACTGAAGCGCGCCATCAAGTTTCGATGGATCTTTCCCTCCTGCCTGCGCCATGTCAGGGCGCCCGCCTCCGCTGCCTCCGCACCTTGAGGCAACTTCTTTTACAAGCTTGCCGGCATGGTAACCCTTGCCGATTAAATCTTCCGTCACAGCCGCGATGAGGTTCACCTTACCTTCGTTCGTGCTGCCAAGGACAATAATTGCCGAACCCAACTTCTGCTTCAGGTCATCAGCCATACCGCGAAGCCCTGCCATATCCTGCCCCTGGACGCTCGCTGAAAGAAGTGTTACCCCGTTTACTTCCTTCGCCTTGGATGAAAGGTTGCCAGCTTCGATATTGGCCAACTTTGCGGACAGGGATTCATGTTCGCGCTGAAGGTGTTTCATTTCAGACAGTAGGCCGTCAATCCTTGAAGAAATATCTTTCGGATTTGCTTTGAGCTTTTCAGCGGCTTCTTTTAAAAGATCAACCTGGCTGTTCAGCAGCGTGTAAGCTCCCTCGCCGGTAACGGCTTCAATCCTTCTGATCCCCGCGCCAATGCCGCTCTCGGCAGCTATTTTGAATAGGCCGATGACAGACGTATTCGGAACGTGGCAGCCGCCGCACAATTCAAGGCTATAGTCGCCCACTTTCACAACGCGGACAATGTCCCCGTATTTTTCTCCGAACAGCGCCATCGCCCCCATTGCTTTTGCTTCAGCAATCGGTTTAAGCGAAATATCAACCTGAATGTTCTGCCATATTTTTTCGTTGACGATTTTTTCAACTTGCTCGAGTTCCTCAGGCTTAACCTGGCCGAAATGCGAGAAGTCAAAACGTAGGCGGTCCGCTTCCACTAGGGAACCTGCCTGATTGACGTGCGTTCCAAGAACATCCTTCAATGCCTGGTGCAGGAGGTGGGTGGCAGTATGGTTTTTGATGATTTTTACCCTGTTTTCCCTGTTCACCGCAGCAGCTACCTGTTGGCCTTTCTTCAGTGTGCCTTCCTCAACGACGGCACGGTGGAGGTTCTGGCCATTTGGCGCTTTTTTAACATCCTTTACGAATACCTTTACCCCATCGCCAACGACATATCCCTGGTCGGCGATCTGTCCTCCGCTCTCAGCATAGAATGGCGTTTTATCGAGAATAAATTGGATTTCTTCCCCAACGGATGCCTCGTTGGTCAATTCACCGTCTTTTACAATCGCCAATACAGCGGATTGCGTTTCAAGCTGGTCATAACCTACAAAGGTGCTTTCATCTATAATTTCACCAAGAACCCCGCTCTGAACCTGCATCGACTCTACATCCTGCCTTGCTGAACGAGCGCGTTCCCTCTGTGCTTCCATTTCTTGCTCAAAACCATTATGGTCAACGGTCATGCCGCTTTCTTCCGCGTACTCTTCGGTCAGTTCAACCGGGAATCCATATGTGTCATACAGCCTAAATACGTCAGCCCCAGAAATGACTGAACTGCCCTTTTCTTTTTCTTTTTTCATGACCGATTCGAGGATAGCGAGGCCTTCATGAAGGGTTTCATGGAAGCGTTCTTCTTCATTTTTAATAACCTTTTGAATAAATTCCTGTTTATCCTTCACTTCAGGATAGAAATCATGCATGATTTCCCCGACTACAGGAACGAGTTCATACATGAACGGACGGTTGATGCCGATTTGCTTCGCGTATCGGACCGCGCGCCGGAGAAGCCGCCTTAGGACATAGCCGCGCCCTTCATTTGATGGGAGAGCGCCGTCTCCAACGGCAAACGAAACAGTCCGGATATGGTCAGCGATAACCTTGAAAGCAACATCGGTTTCTTTGTTTTCGCCATATTTTGCCCCAGAAATTTCCTCGGTTGCCCTGATGATCGGGATGAACAGGTCTGTATCGAAGTTGGTTGGTACATTTTGGACAACCGAAGCCATCCGCTCAAGCCCCATCCCAGTATCAATATTTTTCTTTGGAAGCGGGGTATACGTTCCATCGGGATTGTGGTTGAATTGTGAAAACACAAGGTTCCAAACCTCGAGATAACGGTCGTTTTCCCCGCCTGGGAATAGCTCCGGATCATTCGGGTCATCGCCGTACTCAGGTCCCCTGTCATAGAAGATCTCCGTATTTGGTCCACTTGGGCCTTCGCCAATATCCCAGAAATTCCCCTCAAGGCGGATGATCCGCTCTTCAGGAATCCCAATCTTCTTATTCCAATACTCATACGCTTCATGGTCTTCCGGATGGACAGTTACAGACAATTTTTCCGGGTCAAAACCAATCCATTTTTCCGAAGTGAGGAACTCCCAGGCCCACTCAATCGCTTCCTCCTTAAAATACTCGCCAATTGAAAAGTTTCCGAGCATTTCAAAGAATGTGTGGTGGCGCGCAGTTTTTCCGACATTCTCAATATCATTCGTGCGGATTGACTTCTGGGCATTTGTGATTCTTGGATTATCCGGTATAACACGCCCGTCGAAGTATTTCTTCAGCGTCGCAACGCCGCTGTTAATCCATAGAAGCGATGGGTCGTCATGAGGAACCAGCGATGCGCTTGGCTCGACGTGATGGTTTTTTTCCTGGAAAAAGTCCAAAAACATTTTCCTGATTTGAGAACCTGTTAATTGTTTCATTGGAATGCCTCCTTAAAAATTTTAAAATGGACACAAAAAAGCCCTCATCCCTGGACAGGGACGAGAGCTTGCCTCGCGGTACCACCCTGATTATGGGCGAAAATTCCACCCATCTCTCAATGCTGCCTTAACGCGGCATAACGGCAGTGGTTAGCTGCACTCAGGATTAGCCTTCTGCCATCGTTCATCCCGGGCTTCTTCCAGCCAAGGAAGCCCTTTCTGTCCGCGGAACGCGGTTGGATTGCGAATGACATACTCGATCCATCATCATGTTATCCGATGCAAATTTCATCTATAGCAAGCATTATAGCGATGCAAAACACGTTTGTCAATTCAGTTAAAAGGTTTTTTCAGGATAGCGGTGTCCGTTTGCTAAATTCGAAATGGGGGCAGGGTGGCGGCTTTTAAATTGGCCAGGATTAAAACCACCAAAATCAGCTCGGCCCGCTTACGAAAATGGCGATCGCATGGAGGATGGCAACTTTTATGATGGCCAGGATTGGAACCGCCAGTATCAGCCCGGCTACTCCCCCTATTTCCCCTCCGGCAAGCAATGCCATCATGATTAACAACGGATGCATATGGAGGCTTTTTCCGACAATATACGGCGATAAAATATTCCCTTCAATAAACTGCAGGGTAAACACAATTCCTATCGTGATGAATATCAGTTTAACTGAAGAAGAAGCAGCAATAACGACAGCCGGAATCGCCCCGATAATCGGCCCGAAATAAGGGATAACATTGGTCAGCGCGACGACCAGCCCCAGCAAGAGCGGGAAACGAAGCCCGAATAGCCAGAACAGAAGCGAGGAAATCACGCCCATGATTGTGCAAACCAATAGCTGGCCCCTGATGTAGCCCCCGAGCGATTCATCGACGTCACGGAGAAATCGGATTCCCTGCCGGCGCCATCTCTTTGGCGTCAAATACCAGGAGGTTTTTTTTAGCAGGGAATAGTCCTTTAGCATATAAAAAGCGATAAAAGGGATGACGGCAATAGTCAGAATTGAGTCGGTAAAGGCTGCAAGCCCCCCGATAACGAAATCAAAAAGGCTATTAACCTTTTCTTCCGCTCCCGAGATTCCCCTGTCGACCCTCTCCTGTATGCCTGTTGGCCAAGCTTTCGTTTTTTCCTCAAGGCTAGCGATCATACCTCTGTAATGGTTAGCAAAATCCGGCGCGCTTGCGGAAAGTTCCTGTATTTGCGATACAAAGGCCGGAATTCCCTTGTAAAGGGCGAGCCCAATCCCTCCAAAAAAAATGATATAAATGAGCAAGACAGCGATGCCTCTGTGGACTCCGCGGGCATGCAGCTTTTCCACTACGGGATGGAGCAAATATGTAATGAATCCCGCCGTCAAAAATGGAACAAGCAAATTCCCCAATACCCGCGCGGCCGGAATCCAAAAGGGTTTCAGCTTCATCAATACAAAAATAGTCGACAGCAGCAGGAGGAAAAAAACAATCCGGTAAACCCATTTCATTTGGATGTTCATCATCGCGAGCCTCCTTCCCCGCTAGTTTTTGAAGGAAAGGGCGTGTTTATACCTTGATAATTTTGGTGATTCTTTCGGGTAGGGTGAGCAGTGGAATTTGGGGGTTTATCATCACATACCATACAGGGGGATTGAGTGACTTCCTTTCCGGGTTTTGGCCCGACAATGTCACTAAACGGGGTTTGAGTGACTTCCTTTTCGAATTTTGCCCGAACAATGTCACTAAACGGGGTTGGAGTGACTTCCTTTTCGAATTTGGCCCGAACAATGTCACTAAACGGGGTTGGAGTGACTTCCTTTTCGAATTTGGCCCGAACAATGTCACTAAACGGGGTTTGAGTGACTTCATTTTCGTATTTTGCCCGAACAATGTCACTTAACGGGGTTTGAGTGACTTCCTCTTCGAATTTTGCCCGAACAATGTCACTAAACGGGGTTTGAGTGACTTCATTTTCGTATTTTGCCAGGACAATGTCACTTAACGGGGTTTGAGTGACTTCCTCTTCGAATTTTGCCCGAACAATGTCACTTAACGGGGTTTGAGTGACTTCCTTTTCCGATTATGCCCCGACAATGTCACTTAACGGGGTTTGAGTGACTTCCTTTTCGAATTTTGCCCGAACAATGTCACTAAACGGGGTTTGAGTGACTTCCTTTTCCGATTTTGCCCCGACAATGTCACTAAACGGGGTTTGAGTGACTTCCTCTTCGAATTTTGCCCGAACAATGTCACTCAACGGGGTTTGAATGACTTCCCTTTCGTTTTTTGACACAACAATGTCGCTCATACGGATTTGTGGGACACCTTTTCGGAATTTGGCCAAATCTTTGTCGCTCATACGGATTTGTGGGGCACTTTTTCCTGTCGTGGCCCAATCTTTGTCACTTTCCCCCAGCCAAATAAGCGCACCTGTCAGAAAACCAAAAAAGCCAGGAATTCTACTCCTGGCTTCAGCTTGAATAACGGCGTTCATTTTCATCAAAAAGATCATCAAGCGAGCTCAACGTTCCATCCTCTTCAACCTGGTGGGTATGGATGAGCCCTTTTGCAAGGGACAGCTCGATAAAGCAGTTCCAGCAATAAAACTGATTGATGCCGATTTTGCCAATATCCTTGCTTTGGCAGTTTGGACAGCTGAACATAGGAAAGGCACCTCACGTAGTGTCGGGATTTACGATGATGGCATCCTTTCCAATTGCCGGCGGGCCGCCCGGTTTAATGACTTTTTTGCCTTCCTGCAGGTCCGAAAAGAATCCATCCGATAGTTCGTACCCTACGATTGTGCCCACTTCTTCCAAAAAATATACGTCATTTAAAAGCCCGAGCGAATCGCCGTTCTCTGACAGGACCATTTTACCGGCAAGCGGGCTATGATGAGACAGTGTGTAACCTTCTTTTTCTTTTCCATTCCGCTCAAGGCAGTCGTGGGATGGGATAATGACACCGTCCGGCCCAATCGATGTGATTGAACCAATTCCGAGAAACTGCGCCTGCTTCAGGAAGGTTCCTTTTTTTACAAGAACCCCACGCACCTTATCCCCCTCAATAACCAAATCCGAAACGGCGCCAAGATGTTCCCCGCTCTTTTCCGAAATGACGGGGAGGCCTTTCATTAATCCAAATGTCCTCAAGGTTTCCCCGCCCTTCAAAAGATGTTACCCAAGACGGCTGCAAGTCTTTTATAGTTTTGGCAAATCACATGAAATCATAAGGGGTAACGTTTTCCATGCCGATAAGCGGGTCTGTGTCCATCAGCACTTCTTCAAGTGACGCCCTGCCATAAGGGACACGCTCTTCCAAAACCTCATTTTCAGCAGTCGAATCTGCACCATTCCCAGCCACCTCATTCCGGCTGCTTTCCGCGGAATCCAATTCGATTGCTTCTATTAGCTTTTCGGCAAGCGTTGTCTGCCTTGTTTGTTCATCATTCCGTTCGACCCCAAGACGGAACGCATCCTCCTCGCCGCAGAGGATAAGGAACTGCCTGCTCCGGGTAATCGCTGTATAGATCAGGTTCCTGCGCAGCATCCGGTAGTAGCTGCGGGTAATCGGCAAAATGACAATCGGAAACTCGCTTCCTTGCGCTTTATGGACGGAACAGCAATAAGCGTGCGTAATTTGGTTCAAATCCTGCCGGGTATACGTCACTTCGATCCCGTCAAAGGAAATGATGGCCATGTCCTGCTTTTCGGTATTTTCCTTTGCGTAAAAAATGGATACAATTTCACCAATATCGCCATTAAATACATTGCTTTCCGGCTGATTGACAAGCTGCAGAACTTTGTCTCCGATTCTGTATTTCACATCGCCAAAGGCAAGCTCTTTCCTCTTGCCATCAGGGTTCGGATTGAATAATTCCTGAAGGATGACATTAAGCCTGTCGATTCCGGCTGGCCCCTTATACATCGGGGCGAGCACCTGGATATCCCGGGCATGGTAGCCTTTTTTCCGGGCATTGGCCGCGACTTTTTCGACAACCTGGGCAAGCTGGTTTCCATTGCATTTGATGAACGACCGGTCCGGCTGCTGCGCGGATAGGTCTGAAGGAAGGCTTCCGTTTTTAATTTCATGGGCGAGGCGGATGATGGATGAACCTTCCGCCTGCCTGTAAATATCCGTCAGCCTGACCGTCGGGATTCGTTCCGAACGGAGCAAGTCCTTCAGTACCTGGCCTGGGCCGACAGAAGGAAGCTGGTCCTCATCGCCAACAAGGATGACCTGGATTGATTCCGGAAGCGCCTTGAACAGCTGATGCGCAAGCCAAATATCGACCATGGATGTTTCATCGACGATTAGAAGCTTACCTTCAAGCGACGACTCTTCGTCATGGCTGAACCCTTCGCTGCCGTTAAAACCAAGGAGCCTGTGGATGGTGACTGCAGGAAGGCCCGTCGATTCGCTCATCCGTTTCGCAGCCCTTCCAGTCGGCGCGGCGAGAAGTATAGGAAAAGCTTCATCCTTTTTCATGTAATCCTTAGGATCGAGCGAGCACCCGTGAAGTTCGGCATAAAGCTCAACAATCCCTTTAATGACAGTCGTTTTGCCAGTTCCCGGCCCGCCTGTCAGAATCATCATTGGTGACTGGATCGCGGTCTGGATTGCTTCCTTTTGTGATGGGGCGTACTCAACTCCAAGACGTTCCTCAAGATCGCCGAGCGCGAGCAGGAATTCGGACTCAGGAAACTGGGCGCTGTATTCCTTCTGTTCGAGAATCCGTTTTATATTTGTCACAAGGCCTTTTTCGGAAAAATAAAGGGATGGCAAATAAACGAGCTGGCCTTCACCAGCCACTTTTCCTTCTTCCTCTAGTTTGATCAGCTCGGTGGTAATATCGTTATAATCGATGACATCCCGCTTATTTTCCTCTAGAAGCGCCTTTACTTTTTCCAACAAGTCGCGGGCTTCCAAATAGACATGGCCAGCCTGCATGCTTTCGGTTTCAAGCGTATAGAGGCACGCGGCTTTGATTCTGTCTGGATGGTTCCCTGATATGCCAAGCTGGTATCCAAGCTCGTCCGCCCGGCCGAAGCCGATGCCCTCAATATCCTCAACCAGCTGGTAAGGATTCTTCTGGATGATGTCAATCGTCGTTTCTTTGTATACCTGGTAGATTTTCATAGACAATTGCGGCCCGAACCCATATTGGTTGAGGGCTACCATGACCTGTTCAAGCCCCTGGTGCTCCATCAGCGTATCATAGAGCATTTTCGCCTTGTCCGGCGGTAGCCTCGGCACGGAATCAAGCAGCGAGGGCTCGTTCAAAATCCGGGAAATTGCATTTTCGCCGAGGACTTCCACAATGCTTTCAGCCGTTTTCCGGCCGATTCCCTTGAATATTTCACTCGACAAATAGGCAATGACCCCCTGTTTGGACTGAGGGATATCCTTACGGAAATGGGTCGCCTGAAATTGAAGGCCGAATTTCGGATGGTCCTTGAATTCTCCATAGAAAAGATAGGTCTCCTGGTCATGTAGCTTCGGGAAATAACCGGTGACCACCGCTTCCCTGTCTTCATATGTGTCATTCGTTTCATCCACCCTGATTCTTGCGACCGTATACAGGTTCGTTTCATTGTGGAAAATCGTTACGATCGGCCTTCCTTTTACAAACTTCCCCTGCTCTGAAAACAGGTCTAAAGAATTCTGTTGGTCCATAACCATCCCTCCTTCAGGCAACGTCGTCCAAACAAAAGGTTAATTTTCTTTATTCATTGCATCTTCAATGAAATTTTTCACACTTAGGGCCATCTCGTGGCCAGGGTCAATCCTAATTGCCTCATTCAACATTTCAAGCGCCTTGCCTGTCTGCTCCTGAAATGCAAACGCGACCCCTAGATTGTAGTAGCCATCTGCATGGTCAGGCACAAGCCTGATGCATTCTTCAAACTGCAGGATTGCCAGGTCGATCATGCCTTCTTCCGCCAGGCAAAGACCGTACTGGAATCGGGCATCCACATCGTCCGGTGCAAGCTCCGTGCTCCGCTGCAAGTAGGGAAGCGCAAGCCGCTTATTTCCGAGCTGAGCGACTGACATCCCGAGCATAAAGTAATTGTCGCTGCTGTCGAGCCCTTTTTTCATGGCGGACTCGAACATCCCTTTCGCCTGATCAAAACGGCTATTGTTATAATGAATCGCCCCTATGCTGTAGTAGGCTGCCGCCGCGTTCTCGTCCAATTCAAGCGCCTTTTGGAAAAATTTAAACGCCCGCTCTTCATCCCCAGTTACGGCGAGAAGATTGCCGAAATTAATGTATGCGACCGGATCGCCCGGATTTTCCTCAATTGCTTCATTGAAGGCCATGGCTGCTTCTTCCCAATTCCCGGCCTGCATTAATTCGATTCCTTTTAGGTTTTTATCCATCAATATCACTCTCCGTCACGTGAAAGTATACCACAATCCACTACTGATTTTCTCCGTCTTTTAACGAGAAGGATAACAAGAAAACACCCGTCCCCTATTTAAAAGGAATCGGGTGTCTGTATATTCGTAGAAGTGAGCGGCTCATCCTACATAATCAAGCTTTTGGCCGTTCCGGTAAACATCGCCGATCGTCCCGCCGCCGAGGCATTCATCCCCGTTGTAAAATACGGCAGCCTGCCCCGGAGTGACAGCGCGGATTGGCTCATGGAACAGAACTTCTACCTTATTGCCTTCCATCAGGCGGACGGTAACTTTATTATCCTCTTGGCGGTAGCGGAATTTGGCTGTACATTCAAATTCCTCAGACTTCGCCACATCGGAAACCCAGCTAACGTTGTCCGCGATTATGGAATCGGAATAAAGGAGTTCATTGTGGAAGCCCTGGCCGACGTATAGGACATTCCTCTTTAAATCCTTGCCGATGACAAACCACGGATCGCCCTGTCCGCCAATGCCAAGCCCGTGGCGCTGGCCAATCGTGTAGTACATCAAGCCGTCATGCCTGCCTTTCACTTCGCCGTCCATCGTTTCCATATTGCCTGGCTGGGCGGGAAGGTATTGGCCAAGGAATTCCTTGAAATTCCGTTCTCCAATAAAGCAAATGCCCGTGCTGTCTTTCTTCGCAGCGGTTGCAAGGCCGGCCTCAGCCGCCAGCTTCCGGACATCGGACTTCTCAATGCTGCCAATTGGGAACATGACTTTGCTTAGCTGGGCCTGTGTGAGCTGATTCAAAAAATAGGTCTGGTCCTTGTTTTCATCAAGGCCGCGAAGCATTTTGTATTCGCCGTCCCTGAATTCGACCTGCGCGTAATGCCCTGTCGCGAGATAATCCGCGCCAAGCTGCATCGCATGCTCAAGGAACGCCTTGAACTTAATTTCCTTGTTGCACATGACATCAGGGTTTGGCGTCCTGCCTGCCTTGTATTCATCAAGGAAGTAGGTAAACACCTTGTCCCAATATTGTTTTTCAAAATTGACGGCATAATACGGGATGCCGATTTGGTTGCAGACCCGGATGACATCTTCGTAATCCTCGGTTGCTGTGCAGACGCCATTTTCATCGGTATCGTCCCAGTTTTTCATGAATATCCCGATGACATCGTAGCCCTGCTGTTTTAAAAGAAGCGCAGCAACGGACGAATCGACTCCACCCGACATGCCGACGACAACACGTGTATTTTTAGGATCTTTCCTTTCCATCCTTTTCACCACACTTTTTATAAAATGAACTCCTCTCATTAGGAGCTTGTTAATTCCACTCCGTTAAGAGTCGGATAAAAAGGCCGGGAATCAGCCCAGCCTGAATGATTTTTTTAAAAGCAATCCCTATACAAATACGATTTGCAGCTATCCGCGTAACCTTTTCACGATCCGCGCAGTTTCGCGCGCCGCCTTCACAACCATCTCTTCCGTCGTTCCAAGCCCGAAGCTGAACCGGATGGAATTCGCAATTCGTTCCGAGTCCTTTCCGAACATGGCGACGAGTACGTGCGACGGTTCAATCGAACCCGCCGTGCAGGCTGACCCGCTTGAAGCGGCTATACCGGCAAGGTCAAGGTTCACAAGCATCGCTTCCACATTTGTGCCGGGAAAACTCAAGTTTACTATATGAGGGACTGAATCGGCAAGAGAACCATTCAATTTGAACGTGACTGACTCTTCTTCAAGAATCTCCATGAACACTTTTTTAAAGCGCACATACGCTTCCGCCTTTTCCTCCAAATTCTCACGGTTAACCTTTACAGCTTCCCTGAAACCCTCTATCGATACGAGGTTTTCGGTCCCGGCGCGGCGCTTTCGTTCCTGTTCGCCCCCGAACGATCGTGGGGCAAGCTTGATTCCTTCTTTTGCAAAAAGGAAGCCAATCCCTTTTGGCCCATTCAGCTTATGAGCGGATACAGACAGCATGTCCACTCCGGTAGTGTTGACATCAATCTCCAAAAGCCCGTAAGCCTGGACAGCGTCGGTATGGAACAGAGTCTGATGCCCGGCAAGCAGCCGTCCGATTTCTTCAATCGGCTGGATTGTCCCGACTTCATTATTCGCATACATGATCGTCACAAGAATTGTATCATCACGTAAAGCCTTTTCAACATTGGAAACGGAAACCCGTCCTTCCTCATCGACAGGCAAATAGGTCACATCAAAGCCCAGCTTTTCGAGCCTCATGCACGCATGCAGAACAGCATGGTGCTCGATCGAGGACGTAATGATATGCCGGCCTTTATGGCTTGATGCTTCCACGGCTCCAAGGATAGCCATATTGTCAGCTTCCGTTCCCCCGCTTGTAAAAATGATTTCGTTTGCCTTGGCCCCGATGCTGGACGCGATTGTCTGCCTTGCTTCATCAAGCTTGCGCCTTGCTTCCCTGCCGAAAGAGTGGATGCTCGATGGGTTTCCAAACATCGTCCCCATCGCTTCTGACATCCTCTCGATCACCTTTGGGTGCATTGGAGAAGTGGCGGCATGGTCCAAATAAATCCGTTCCATCTTATCACCTTTCATCTTTAAGGGTCTTTACCCTATTGTTCCATTAAATATAAAACATATAAGAATCCTGGTTACCGTCATCTGAATGGTTCGCCAGGTCTTCAAGTGTCGTACTGTCAAGAACGTCCTTGATCGCATCCCTGATTCTTGTCCAAAGTTCCCGTTTCGCAGGCTCTTCATCTTCAATTCCTTCTACTGGCGTAATCGGCCCTTCAAGGACACGGATGATATCGCCGGATGTGATTTCGCCCGGATCCCTTCCGAGCAGGTACCCGCCATATGCGCCTCTTATGCTTTTTACAAGACCTGCATTCCTTAGAGGAGCGATCAATTGTTCCAGATAATGCTCTGACAAGTCATTGGCCTGGGCGATCGTCTTTAAGGAAACAGGCCCTTCCCCATGCTTTTTCGCAAGCTCTATCATGATTGTCAGTCCGTAACGCCCTTTTGTTGAAATCCTCAAAATCCTGCACTCCTATCTATTGGCACAGCATTTTTCGATTGCGTGCCTCTCAATTTTTCCAAAACCCCATCAGTCAGCGCAAAGCATTGTGGCAGGGCAATGCCCGCGAGCGGGCCAATCGCGATGCAAAAAGCGATTGTACCCCAGCTTACCGGGCCGCCAAGCCTCCAGCCGATAATCAGAACAATCAATTCAATCGCGCCCCTGACATTCCTCACCTTCCAGCCCGTTTTTTCAACAATCGCGGCCATAAGGCTGTCCCTCGGGCCCGTTCCGAGGCTGGCTGAAATATAAATGCCCATTCCGTACCCCATTAAAAGAAGCCCGCTGCTGAACATAACGACTTGGCCCCAAAAACCCACAGGCTCCTTAAGAAATGGAAGTATCATATAAATATCGATAAATATCCCGACTAGGATCATATTCAAAAAAGCCCCAATATGGGGAAATTCACGTGATAGTAACGCAGCGGCCGCCAGTATTGCAACCCCCACTATAATTGACCAACTTCCGACAGTCAGCCCGAAATGATAATATAGGCCAACATGAAAGACATCCCATGGCGAAGCACCGGATCCGCTTTTTATGAGCAAAACCACTCCAAGGGACATAATCAAGAGCCCGACTGTATAAATCGCAAACCTCGGTCCCAATTGGCCATTCCTTTTTTTGAACATCAAAGTACCCCTTTGCTGTTGTTGAAAAATATTGACGATGTCAAAATTCATAGTAAGTTGGTAGGCTTTTCAAATTATAGCACACTGGCAGGCAATATGCATTAGCCCCCCCCAAACATTCAGCCTTGGTGGCCAGGACGCCCGCATGATACACTGATAGATAGACTTGCTAATTGGAGAGATGGACAATGATGCAGCAAAAACCGCTTGCCTACCGGATGCGGCCCAGGACGTTGGAAGAAGTCTGCGGACAGGAGCACCTCGTTGGCGAGGGAAAAATCATATCTAGGATGGTCAAGGCGAAACAGTTATCCTCAATGATCCTGTACGGGCCTCCCGGTATTGGAAAAACATCGATCGCAAGCGCGATAGCCGGAAGCACCCGCTACGCATTTAGGACGCTGAACGCCGTAACAAACAATAAAAAAGACATGGAAATCGTCGCCGCCGAAGCGAAAATGTCGGGAAAGGTCATCCTTCTCCTCGACGAGGTTCACCGCCTGGACAAGGCAAAGCAGGACTTCCTCCTTCCGTACCTGGAAAACGGGATGATCACGATGATTGGCGCGACGACGAGCAACCCATACCATAGCATCAACCCGGCCATCCGGAGCAGATGCCAAATTTTCGAATTGAAGCCGCTCGATCCGGACGATATAAAAAAAGCGATTTTCAGGGCTTTGGAGGACGAAGAGCGCGGCCTCGGCTCATTAAAGATCGAAATGGACAGCGATGCTCTTGACCACTTTTCAAAAGGGTCGGGCGGGGATGTGCGCAGTTCCCTTAATGCTGTGGAGCTGGCGTCACTTTCGACTGAGCCAGACGCAAATGGAGTAATCCATATCGACCTGAAAACAGCCGAGGAATGCCTCCAGAAAAAGAGCTTCGTTCACGATAAAGACGGCGACGCCCATTACGACGTTTTGTCCGGATTTCAAAAGTCAATCCGCGGCAGCGATGTGAACGCCGCCCTCCATTATCTCGGCAGGCTGATTGAAGCCGGCGACCTGCCAAGCATTGCAAGGCGCCTTCTCGTGATTGCCTACGAAGATGTCGGGCTTGCCAATCCGCAGGCTGGGGCGCGGACGCTTGCCGCCATTGAAACCGCAGAACGGATTGGCTTTCCAGAAGCGCGGATTCCCCTCGCCAATGCGGTCATCGAGCTTTGTTTGTCACCGAAATCGAATTCAGCCATCATGGCGATTGACTCAGCGCTCGCTGATATCAGAAAAGGCATATCGGGGGAAGTTCCCGACCATCTGAAGGATGCCCATTACAAGGGCGCGAAAGAACTAGGGCGAGGCATCGATTACCTCTACCCGCATGATTATGAGTCCGGCTGGGTCCGCCAGCAATATTTGCCTGACCGGATAAAAAACAAAAAATATTACGTTCCGAAAAAGAACAACAAATTCGAACAGGCTTTTGCATCGGTCTATGAAAAACTGAACGGAAATAAATAATTTTGCCGAAAATTGCCCCAAAAGGGAGTGTGCGGCGAAAATTTTCCCAAGTTCAAGATGCGTAAGCGCCTTGGGCAGCCCCGACAAGCGCTGGAGGGCCTGAAGGAGAAGTCGCTCTTTGACTTCACCTGAAGGACCGAAGCGACCTCGAGGGGCTAGGCGCTGAAGCTGGATTACAATAACTTATTTCGAGTTATCAACTATGTTTTATATATTCATTTTATAAGCAACATGAAAAATCCCCCGGAGCGGCCGGGGGATTTCTTTTTATTCACTTTTCGCAACGCTCACCCGGCTATCACTTCTCGCCGCCATCTGCAACCCGTTCAATTTTAATATCCTTCAAAAGTTCACCGACTACATAGCTCGCCATGATCAACCCTGCAACCGAAGGAACGAAAGCGTTTGATGAAGGCGGCATTTGCGCTTTCCGGATTTCCGCTTTGTCATTTCCGACCACTTTGCGGACATCTTCACGGATAACAATCGGGCTTTCATCAGAAAACACGACAGGAATCCCCTTTCGGATGCCTTCCTTCCTTAGCTTCGTCCTGATCACTTTCGCAATCGGGTCGGTATGTGTTTTGAAAATATCGGCGATTTTAAAGCGGGTCGGATCCATTTTATTGGCCGCGCCCATGCTTGAGATCATCGGGATTCCGCGCTTTTGACACTCTTTGATTAGATGGATTTTATACATAATCGTATCAGAGGCATCGATGACAAAATCCGGCTTGTACGCAAACACTTCCTCATACGTTTCTTCCGTGTAAAACATTTTGAGAGAAATAACTTCGCAGTCCGGGTTAATGTCGGCAATCCGCTCCTTCATGAGGTCTGCTTTCGGTTTTCCGACTGTTGACAGAAGCGCGATTACTTGTCGGTTGACGTTCGTAATATCAACAACATCCTTATCAATAAGGATAAGCCGGCCAACCCCGGACCGTGCCAGCGCCTCCGCGGAGAATGACCCGACTCCCCCAATTCCAAGCACCATCACTGTGCTATTTTTCAAAATATCCAAGCCTTCCTGGCCAATTGCAAGCTCATTTCGTGAAAATTGATGCAGCATTCTACTCACCCCAATTTAGGTTTAAACTGTTTCGTATGTATCTTTTACCCGTAAAAATATATAACATACCTCATGTAATAGCAAGTAATTATTTTGGGTTCGAAGTTGACAGAGGCTTGGACAGGAAACAGGCTGGAAACAGTTTACGTTGTCAGTAAAAGCCCGAATATCTGACAAGCGAAGGCCGAAATCGGGTTTGTTCCAGGCTACCAACGTGAATTCCGCACCCAATTCGGTGAGTTCATCCGGGATATCGAAAATTTCCCCAAACATATCCCCCACTTTTGGACGGATATCTAAAATTTCCCAAGCTATATCCCCCACTTTTCAGCGAATATCGAAAACTGTCAAGTTTCCGACACACTTACGAGCCGTATTACGGTATATTACCAAAGTACGCTTTTGTAAAAATTGGCCCATGCCCCCGTACTGCAACCCATGGCGGACACACCAAAAAGCCCCCGGCATTCCTGCCGCGGGCATCACGAACATATCCTAAAAACAGGGCAGAAGAGTCCCAAATTTGTGCCGTTGCCGATTTCCTTCGTTTTGGCCCGCTTAAAGCAGGTGGGTGTCCTGTTCACTGTCGTTGCAAGTCCCCGGGTATGGGGCATGTGCGCGGCAGAGAAACTCAGACTCCCGAAGAAAAAATGTTCGGTCAAAACATTTAGGCGATGCAACGTACACTTCAGGACTCTTCTTAATTGATTACATCTTACCAAAAATCCTGGTATTTTTCAAGAAATAAGCTACTGTCCATTTTCTTCCACCATCTCCTATTTTGGGGTGACGCGAAAGAATTTTCCCAACTTCCGGCTACTCGTTTTTTGATGTTTTTAAAGCTAAATGAAGCTCATCAAGCTGGGCTGTGCTGACCTCTCCTGGCGCGTTCGTCAGCAGGTCGCTTGCAGAAGCTGTCTTCGGGAACGCAATCGTATCGCGAAGGTTTGTGCTTCCAGCAAGCAGCATAACGAGCCGGTCAAGCCCAAGCGCGATTCCGCCATGCGGAGGCGTTCCGTACTCGAAGGCTTCAAGCAGGAACCCGAATTGTTCCTTCGCTTCCTCTTGGGTAAAGCCGAGTACCTGGAACATTTTTTCCTGGATGTCCCTTTCAAAAATACGCAGCGATCCGCCGCCGAGCTCATACCCGTTCAATACGAGATCGTACGCTTGGGCACGGACTTTGGACGGGTCTTCATCAAGAAGGGCAAGGTCCTCCCTAAACGGCATCGTGAACGGATGATGGGCAGCATAGTAGCGGCCATCCTCTTCAGAATACTCGAGAAGCGGCCAATCGGTAATCCAAAGGAAATTAAATTTGCTTTGGTCGATCAAGTCAAGATCTTTCCCAAGTTTCAGCCTCAGTGCGCCGAGCGCATCGGCAACCACCGATTTTTTGTCAGCTACGAATAGGAGAAGGTCGCCTGTTTCTGCTTCCACCACAGCGCTGATTGCTTCGGCTTCTTCAGGAGAGAAGAATTTTGCGATTGGCCCTTTCAATCCGTCGGCTTCAACCTTCAGCCAGGCAAGCCCTTTGGCGCCGTAAACAGCGGCAAACTCGCCCAGTGCGTCGATATCCTTCCGCGAATACCTGGCTGCCACGCCTTTTACATTTAGCGCCTTGACCTGGCCGCCATTTTCAACCGCAGCCGCGAACACTTTGAACCCGCATCCTGCAACAACTTCGGAAAGGTCCTTCAGCTCCATTTCAAAGCGGGTATCTGGCTTGTCGGAACCATAGCGGGCCATCGCTTCCTCATAGCGCATCCTCGGGAATTGCGCAGGAACGTCGATTCCTTTTACTTCCTTCATCAGCTTGGACATCATTCTTTCCATCATTGCGATGATGTCGTCCTGGCTCAAGAAGCTTGTTTCAATATCAATCTGCGTAAATTCTGGCTGCCGGTCCGCACGAAGGTCTTCATCACGGAAACAGCGTGCAATCTGGTAATACCGCTCGACACCGCCAACCATCAAAAGCTGCTTGAAAAGCTGCGGCGACTGAGGAAGTGCGTAAAATTCACCAGGATGGACGCGGCTCGGGACAAGATAGTCACGGGCTCCTTCCGGGGTGCTCTTCGTTAGTATCGGTGTTTCGATATCAAGGAAGCCCTCTCCATCGAGGAAGCCGCGGATTGCCATTGTTACATTGTGGCGCATTTTCAGCGTTTCAAAGATTACTGGGCGGCGGAAATCCAAATACCGATATTTCAGGCGTACATCCTCTGAAGCATCAGTCCGGTCGGAAATGATGAATGGAGGAGTTTTGGCTTCATTAATGATCGTCACACTCTCAGCCTGGATTTCAATTTTCCCAGTAGGAATATTTTCGTTGATCGTCCCTTCGCCCCTCGCAACAACCGTCCCGCGGATATCAAGGACATATTCATTGCGGATTTTCTCGGCTGTGGCAAGCGCCTCCTGTGATAAATCCGGATTGAAGACAACCTGGACGATCCCTGTCCGGTCACGCAGGTCAATGAAGATCAGCCCTCCGAGGTCACGCCTCTTCTGGACCCATCCTTTTAAAAATACCTTTTCACCAACTGCTGATTCAGGTACTTCACCGCAAAAATAACTTCTGCCATACATATTGTTTCCTCCTTAGCCCTGCTGTTCACGGAATTTTTCAACGAAGGAAGCAAGTTCGACTTCCTGTTGTTCACCGGTTTCCATATTCTTAAGATTGATTACGCCTTTATCAAGTTCATCCTCGCCAAGGACAGCGACAAAACAGGCGTTCAGCCTATCCGCTGCCTTGAACTGTGCCTTTAGCTTCCGGCCAAGGTAATCCCGCTCCGCGGAAATTCCCTGGTTGCGAAGTTGCTGGAGCAGCCCGACCGTATAATCCTTCGCTCGGTCTCCAAGTGAAACGAGGTAGCAATCGATTTTCTTTTCAACAGGAAGGGCGACCTTCTCGGCTTCAAGCGCCGCGATAAATCGTTCAATGCTGAGTGCAAATCCGATACCAGGGGTTTCCGGCCCGCCAATTTCTTCGGCCAGACCGTTATAGCGGCCGCCGCCGCACAATGTCGTGATCGAGCCAAAACCCTCGGCGTCGCTCATAATCTCAAACGCTGTATGATTGTAGTAATCCAGGCCCCTGACAAGATTCGGGTCCATCTCAAACGGGATGTCAAGCTCGCTTAGATATTTCTGGACTTTTTCAAAATAATCCCTTGATCCCTCGTTTAGGTACTCAATAATAGAAGGCGCTGTTTTCATGAGTTCATGGTCGCGGTCCTTTTTGCAGTCAAGAATCCTTAGAGGATTTTTCTCTAGCCTGTTCTGGCAGTCGCCACAAAATTCACCAATCCTTGGCTTAAAATGGCTGACCAGCGCGTCCCTGTGCGCTTTCCGGCTTTCGGCATCGCCAAGGCTGTTCAGGACAAGCTTCAGCTTTTTCAAGCCAAGCGCCCAATACAGATTCATCGCCAGGGAAATCACTTCCGCATCAATTGCGGGATCATTGCTTCCGAGCGCCTCTACGCCAAACTGGACAAACTGCCGGAAACGGCCGGCCTGAGGGCGTTCATAGCGGAACATCGGCCCCATATAATAAAGCTTCACCGGCTGGTCAGGATTGCCGAACATCTTCTTTTCGACAAAGGCGCGGACAACCGCGGCTGTCCCTTCCGGCCTGAGCGTAATGCTGCGCCCGCCCCTGTCTTCGAATGTATACATTTCCTTCTGGACGATATCGGTTGAATCTCCCACACCGCGGCTGAATAGTTCGGTATGTTCGAAAATCGGCGTCCTGATTTCCTCGTATTGGTACAGCCTGCATAGCCTTTTTGCCGTATCCTCAATCAACTGCCACGTTTCAACCTGTCCAGGCAAGATATCCTGAGTTCCCCTAGGTATATTGATTGACATGGGTATTCCTCCTTTTGTATGTGGTATGGTTATCTTCCACTCGCGGTTAAACCTGTAAAAATATAAAAAACTCCCCTCCCCTGTTTATTTCTAAACAAGGGACGAGAGTTTTGGATTCCCGTGGTGCCACCCTAATTGAAGCCCAAAATGCGGGGCTCCCTCTTTTACAGTTAACGCCTGCTACGTCCTCCCCTACTGTCAGTTCAGGGAGAAACCTACGGAGTGTTCATTCATTAAACCGTCATGCGGAATTGCTTTCAGCCTGGGGCAATTCCTCTCTGGCCATGATCTATGGCTTAACTACTATGCTCCATCATCGGTTTTCGATTTATGTACATGCCGCCGGGCTTTTTAGCCTGTGCTTCCTATTATAATAATGAGCCAAACATAAGATGTCAATACCGGATTAGGAACGTTCCAAATGTTTCTTCAACTTTCTGACATCCCTGATCGTCAGGCCGAATTCACTCGCAAGTTCAATTGGGCCCGCATGCTGCTCCTTTTCAAGAAAATCGTGAAAGTCGACCCCGAATATCGCCTTGCTTCCCGTATTTGCCTGCATTCCTTTTTCACTGAATCTCATCCGTTCCATCCTCCAGTCCAGATTGCTTTTACTAGTCTCCCCACTTTCGAAAAAATGTTTCAATAAAAGGCACTATTATTTTCCCAACAGCTAATTTTTCCAAAAAAGGATAAACTGAATGAAATTGTCCAAACTTTCGGCTAAAATAGATTAATAGGATAGGAGGTTGCGAATGGAAAAGAGAATCTACATACTGCTTGCATGCTGCATACTGCTAATCGGGACCTTGTTCCCCTTAAAGGAAGCCGCTGCCGGCCAAACTGCGGCCGCAGCCGTCGACAGCCTCAATATCCGTAGCGGACCGGGCCTCAGTTATAAAGTGGTCGCCACGGCTAAAAAAGGCGACAGGTTTACGGTTTTAGGCGAGTCTGGCGATTGGGTCCAGCTTCAGCTGCCTTCAGGAGGGACAGGCTGGGCCGCAAACTGGCTGTTAACAATGAATAGCGTGAGCACATCCGCTGTCTCGTCCGTGGATAATTTGAGGATTAGAAAAGGCCCTGGAACTGGCTATGGCATTGTCGGTTACCTTGCCAAAGGACAAGCAGCAGAAGTACTCGAAAAATCAGGCGAATGGACAAAGATTGCAAGCAAGTCCGGGGATGGCTGGGTTTCCGCGCAGTTCCTTCAGGAGTCCGCAAAAGCTGAAAGCCCCGCCAAAGAGCAAACAAAGGAGGCCGTAAATGAACCGTCTAGGGAAAAAACGGTCAACGCCAACGTTCTGAATGTCCGCATAGAACCTTCACTTACAAGCGGGCTGATTGGCAAATTGGTGAATGGCGCGAAAGTGGAAGTCCTTTCGGAAGGGAACGGTTGGGCACTTATTTCTTTTTCAGGGAAAAAGGGCTGGGTCAGCTCCGATTTCCTTTTACCACAAGACGAAGAATCTCTCCCAACTGGACAAAAGCCTGCGGGGGTCTCGGGAACCGTAACGGCTACAGCATTAAGCGTGCGGAGCGAAGGATCGCTAAATGGCAAAATCATTGCCACCGTTTCCAAAGGGCAGACATTTGCCATCCTGGAGGAAGCAAATAATTGGGCGAAAATCGAGTATTTGCCCGGCAAGATTGGCTGGGTCGCCGGCTGGTATCTTGAAAAGTCGGCAGAAGGAAATACACCAACGCCACAGGAGGTAAAAGAAAGCTGGGCGGCCATCCTTTATGATGGCACGAACATCCGCCAAAAGCCTACCCTCGATTCAAAAGTTGTCGCCCGGACAAATAAAGGCTCGGAATTCAGGATTAAAAACATTTCAGGCAGCTGGTATGAAATAGAGCTGAAAGGCGGACAGTCGGGTTATGTCGCCGGCTGGATCGTCGAGGTATCAGGCACCGCTCCTCAAATAAACAAATCAGGCGGAGAGGCATACTTGAAAAACAAGGTAATCGTCATTGACCCTGGCCATGGAGGCATAGACAATGGCACGACCGGGGTAAGAGGGACGTTCGAAAAAGGGCTTACCTTGAAAACCGCGGCTCTTGTTTCCAATAAGCTTGCAGCAAAAGGTGCTAAGGTAATCATGACAAGGGACAGGGATACATATCTCTCGCTGCCATCAAGGGTGAGGTCGGCCCATTATCATGGAGCAGATGCATTTATCAGCATCCATTATGATTCCAACTATGACCGAAGCGTACGGGGAATGACTACATACTATTACCATTCCTACCAAAAAGAACTTGCAGCCTCTCTCCAGTCGTCAACTGCTAGCGCCACTAAGTCGCATAGCCGGGGAGCTAGATTCGGAGATTATCATGTTATCAGGGAAAACAAGCAAGCAGCCGCACTGGTTGAACTCGGCTATTTGAGCAATGCCGAAGAAGAAATGGCCGTCCTTACAAATCACTTTCAGGAAGCCGCTTCAACAGGCATAGTCGAAGGGCTTGCAAGATATTTTAAAGAGAAATAAGCGAAACATTTTAGTGGACGCATCATCTTTCACAATTCAAGAGAGTTTAATGATAATCCCCTCTGCACATTGAGGGGGTTATTTCTTTTTATGTATGGGTATAACGGGGTTCCTGCTCAGAGCCACATAAAAACACCCGCCAATCAACATGGCGGGTGAATCTATTTTTATGCCTGGCTGTCCAGGATGAGGGTGACCGGACCGTCATTGATGAGGCTGACATCCATCATCGCCCCAAAATGGCCAGTCTGAACTTTAATCCCTTTTTCGCGCAGGAAGGAATTGAACGCCTCATAGAGTGAGTTGGCGAGTTCAGGCTTCGCCGCAGCCATAAAATTTGGGCGGCGGCCTTTCCGGCAATCCCCGTAAAGCGTGAACTGGGAAACGGACAGAATATCTCCGCCGACGTCCAGAAGGGAGAGGTTCATCTTTCCGCTTTCATCCTCGTAAATCCTGAGATTGGCAATCTTGTCGGCCAAAAACGCCGCATCCTTTTCTGTATCGTCATGGGTCACGCCCAGGAGGACGACAAGACCGTTGGAAATTTCGCCGACTGCCTCGCCGTCAACCCTTACGCTTGCTTCCCTGCTTCGTTGCACAACTGCTCTCATTGTATAACTCCTTAGTTCATAATCCTCCGGACCGAGTAAATATCGGGGATCTGTTTGATTCTGTCGACGACTTTATGCAAATGGGCCACATTGTGGATCGAAATCGACATATTGATGGTCGCCATTTTATTCCGGTCGGATCTTCCCGATACGGCCGTAATGTTTGTCTTCGTTTCATTTACGGCCTGCAGCACCTCATTCAAGAGGCCGCGCCGGTCATACCCATTAATTTCGATTTCAACATTGTATTCCTTCCGGTCGTTAAATGAAGACTCCCATTCTACCGGAATAAGCCTTGATTGGACTTCTGCCGCATCAATATTCGGGCAATCGGATCTGTGGACGGAAACCCCCCGGCCTTTCGTGATAAAGCCGATGATTTCATCGCCCGGTACCGGATTGCAGCATTTCGACAGCCTGATCAGCAGGTTGTCTATCCCCGCAACCCTGACCCCGGAATCACGCTTTTTGACAACTTGCGGCTGGGTTTTCAGGTCGGTCAACGCGGTGTCGATTGTCGCTTCCTGCTCCTGATCGCGCTTTTTCCGCCATTTTTCCGTCAGCCGGTTTGCCACCTGGAGTGCTGTCACCCCGTTATAACCGACGGCGGCGAACATATCATCCTCATTCATGAAGTTGAATTTTTCGGCAACTTTTTTAATATTATCGGCTGTCAAGATTTCTTTGAGATCGAAATTCATCGCCTTGATCTCTTTTTCAACCAGTTCCCGGCCTTTGTCGATATTTTCATCACGCCGCTGCTTTTTGAAAAATTGGCGGATTTTGTTTTTCGCCTGGGAAGTCTGGGCAAGCTTTAGCCAATCCTGGCTTGGGCCATAGGAGTGCTTCGAGGTCAAAATTTCGATAATGTCACCGGTCTTAAGCTTGTAATCAAGCGTGACCATCTTGCCGTTCACTTTCGCACCAATCGTTTTGTTTCCAATTTCGGAGTGGATCCGGTAGGCAAAATCAATCGGCACGGAACCGGATGGCAGTTCAATGACATCCCCTTTTGGGGTAAAAATAAAGACCATATCGGAAAATAAGTCAATTTTAAGCGACTCCATAAACTCCTCGGCATTGGCCGTGTCATTTTGGAACTCGAGGATATTGCGGAACCATGTCAGCTTCTGGTCAAAGGAAGAACTTTCTTTGAGGTTCGTCCCCTCCTTGTACGCCCAGTGGGCCGCAATCCCGAACTCCGCGATCCGGTGCATCTCTTTCGTCCTGATCTGAACTTCAAGCGGATCGCCTTTTGGGCCGATGACCGTTGTGTGAAGCGATTGGTACATATTCGGCTTCGGCATGGCAATGTAGTCTTTGAACCGGCCAGGCATCGGCTTCCAGCAAGTATGGATAATCCCGAGAACCGCATAGCAGTCCTTAATGCTGTTGACGACAATCCGGACAGCAAGCAAATCATAAATTTCGCTGAATTGCTTGTTCTGCAACGCCATCTTACGGTAAATGCTGTATATGTGCTTCGGGCGGCCGGAAATTTCCGCCTTGATGGAAACCTCGCGCACCCGCTCCTTTACTTCCTCGATGACATCATCAAGATATTGCTCCCGCTCGGCGCGCTTTTTCTTCATCAGGTTAACAATCCGGTAATATTGCTGTGGATTCAGATACCTGAGCGCCGTATCTTCAAGCTCCCACTTAATCTTCGAGATCCCGAGCCTGTGGGCGAGAGGAGCGAATATTTCCAATGTTTCATTGGCTATCCGCTGCTGCTTTTCAAAAGGAAGATGCTTAAGCGTCCTCATATTGTGGAGGCGGTCCGCCAGTTTTATTAAAATGACCCGAATATCCTGGGCCATTGCAACAAACATTTTCCGGTGGTTCTCCGCCTGCTGTTCCTCATGCGATTTATATTTAATTTTACCCAGCTTCGTCACGCCATCAACAAGCATAGCAACTTCATCGTTAAATTCCGTTTCGATGTCCTTTAACGATACTACTGTATCCTCCACGACATCATGCAAGAAACCCGCAGCGACCGTAGCGGGATCCATTTCAAGGTCGGCAAGGATGCCAGCAACCTGAATTGGATGGATAATGTACGGCTCACCCGATTTCCTTACTTGGTCACGATGGGCCCAGGCGGCATACTCGTACGCTTTCCTTACAAGCGCGACATGCTCCTCGTTCAAATAGGCCTTCGTCTTGTCGATGACTTGTTCGGCGGTTAGCACCTGATCGTTCGCCATGAAATCACCTTTGTTTCTTATTGGAAAAAGATTTTATTTTTTTTAAGAATCCCCCGGTACGGCGGGGCGCCTTTGGAACAGTTCTATGAATAAATTCTAATGATTGTTACTATTATCGAGAAAAAATGCAGAGATGTAAAGGGATTGGACGGGTTTTTTCCTTTATAGCTAGAATTTGTCGAAAAACCCGTCCCATTCCAAGGGAAAAAGTGGGCATTCGTGCCGATTTTTAAAAGGAGGATATTTTTTCCACCTAAATCAATAAAATCAAGAGAGCACCCGCATGAGTGCTCCCCTTCCTAAAATTTCATCATTGTCAATAAGTCGTATCCTTCAAGCTTCTTGCGGCCTTCAAGGTAAGTCAGTTCAATCAGGAATGCGATTCCCGCTACGACGCCGCCAAGTTCTTCAACCAGCTTGATCGTTGCTTCAATCGTACCGCCAGTGGCGAGCAGGTCGTCGGTAATCAGGACGCGCTGGCCCGGTTTGATGGCATCCTTGTGGATTGTCAGTACGTCCTTCCCATACTCAAGGCCATAGGTCATTTTGATTGTCTCACGCGGGAGCTTGCCCTCTTTCCTTACAGGCGCGAACCCGACTCCAAGGGAATAGGCTACAGGGCATCCGATGATGAAGCCGCGTGCTTCAGGGCCGACAACAAGGTCAATCTTCTTTTCACGGGCATATTCAACAATCTGGTCTGTCGCATATTTATAAGCTTCCCCATTATCCATCAGGGTGGTGATGTCCTTAAAATTAATGCCGGGCTTTGGCCAATCGGGTACGATGGTGACAAATTGTTTTAAATCCATTCCTTTAGTGCCTCCTCATTTTCAACAGGCTCCGCCAGGATTTCGGAGAACCAACTCCTAAGCTGCTCATAGGATGAGTAGAGCAAATCCCTTTCAAGAGCGAAATGTGCATGCTTCTTTTGATACGCAACCGACTCGGTCAGGTCACGTTTTGATGTTGGTTTTAAAACGGAAATCAATCCATTTTTTATTGTAACAAACTCCAGCTCAAAAAACACCTCGGACATAAAATCAATTGTCTCTTTTGTCCAGCCTTTTTTCCTAGCGAGCTGGCTGCCGTAACGGCCAATATCAAACGGTGAATTTTTCAGCAGGAAGGCGTAGTACCATTTGAAATGATCCCTATTCGGCATTGTGCTGAAGAAATCGCTTGTTTCCTGGTAAAATACCGCGTATATCCTGTCGGGCATTTTTCCGTCCAGCAGGTCAGCGATAACCTCCTTTGAAGGCGGCAGGTCAACAAAGACGATGCTTTCACCGTCTATCCTGGCTGCCCTAGCCTCTTCACCTGTCCGGATATGGAGAATGTCGTTTCCTCTCAGCTGCAATTCAACCTCCGCCAGATTTTTCTTATCAAAAACGATAAACGTTTTCTTTCCATCCGGAAGCTTTCCGTTTATAGCGGAAATAGTCCTTGCACCCCTATAATCAAACAGTTGCCAGTTCCTGATGGCAAGGTCCTGAAGCATAAGCTGGGGCTTTCGGATATTGTTCCATTCATTAATGGACAGCTCCCCCGCAACAGAAATTTTTGAAGAAGGAGAAATATGGTCTGCCAGCTGCCCGAGCCCAAACCCGATGCCATCAAGCGAAGCTTCCCCGTTCGACAATGTCATTTTTAAATGGCTGCTGTCGCTGCCTATCCTTCGAAGCGTGGAGATAGATACGTCCTCAATCGAAATTTTTGGTTTCGGGTTGTCAACCCCAAACGGAGCGAGCAAAAGCACCTCCTCAAGGACTGAGAGATCCACTTCTGAAATTGAAATTTCCGCATCAAGCTGCAGCACAGGGATAAAGTCTTCGTCCCTCATCTGTCCCGCCGCAAGATCGTTCAGCCGGAAGCGCAAGCCATCGACGTCTTCCAGTTTCAATGTCATCCCGGCTGCCATCGGGTGCCCGCCGAAATGAGGAAGGATATCCCTGCATTCGGACAGGTTTTTGAAGAGGTCAAAACCGGGAATGCTCCTTGCAGAACCTTTCGCCAGTCCTTTTTCCATATCAAAACTAAGGACAATCACAGGCCTGTAATACTTTTCGACAAGCCTGGACGCGACAATTCCAATAACCCCCGCATTCCAGCCTTCCTTGCCAACAACGAGAACTTTATTCGCATCAGGGGGAAAGTCACGTTCGACCTGGTGGACTGCTTCTTCCGTAATTTCCTGGACAATAGCCTGCCGTTCCCGATTCAGCCCGTCCATTTCCTGCGCAAGCACTTCAGCTTCCGTTTTGTCTTCTGTCAACAGCAGTTTAACGGCAATGCTCGCATGCTCAAGCCTGCCGACAGCATTGATTCTTGGAGCAAGTGTAAAACCGATTGTTTCTTCGTTGATTGCCGCTGGATTAACCCCGGCGCATTTTAAAATTGCCTTGATTCCGATGTTTTCGGTTACCTTTAGCCTGTCAATTCCCGCTTTGGCAATCAGCCTGTTTTCTCCTTTCAGGGAAACAAGGTCGGCTATGGTGCCGATAGCCGCGATTTCAAGCAGATGGTCCGGCACCTGGCCATACAGGGCATGAGCGAGCTTGAAAGCAACGCCGACTCCGGCAAGGTCCCTGAACGGGTAAATGCTGTCCGGCAGTTTTGGATGGATGATGGCAAGCGCATCCGGAAGAACTGGCCCAGGTTCGTGATGATCCGTTATTATCAAATCGATCCCAAGTTCCCTGGCAACTTCCGCTTCATGGACGCCGGAGATACCAGTATCCACTGTAATTATTAGCTTAACTCCATTTTCCGCCGCTTTCCTGAAGGCAGCTTCATTCGGTCCGTATCCTTCAGTAAACCTGTCTGGTATGTAATAGCCGACGTTCGAGCCCAACTCTTGTAATGTAATCATTAAGACCGTGGTACTGCTAACGCCATCGGCATCATAATCGCCATATATCAAAACCGGCTCCTGGCTGTCAATCGCCCTTTTGATACGCGAGACCGCCAGATCCATTCCTTTCAGCATGAACGGGTCATGAAATTTTTCCCCGCCAAATAAAAAAGGCCGCGCGGCTTCAACAGTATCCAGCCCCCGGTTAACAAGCATTGAGGAAACAAGGTGAGATATATTTAACTCCGCCGCTAATTTATTTGCAGTGCTTTCGTTGGATTCGCGGACAATCCATCTCGTTCTTGAATTCAGCAAAACGTTCACCCCTCAACTTTTCCATTATACAGGACCGGGAATATCTTCACAACAAGAAAAGATACAGCAATTGACATTCTTCACCATCTGGGCCGGGTGATCCCCAACCGCTCATCGCGTCTCTTTTTTTAAAAAAATAAGTAGGCGGACATATGTGTAGAGCCTTTCGTTTTACCTGAAAACTATGGATTCTGGCCTATGCCTTGGCAACTGTTATAGATAAAAATCGGAAACCCTTCCTTGGCAGCGCATCATCTAACTTGTTTTACTTAACAATCTGGAAACCTGTCAGAAGACAGGGCATCTTCTGACTCGTTTTACTTAATAATCTGGAAAGCTGTCAGAAGCCAAACAGCTTTATCCGACAACTAAACAACAATCCAGGACGCAAAAAGCCGCAGGTTCCTCTGCGGCTTTTTACTGTTATACCTGCGGCTGATCGGAATACTTTTTCTTTTCCTTGTATGTGATCAGGACGCCTTTTTTCTTCAGTTCTTTATTTTTCCACTCTACCCAAATCTGGGCGGCGATGAAAATCGACGAATAGGTTCCGACAATCAAGCCTACCAGCAAGGCGAGGGAGAAGCTCCGGATCGATTCGCTTCCGAAAATTAGGAGCGCCACGACGGTCAGCGCGACCATTAAGACAGTATTGACGGAACGGCCAAGCGTCTGCCTAATACTCGTATTTACCACGTCATAAATTTCCTGGGATGTTTTCAGGCGGCGCCTCTTCTGCATATTCTCTCGCATCCGGTCAAAGGTAACGATCGTATCATTGATCGCGTAACCAACAACGGTAAGAACCGCGGCGATAAACGTAATATCCACTTCCCAGCGGATAATGCTAAATAGCGGGAAGATGAAGAAGGCTGCAAAAAGTAAGCCGATAATCGCCGAAACACCCATCGGCAGTTCGAAACGGAAGGCAACGAACAGAATCAGGCCCAAGCACGCAAGCAACAGGGCGTACATGGCATTTTTCGCCAGTTCCTTGCCGACAGTCGGCGAAACGCTGTTTACAGTTGGGTCTTCACCAAACACCTTATGCATTTCGGTTTTCAGCTTTGTAACCTCATCTTTTGTGAAGTCCTTTTTAAACCGTGCTACACCAATATTCTTTTTGTCACCGGATATAACGATATCATCAGTTTCAAATCCAGCTTTTTTCAGCTCGGATGCCACTTTTTCCGTAGTAAGTGGTTTATCTGATAGAATGTCTACCCTGGTTCCGCTCGTAAAATCAATGCCAAGGTTAAGCCTAAAGATTAGAAGGATGATAATCCCAATAACTGTTATGGCACCGGAGGCGATGAAAAAGGCCCTCCTGTTTTTAACGAAATCGAAACGGTCGAATTTCGTTGGAAGTTCAAGCGTATCGACATTTTGGTCAAGGCGGAAAATTTCGCTCTTTTTCACACCGAACCAGCCCGGTTTTTTATTCAGGAAGCCGCTATTGACCCAAAGGCCGAGCAGCCATCTTGATAAATAAACGTTTGTGAAAAAGCTTCCCAGAATACCAATGATCAAGCCCGTCGCAAATCCTTTTACCGAGCTTGTCCCATAGAAGAACAGGACCGCGGCGGCAAGGAGGGTTGTCAGGTTTGCATCCGTAATGGCCGAGAACGAGTTTTCATTACCGGCCTTGAATGCAGCCTTAATTGATTTGCCGACCTTGATTTCTTCTTTGATCCGCTCATAGGTGATGATGTTCGCGTCAACCGCCATCCCGACACCGAGGATGAGGGCTGCGACACCAGGAAGCGTCAGGACGACATTCAGCCAATCAAAGACAAGAACAGTCAGGTACATATAAATCGTAAGAGTAATAGTCGCGATAAACCCTGGAAAACGGTAATACGCGATCATGAACAGGAAGATGGCCAGTACGCCGATAATTCCAGCGAACACGGTTTTATCCATAGCCTGCTCACCGAATTTCGCGCCAACCGATGTCGAGTAAATTTCGTTAAGCTTAACTGGCAGCGCGCCCGCGTTCAACAGGCTTGCGAGAGTTTGAGCTTCTTCAGGCGTGAACTGGCCGACAATTGAAACTGTATTTTGATTAAAGATGTTCGAAACTGTAGGGGCCGAAATGAATTTCGGATCCGGCTTCCCCACTTCCTCCTTGAAGGAATCACCTTCTTCAAAATCAAGCCAAATAACGAGATAGTTATCGGGGGCCTTGTTGACAATCTCTTCCGTTACTTTCCGGAATTTGTCGGCGCTTTTTAGCTTCAAGGAAACGCTTGGCTTCCCATTTTCATCAAATGTTTGTTTGGCTCCGCCTTCCGCAAGGTCGGAACCGTCCATCATAATTTTGTCATCGGCATCCCTGAAGGTCAGGTTTGCTTCTGTTGACAGGAGTTCACGGGCCTTTGCCTGGTCAGTTACACCGGCAAGCTGGACCCTGATCCGGTTTTGCCCTTCTATTTGAATATTCGGCTCGCTCACCCCTAGGGCATTGACACGCCTGTCCAGGGCTTCGGCTGTATCAGCCAGAGCCTTTTTATCAATCTTCTGCCCTTTCTTTGCAGGCTTTACCTCGTAAAGGATTTCGAATCCGCCCTGCAAATCGAGGCCGAGTTTAATATCTTTCAAGATGTTTAGTGATGTGGCGCCTATAAGACTTCCAACCAATGCGATAACAAGTATAAAGGCCACAATCCTGTTGCGCTTAACCATTCAGTAGTTCCTCCTTCAATTCCAGGCACAATACCATTTGCTACTTTTAACCAATATTCTCATTATGAATTATCGGCAATATCCTGTCAATTTGCTAAAATTGGCAAAATGCATAAATACCAGCTTAGGCGTTCGGCCAAAAAACGCATGAGGGCCCCACAATGATAGCGGAGCCGCCGTCACAGGTTATTTCAGTAACTCTTTCCACTCTTCTTCATTATCAAGGGAAAAGGGCGATTCTTTATACGTTTCAATCGTTGCAAAACTGATGAAGTCACTCATTTTCACCGTAAGAATATCCTGGACAAGCTGATGGAAAAGCTTTTCCCCCTTGTCCTTTTTCCACTTCTTCTTGACGAGATACTTCCAAAGCTCCTCTTCGCTGATTGAATCGTTCCCGAGCAACCGGAATTCATCCAGCTTGCTCTCAAGGACAGGAGCGAGTGTTACCCGGTAATGATCGTAAACATGCCCGTTTTCCATTTGGCCCTCCTGAAGCTGTTTGTCTTCTTTTTCATCCATCCGCGTGTCTTCTTGTCCACCTCGTTGCATATAGTTAATTGTATATGAAATCCACTATTTTGAGAAGGTGGGAAACGAATGTCTAAGTTTTTAAAAGGGACAGCCATCCTGCTTTTGGCAGGCTTTATAACAAGGGTGCTTGGCTTCATCAACAGAATCGCGATCGCCCGCTTTATCGGCGAGGAAGGAGTCGGGCTGTATATGATGGCTTATCCATCCTTAGTCCTGGTCATCACGATCACCCAATTCGGCCTTCCTGTTGCGATTTCGAAAAACATCGCAGAAGCCGAGGCGCGGGGTGAATATGGGAAAATCAAAAAAATACTCGTTGTCTCCCTTGCTACAACCCTTACGCTGTCCGTGATTTTCACTCCCGCCCTTATTCTGCTTGCTCCCTGGCTGTCCGAGACTCTGTTTACGGACAACCGTACGTACTACCCGCTCATCGCGATTGCCCCAGTCGTCCCAGTCATTGCCGTTTCATCCGTTTTGCGCGGCTATTTCCAGGGGCGCCAAAACATGAAGCCAGCCGCCTTCTCGCAAATCCTTGAGCAATTTTTCAGGATTGCGCTCATTGCAGTCATGACCAAGGCATTCCTTCCCTATGGGATTGAATATGCAGCAGCCGGAGCCATGCTTTCGGCAGTCATTGGCGAAGTTGTTTCGCTTCTTTATTTAATGGCGGCTTTTAAGCTGAAGAAGAAATTCCGCCTCCGAAAAGATTTCTTTAAATTTGTCCGTGACGGAAAAAAGCCATTCAAGGAACTGATGACTGTTGCCGTCCCTACTACAGGAAGCAGGCTGATTGGTTCCGTTTCGTGGTTTTTCGAACCGATTGTTGTCTCTCACAGCCTTGGGCTTGCAGGTATCGCCGCGACCTTGGCGACGAAACAGTACGGCGCGCTCACCGGCTTTGCGATGCCGTTGCTCCTTTTGCCATCGTTTATCACCTACTCGCTCGCGACCTCACTCGTTCCGGCCATTAGCGAAGCCAATTCAAAAAATGACGGCAAATTGATTGAATACCGGCTCCAGCAGTCCCTCCGGTTTGCATTTTTAACAGGGGGCATATCGGTCGCCGTGCTGTATGTTTTGGCCGAGCCGCTTATGATGCTGATGTACGGATCGGAAAATGGCGCCCAGTTCATCAAGCTGATGGCACCATTCTTTTTATTTTATTATTATCAGGGACCGCTTCAGGCTGCCCTCCAGGCATTGAATTTGGCGAAAGCTGCAATGATTAACAGCCTGATCGGAGCGGTTATCAAAACAGCCGTCATTTTCGTCCTCGCATCCCAGCCAACCTTTGGGATAAACGGAGCCGCACTAGGGATCATTACCAGCTTTGTACTCGTCACCCTGCTCCATTTCGCGACCGTTTTAAAAAAGATTTCATTCTCTTTTTATTTAATGGACTATTTTAAGGGATTCTTGGCGATAGGAATTTCAGGATATGCCGGCTATTTCATTTATGCAAATCTTCCAGCAGGTACGGCTCTTTTGTCCCGCGTGCTTCTCTCAGCAATATCCATGGGGGTGCTTTATATCATCCTGGCTGTCTTTCTGAAGCTGGTCCGCCCTGCTGAACTGAAACGGATTCCTTACATCGGCCCGTTCCTTTCAAGGTTATCTTTCTAACCGAACCTTTGTGTATAGAGGGCCCAATTTTTCAAAAAAAGGCTGGCGTCCAACATTCCCTGGAGCCAGCCCTAGCTTTTATCGTGCTTATCTATATAAAATTCACCCTGGTCATAGCTGCAAAACGAAATTTTCCGGATTTCCGGAGCACCCTGTTTTTTTAATTCCTGCCTGAGCCAAAAGCTCGTTTTGTTGATTCTTCGGAGGTTTTCCTCCTGAATCATCCCATCTATTATCAAAGGCATCGTGATATCCCCCTGGGAGCTTTTCTTTTTTTTCCCTGGAGGCTCTTTTTTAAATACAGAAAGCTTTCCGGACGGCTCAAGAATGGCGAATTCAACGTCGGATATATTTCTGATGTTTTTTTCCCTTAGCTGGACAAGAAGGTCATCGAAATTATAGCGCTGTTTCTTCATCGTCTTTTCGTCTATTGTACCCTTATTAATGATGATCGATGGCCTTCCGTCTAGCAAATCCCTGAATCTTTTACTTTTTAGGGAGATAAAAGAAAAAAGGATTTGCAGGATGACAATTGCAAAAATTGGGATAAGTGTATGCATGAGATGATCTTGTGTATTTTCAATTGCCATTGAAGCGATTTCGGCCAGCATGATTGTTACGACTAGATCGATGACACTTAGCTCCCCTACTTCCCTTTTGCCCATCAGGCGAAATGTTACAATGACAAGGAGATATAATAGGACAGTCCGAAACAGAATCTCCCAATGATGAGCCATATTGACGCCTCCTGGTTTTCGATACTCTTATTCTTTTCACTTTGGCAAAAAAAAGTACGGTACTTTTTACCACACTGGACGAATTTGGAGTCTAATTCTTTTCCGTTCTGAATATGCTTGTACTAGGCAAAGACTTGGCCCTTGCTGCTGGGGCGAAAGGGGAGGGTGAAAATCGAGAACAGGGGCATCGGAAGAGGAATCGTCTATGGGCTGATCTTCATTTTCGTGGTTGCGGTGGTCAGCTCGTTGATCTTTTCGTTAATCTTAAGGTTCACATCTGTGCGTGAAATGTCGCTCGAGTACATTATTACGGCTATGTCGTTTATAGGCCTGTTCGGCGGGGGTTTCCTCGCGGGTGGAAAAGCCGGCGAAAGAGGTTGGCTGCTGGGCGGGCTGACAGGGCTGATTTATTCGGTAATTGTATTTTTGTTTCAGTATTTAGGATATGACAAGCTTTTTGACTGGGAGCAAATTGTTTACCATATTTGTTATATCCTCATTGCAATGATGGGCGGTATCCTCGGAGTGAATATTGCGTCCCCAAAAAGGACGGCTTCTTGATTGTTCGCCAAAAAAGCAAAAAGGCATTCTCCCAAACCGGAGCATGCCTTTTTGTATTAGCTGTTAGATGTTTCTGCAGCGACAACATCACGGATTGCCGCCCGATCGTATGTAAGCCTGCTTCCATCCCCGCAGCGGATGACAACCTTGTCCTCATCCAATGAATCAACAAACCCGTGAAGGCCGCCAATCGTTACGACGCGGTCCCCTTTTTTGAGTTCGCTTTGCATTTGCTGGACTGCCTTTTGGCGCTTTTGCTGTGGACGGATCAAGAGAAAATAAAATAGGACAAACATTAAAATCAATGGCCCTACAGTACCGAGTAATCCTCCTCCTGCCATATGTGTTTCCCTCCTTTCGATGACATCTATTTAGAAATTTTTCGCATCCGGTTTATTGAAGCCGTAACGCTCAAAATATTCTTCCCTGAAGTCCCCCAGACGGTCTTCCCTGATTGCCTGTCTGACTTGCTCCATTAATTCTATCAGAAAATGCAGGTTATGATAAGATGTAAGTCGAATTCCGAATGTTTCGTCACATCTGATCAAATGGCGGATATATGCCCTGCTGTAATTGCGGCATGTATAACAGCTGCAATTCTCATCAATTGGCCCGAAATCGCGGGCAAATTTGGCATTCTTGACGACAAGCCTTCCATTGCTTGTCATAAGTGTCCCGTTCCTGGCAATCCGTGTCGGAAGCACGCAGTCAAACATATCGACTCCACGTATCGCCCCATCAATCAACGAATCTGGAGAGCCGACTCCCATCAAGTACCTTGGTTTATTCGATGGAAGAAGCGGGGTTGTAAATTCCAGGACACGGTTCATGACATCCTTCGGTTCGCCGACGGACAGCCCGCCAATGGCATAACCTGGAAAATCCATACTTACTAGGTCGCTCGCGCTTTGCTTGCGAAGGTCTTCAAACTCTCCCCCCTGGACAATCCCGAACAATCCCTGGTCCTCAGGCCGCTTGTGCGCGTTCAGGCAGCGCTCGGCCCATCTTGACGTACGCTCTACCGACTTTTTCATGTATTCGTGGGTTGCCGGAAACGGCGGACATTCATCAAAGGCCATCATAATGTCCGAACCAAGCGCGTTCTGGATTTCCATCGCCTTTTCCGGAGACAGGAACAGTTTATCCCCGTTTAAATGATTCCTGAAATGGACCCCTTCTTCTTCAATCTTCCGGAATTCACTTAAGGAGAACACCTGGAAGCCGCCGGAATCGGTCAGGATTGCCCTGTCCCAGTTCATAAATTTATGGAGGCCGCCAGCCTCACGGACAATCTCATGGCCAGGGCGCAGCCAGAGATGGTACGTATTGCTCAATATGATTTTTGCCCCCATTTCCTTCAATTCCTCGGGGGACATCGTTTTCACTGTGGCCAGCGTGCCCACTGGCATAAAAATAGGGGTTTCAAAGCTTCCGTGTGGAGTATGGACCCTTCCAAGCCTCGCACCTGTCTGTTTGCATGTTTTTATTAACTCGTATGTGATTGCTGCCAAAGCAAACTTCTCCTTCCATAGGGAAATGCCCCATCATCACCGCCAACCCTCCGGAGGTTTGGATGATTTGAAAACAAGGCGAAACCCTGAGACAAAATGGTTAAATAATCAGCATTGCGTCGCCAAAGCTGAAGAACCGGTATCGCTCCCTGACTGCCGTTTCATAGGCATGCAGGATGTTTTCCCTGCCAGCAAGGGCGCTTACAAGCATGATCAAGGTTGATTTCGGCAAGTGGAAGTTGGTGATCATTCCGTCAATCGCCTTGAACTCGTAGCCCGGATAAATAAAAATGTCCGTCCAGCCGCTTGAGGAGGCGAATAGGCCATTGTTCGCAGACGCCACCGTTTCAAGCGTCCTTGTAGAGGTGGTTCCGACAGTTATGATCCTGCCGCCCTTTTGCTTCGTTTCATTCAGGAGCGTTGCCGTGCCTTCGGATACGATGTAAAACTCCGAATGCATATCATGTTCCTTGATATCTTCCACACTGACCGGCCTGAATGTACCAAGTCCAACATGAAGGGTAATAAACGCGATATTGACGCCGATTCCCCTGATTTCATCAAGAAGTTCCTCGGTGAAATGGAGCCCGGCGGTCGGCGCGGCCGCTGATCCGCGCTCCTTCGCGAAAACGGTCTGGTAGCGATCCTTATCGTCAAGCTGTTCTTTAATATATGGAGGAAGCGGCATTTCACCTAGCTGTTCAAGCAGCTCGTAAAAGATTCCTTTGTACTTAAATTCAAGCACCCGGCCCCCATGATCTGACTCCCCGGTACAAACCGCCGTCAGCAGCCCGTCCCCAAAATCAATTTCGGTGCCGACTTTAATCCTTTTTGCTGGCTTTGCGATCGTCTCCCACGCATCACCATCAAGCTGCTTCAAAAGGAGTATTTCAATCTTGGCCCCTGTATCCTTTTTCGCGCCGTACAACCTGGCGGGAAGCACTTTCGTATCATTCAGGACGAGGCAATCACCCTTACGCAAATATTCCTTAATGTTTTTGAAAATCTCATGTTTGATGCCGCCGTTTTTTTTATCAAGCACCATCAGCCTGCTATTCGACCTGCTCTCAAGAGGGGTTTGTGCGATAAGTTCCTCTGGCAGGTGAAAATCAAATATATCCACTTTCATTCGTGACACCCTAACGTCTTAAAATAACGGGCAGGAATACTTACCTGAACCTGCCGGCAATATAAAAAATGAGCGATAACACAATGCTGAGCACAATGGACGTGACAACCGGGAAATAAAAGGTAGTATTCCCCTTTTTAATCAAAATATCACCGGGCAGCCGCCCCAGCTTCAAAATCGGCATCAACAGACCAATCACAAAAATAATCGCGCCGATTGCCATCAGCATTTTTGATAGTCCGGTCATTTTTTCGGCACCTCCAAGTGGAAATGTCGATAAACAAGGTCCGTTACGACCCGTCCCCTCGGCGTCCGCTGAAGGAATCCAATTTGCAGCAGGTAAGGTTCGTAAACATCTTCAATCGTGTCAGACTCCTCACCTATCGTCGCGGCAATCGTATCAAGGCCGACCGGCCCGCCCCGGAACTTTTCAATGATCCCGAACAAAAGCTTATGGTCGATGTGGTCAAGGCCGAGCCTGTCCACCTGGAGCAGTTCGAGCGCCTCAACCGCCATTGGAAGGTCAATATCCCCGTTTCCCTTTACCTGCGCAAAATCACGCACACGGCGGAGCAGCCTGTTGGCAATCCTTGGCGTCCCGCGGGACCTTCTTGCGATTTCGGTTGCTGCCTCCCCGGAAATGGCCGTATTTAGGATTTCAGCGGTCCGTTCCACAATTTCTTTCAATTGTTCTTCCCTATAATACTCGAGACGCGCCAAAACACCAAATCGATCACGGAGCGGAGCCGAAATCGATCCTGCTTTCGTCGTCGCGCCTACAAGCGTAAACGGAGGCAGATCAAGGCGGATCGACCGCGCTTCAGGCCCTTTTCCAATGACGATATCAAGGCAAAAATCCTCCATTGCAGGATAAAGTACTTCTTCGATTGCCCTTGGGAGCCTGTGAATTTCATCAATGAACAGGACATCGCCAGGTTCAAGCGCTGTCAGGATAGCTGCGAGGTCACCAGGCCGCTCAATCGCCGGGCCGGAGGTTGTTCTAAGGTTTACCCCCATTTCATTGGCAATAATCGCAGCTAAGGTCGTCTTTCCAAGTCCGGGAGGGCCGTACAGGAGGACGTGGTCGAGCGTTTCCCCCCGCATCCGCGCCGCGCGGATAAACACTTCAAGATTGGCCTTGACCTTATCCTGCCCAATGTACTGGGACAGTCTCTGAGGCCTCAGGCTTGTTTCAAAGATAGCATCCTGGTTGTCGGCTTCGCTTGAAACAACTCGTTCATCCATATCGATCACCCTACTTCATAAGCCTTTGCAAAGCTTTTTTAATGTATTGGTCTGTTGAAAGATTTTCTTTCTTCAATTCAGGTGATATTTTGTTTATTTCCCGTTCGCTATAGCCAAGCGCCTTAAGCGCGAGAACCGCTTCTTCAAACTCCCACGATCCAGAGCCAGGAACAGGTTTCCCCGCCTCGGGGTTGAAAAGGTCTGGGAACAGGTTCGGCGTAATATGCTGAAGCTTTCCTTTTAAGTCAAGGATCATTTGCCTGGCTGTCTTTTTCCCTACACCGGGAAATTTCACAAGAAATGCTTCATCCTCATTCTCTATCGCCTGGACAACTTGGACTGGTTCCCCAAAGGCCAGGATGGCTAGCGCGCCTTTTGGCCCGATTCCAGAAACGCTTAACAGCTTTGTAAAAAGGGTCTTTTCCTCTCGTGATGAAAAACCGAATAACCCCATTACATCCTGGCGTACATAATGGAATACAAAAACAGTCACGTTGGTACCTATTTTACCGGCATAGGCAAACGGATTCGGAGTGGCGATCTGCCAGCCTATCCCGGAATTTTCAATGACTATGTATTCAGGACCGACGTAGTCCAACTTCCCACTGATAAAATCAAACAATATACTCTCTCCTCTTCCTTGCTGTACTCCATTCTACCATACTCTTTTTAGGAAATTGAACAAAATGGTTGATTCACTTCGGGTTGTTACTTATAATGAGAAAGGTTTAAATTTCATCTTGGGGGTTACGAAATGAAGAAATTGTTGGCATTGCTGGCTGTTTTCACTCTGGCTTTCGTGGTTGTCGGCTGTTCCGAAAAGGATAGCTCGAAAGGCGCAGAGGATACAAACAAAGAAGAAAACAAGTCCGAGCTTACTGACCAGGTTAAAGCAAAAATGTACAATGCTGTCCGTTTGGCTGAAAACAAGGTTGACACTGTTTACGCACATGACACAGCTGAAGATGGAGAAACTCCAATCCTTAATGCTACATTTGCGGACGAAGCTGCTGCAGAGACTTTTTTGACCAAGTATTATAGCGAAGATGTCGCAAAACAAATCTCCGAGCATTATGCGACAGGAGAAAAGACAGATAAAGACCAGATTATCGTAAAAGCAGAGCCATTCTTTGCAAAGTCGATTACTGGAACAACACTGGATGATGTAACAATTGAAGGCGATGCAAACAAAGGCACCGTTAAAACAAACGAAGGCGTTACCTATACCGTTGAACTCAAAGACGGCCAATATGTAATCACAAGCGTTGAACAGTAATATAAAACAACAGAAGGACCGGGCTGAACATTCCAGCCTGGTCCTTTATTAATTCCTGAACGATTGTACCTATATGAATCTGCTCCTGAATGGCAATCCTCATTATTCATGCCCTGTTTCACATGTCGAATAGGGCTTGAAGCTTTCAAGCACTTCCACATATCTGTCCCTCGTCTTGATAGGGATGCCTTTTCTCAGTTCAGCCTGTTTCCTGCTCTCGAGCTTCTCAACATCAATTTGGAAAAAGGACTGGATGATTTGGGAATAAGGCGGCCTGCCGTTAAAGATGGCCAATACCCCTTCCCCGCTCAGCCCGAAATAGCCGTTTGTCTTCAGCAAAGGGGAAATGTCCTCGACCTGGCTCCTTAACACGACGGAATCCTTGCCTACATCGACCACGGACCACCCTTTATACTTTGACCAGAACTCTTCCCAGGAGACAGCCGTTTCTATGAGTTGCTCCTGGCTTACTTCCCTGTCAACATACACTTTTTCAAGAGTAACCTTTATACGAAGAGGTTCATGCTTTTCGGTTGCTTCCGGAATGGTCTCTTCAACCGCAAATGCTTTAATTTCCGGGCAAATGAGCCCCCAAAACAGAATGATGAAGAATACAGCCGCCATTAATGCTGGTTTTCGCTTCATTTCGCCCACCTCTTCCTGGTCTTTAAACCTTAGTGGTAATTTCGTTTATAGCATTTCCCGATTTCGGCTGTTTATCCTTTCTTATAATGAAATCCTCAATCTGTGATTCTGCTGTTAGGAGAGTAGGTTTTAACAAGGGGAAAAGTAAAAAACACATTGGCCAACCGGTTTGTGGGCCTGCGTGTCCTCATTTTCAACCGGTTTCACCTCTTAAAATAGGGCAAAGCGAACGCCTTGCCCCGGAAGTTCGATTTACGTTGTTTTTATCCTAGCGTGGATTGTTTTTACAAAATTCCGCCTGTCTGAAAGTCTGTACATCGTCATTTCTTTTACATGGCCGACTTTCATGGAGTCAGGTAATTTTTCACTGTTCAAAATCCTATTCCATTCCCGTAAAATATCCGTCGGGTACACAAGGGCATGCAGAAAAGCTTCCTCCTTTAAAAAGTCCTTGATTTCTTCATAAGCTGAAAGTGTACCGAACGACCATCCAATGAAAGGCAGGATCCGGTTCGCATACTGAAGATAATCAAGGATTGGAGGGCCAATGGAAACCAAGTCAAAATCGATGAGATTTACCCTGCCATTCCGTGACCTAAGAAAATTATGATGGGCGACATCACCGTGGAGGATTGCCTGGGGCCCTTCTGAAAATAACCCTGCCCCCCTCTTCATCCCTTTAAGTGCCCAGTCCGCCCAGCTGAGTATTTCATCGCAAACTTCTCCTCCGAGAACACCCGATATAAAGGGTGTGTTCGCGGAAAATCGCGCCAGGCGATCCTCCCATTTACTGATTTGTTTCGCAACAGGGATTGATAAACGGTAAGCCCCCGCTATTTTTTCGGTAACATTGTGAAATTTTCCCAAAACCTTCAAGCCTTCTGACCGGTCTTCCACAGTTTGAAAAGAAAATGCCTTTGGATGAGGGGGAATGTATTCAATAAACCCAAAATACAAGCCATTTGCATAAAATGGGCCTTGTCTGCCTGGACGAAAATACGTATAGGTGTCACGGAAACCGTGCCTTTTCAATAATTCAGTGAAATTCTCCAACAGGATGAGGCGGTTGAATGAAGAGTAGCCTTTTACGATAAACTCGCCTGCCGAAGTGTGTACATAAAAGATAGTTGGCCGTAGTTGTATGATTTCTCTTACAGTCCCCGGAAAGGATTTTAAATAAGAGAGGAGACGATTTGTTAATTCATCGTCTCCCTGCGGTCCTCTCCCTCTAATCCTTGCTTTCATTTGCAAATCCAAATTGGCTTGGGCCCGAAGGACCGATTCCATATGGGTTCATGAACGGCCGCTGGGCAAATGGCAGCGGCGGGGCGAAAATCCGCGGAATGGACGGATCGATTTCCCTTTCAGCCACCTCTCGCTGGTTTTGGTCCCTTTGCTGCGATTGGCCGGTTTCTGTTCCAGACTGTCCAGGCAGTTGCGTGCCCATCTGCTGTTCGCCATATGGCATCTGGCCGCCTAACGTCGGAAGCTGCTGGCCAGGCATAAAGTGCTGTCCGCTAAATGTCGGGATCTGCTGCTCCCCTCCTGGATATGGCTGGCCGAACATTGGCTGCGTGCCGCTCATCGGGAATTGCTGCCCGACTGGCATTTGTCCGCCCATCGGGAACTGCTGCCCGTACATTGGCTGTCCTCCAGCCATCTGCCCGAATGGCATTTGTCCGCCCATCTGCATCTGCCCGCCGTACATTGGCTGGGCGCCGCCCATCGGGAATTGCTGGCCAGGCATAAAGTGCTGCCCGCTAAATGTCGGGATGTGGTGCTCCCCTCCTGGATATGGCTGGCCGGACATTGGCTGGGTACCGCTCATTGGGAACTGCTGGCCATATGGCAGCTGTCCGTCTCCAGGAACCTGACCGCCGTACATTGGCTGGCCTCCACCCATCGGGAATTGCTGGCCGACTGGCATTTGTCCGCCCATCGGCATCTGCCCGTCGTACATTGGCTGCATGCCACCCATCGGGAATTGCTGGCCGACTGGCATTTGTCCGCCCATCGGCATCTGCCCGTCGTACATTGGCTGCATGCCGCCCATCGGGAATTGCTGGCCGACTGGCATTTGTCCGCCCATTGGCATCTGCCCGTCGTACATTGGCTGGGTGCCGCCCATAGGGAACTGCTGGCTGTATGGCAGCTGTCCGTCCCCAACTACCTGACCGCCGTACATTGGCTGGGTGCCGCCCATAGGGAATTGCTGGCCGTATGGCAGTTGTCCGCCCATCGGCATCTGCCCGCCGTACATTGGCTGGGTGCCGTCCATCGGCATCTGCCCGCCGTACATTGGCTGGGTGCCGTCCATTGGGAATTGCTGGCCTGCCAAAGGCGTTGTTTGCCCGTATGGCAGCTGTCCTCCATAAGGCGTCTGCTGGTATGGACTTCCGCTATAACCAATTGGGGATTCATCTTCCATTAAGCCCGCTCCCGGCATTTGCTGTGTATAAGGAAGTTGCTGGCCTACTGAAGGGGCAAATTGCTGGCCCATTACAGGCTGCTCCATAAAGCCTGGCATTTGCTGGCCATACGCTTGCTGGGCCATTTCAGCAGGATTTGGCTGCATATACATCTGCTGCCCTGCTGGAGCCATGTATTCCTGCTGTCCGGCAAAAGGCATTTGCTGTGCGCCATCAGGATTTCCTTGGCCGTATAACTGTCCCATATACCCTGCGTATTGCCCATGCGGCTGCTGTCCGTGGCCCATCTGATACAACAACGGCATTGAGGAAGATGAGGATGAAGAAGATTCAGCCTCATAATGATGCGTGTACATTGTACCTGCTACTCCTGCTACCATCGGCGGTTCATTTCCCATCATAAACGGCTGTGCCTCATACATTGCGCCCTGAACGACAGGCTGTGGATAACACGGATCGGCCTGGTACATAACCCCTCCTACCTGCTGAACTGGGTAACATGGATCATGCATTGCACCCTGGACAACAGGATAAGGTGCACAGACAGCCTCCGGTAAAATTGCTTCAGGAATGGGTGGACATGGCACAGGGCATGGGTAACAAACGCCAGGCATCACCGGCGTTACCGGGACACAATATTCCTCATACATAACTGGCTGCGCCTGGCTGACGGGCATTACTGGTGCAGGTGCAGGCGGAGGAGTCTTCATCGGCATTTCCGCCTTTGGCGGCAGTGGAACTTCTTTTATCGGCGGAGGCATGGGAACTTCTTTTAAAGGAAGGACCGGCTGCTCTTTTACAGCTTGTATGGGAACTTCTTTTAAAGGAAGGATCGGCTGCTCTTTTACAGCTTGTATGGGAACTTCCTTTATGGGAGGAAGCGGAATTTCCTTTTTCGGCTGAATTGGCGCTTCCTTTTTTATTGGGACTTCTTTTAGCGGTATTTCTTTTTTAATTGGAACTTCTTTAATCTGCATTTCTTTTTTAATTGGAACTTCTTTAATCTGCATTTCTTTTTTAATTGGAACTTCTTTAATCTGCATTTCTTTTTTAATTGGAACTTCTTTAATCTGCATTTCTTTTTTAATTGGAACTTCTTTAATCTGCATTTCTTTTTTAATCGGTATTTCTTTAATTGGCATTTCCTTTTTAATCGGAACCTCTTTTTTCGGCGTGGCTATGTTTAGTAAATAATTCGTTTCTATATCTGTTTCCTGGATGGTAAGCTGGGGCATTTTCGGGGTATAGGGAGCGACTGGCGATTCCATTGCGATTGGCTGGGCAGGAACCGGAACATCGGGCGATTCCTCTGGCTGCGGCGCTTTAATATTGGCGAACGGGTGCTCAGCAATAGGCACTTCCTTTTTTGCCCCGAATTTGATTGCCGCTCCTCCCGGGGAAGATTCTTTCTTTACCGTGCCTCCCCCTGACGGAACTTTTATTTTCATACCGGGCATAATCATATCAGGATTGCTGAGCTGTGAATTTAGCTTCTTCAGCTCTTCAAAATTCACGCCGTACTTCTTGGCGATCTTCCAAAGAGTATCCCCTTTCTGTACGATATGGATTTTCACTCTGATTTCCCTCCTATGGCATAAGTCCATATAGTGTATGTCGGTCTGGGCAAAATGCTAACAATCTACATAAAAAGTTATGCCATTGGCCCATCGAATATGACGGCATGCCTTGTGCTGTCGCGGTCCGGCCCGTAAATGTGATAAAATAATAGAAGCGAAATAAAAAGTTACTGGAGTGGTACATATGGGAGAGGAAAAGAAACTCCTTGGGGAGGAACGGAGGCAAATGTTGCTTTCCCTCTTGAAAAATAGCAACACGCCAATCACGGGAAGCGAGCTGGCGTCAACCGCGAAGGTCAGCAGACAGATTATCGTAGGTGATATTACGCTCTTGAAGGCAAAAAATGAACCAATTATCGCGACCAGCCAGGGCTATCTATATTTAAGGCAATCGTCGTTGTCACCCGTTTTTGAAAAAACAGTACCCTGCCATCATCCGCCCGGCAAAACAGAGGAAGAACTAATGTTGATTGTGGATGAGGGGGTTACAGTCAGGGATGTAAAGATCGAACATCCTGTATATGGTGACCTTACCGCCTCCATCATGGTCTCGAACCGCCAGGAGGTTAAGCAATTTATTGAAAAAATCCAGACAACAAAAGCGGCTTTTTTGTCAGAACTGACAGGCGGGTACCATCTTCACACCCTGTCAGCGCCGTCGGAGCAAGCGCTTGAAAAGGCGGAAGCCGCCCTGAAGAAAGCGGGAATCCTTTTTGAAATCGGCTGATCCCTTGCTTATATTAAAAATCCCCATGCGTGCGGCTCGATGGGGATTTTTGTTTTGTCCTGATATTTCCGGTTAATTATGTGTTAAATTTAATTATTTTTAAATATTGAACGTTGTAAAGCGCCTTTACTGCTGTTCGGGAGTTAAATCTTCTTTTAACGACCGAACGACCCGCTGGCAACTACTGTTCGGGAGTTAAATCCTCTTTTAACGACCGAACGACCCACTGGCTACTGCTGTTCGGACATTAAGTCTTACTTAACAATTTATGCTATTTACATAATAAAAGATTGCGGAGTGAAAGTGCCTCAGGTAGTTCCTAAATACCAAAAAGGCGCGCGGCAAAAATTGCCGTGCGCCTTCCTGTAACCGGAGGCTATACTCCCGATCCAACGACTTCTACCTTTTCAACGTAATCGAGGCTTCGTATTTTTTCAAGCAGATGTTCAATTTCGCCCTTGATTTGCGAGATGTTCAGTGAGATGGTAATATTCGCCCTGCCTTGAAGCGGAATCGTTTGATGGATTGTCAAAACGTTGCAGTCCGCTTCCGCGACAAGCGATAAAAGGCGCGAGAGGGCTCCAGAACGGTCCTCAAGATAAATGAAAAGCGTAATCAGCCTGTCTTTGACGACAGATGAGAATGGAAAGACCGTATCGCGGTATTTGTAGAACGCGCTCCTGCTCAAATCCACAATCGAGGCCGCTTCTCCGACGGATTCCGCCTTTCCCCTGTCCAACAGCTCCTTTGCTTCCATTGTCTTCTTCATGACATCCGGCAGGACATCTTCCCTGACCAAGTAAAATTTCTTATCAAAACGGTTGGATTTCATTGCAACACCTCTTTGCCCCGGAACATTACTCTACAAATTCAAATTCAAACTCAAGCAGCCTGACTGTATCGCCGTCCTTCGCGCCTCTTTCACGCAGCGCTTGGTCGATTCCCATGCCTCGGAGCTGGCGGGCAAAACGGCGCACCGACTCATCGCGGGAGAAATCCGTCATTTTGAAGAGGCGCTCTACGCTGTCGCCGGAGATGACATACGCGCCATCTGGATCCCTCGTAATTTTAAACTCCTGCTCTTCCTTCTCATGCTTGTAAACGACCCTGTTAACGCTCGTATCTTCAAGCACTTCTTCATAAAGTGGGAATTCAGGGGTTTCCGCGATTTTATCCGCAATCGCGAACAATAAATCCCGCAGGCCCTGCCTCGTAATGGCCGAAATCGGGAAAACTGGGAAGTCCTCCTGCAATTGTTCCTTGAAGCTCTTCAGGTTTTCTTCCGCATCCGGCATGTCCATTTTATTGGCCACGATGATTTGCGGCCGTTCTGTCAGCCTCAGGTTGTATTGCTTCAGTTCATCGTTAATTTTTTGATAATCATCAAATGGGTCTCGTCCCTCGCTTGCCGCCATATCGATGACATGGACAATGACCCGCGTCCTTTCAATATGCCTTAAGAACTGATGCCCAAGCCCGACTCCCTGATGGGCCCCTTCAATCAGTCCGGGAAGGTCGGCCATGACAAAGCTTCGGCCATCTTCCGTTTCAACCACCCCAAGGTTCGGGACGATTGTTGTAAAATGGTACTCGGCGATTTTTGGCTTCGCGGCTGACACGACCGAAAGAAGCGTCGATTTTCCGACACTCGGGAAACCGACAAGCCCAACATCGGCAAGAAGCTTCAATTCCAGGATAACGTTCCGCTCCTGCCCCGGCTCCCCTTTTTCGGAGAGTTGGGGTGCCGGATTTGCAGGGGTCGCGAACCGGGAATTCCCGCGCCCGCCGCGCCCGCCCTTTGCGATTACCGCCGTTTGGCCGTGCTCGACAAGGTCAGCGATGATTGCATTCGTTGCTTCATCGTAAACAACTGTGCCCGGAGGAACCTTGACAACCATGTCTTTCGCATTTTTACCATGCTGGTTCTTCGACATTCCATGTTCCCCTCGCGGCGCTTTAAAATGGCGCTGATAGCGGAAGTCCATCAATGTGCTAAGGCCTTCCTCTACCTGGAAAACAACATTTGCCCCAGAGCCGCCATCACCGCCGGCAGGCCCGCCCATCGGCACATATTTTTCACGGCGGAAGGCAACCATCCCGTCGCCCCCGTCCCCGCCTTTCACATATACTTTCACCTGATCAACAAACATATCTATTCCTCCCGTCCTGCTGCAAATCCTACAAATTCCCTTCCGCTAGCGAAACGGCATGAACACTTCAATGGAAAGCTCCGAATCCAAAAAGCTTTTAACTGTAACGGCCGCTTCCACCGATTGCTCCAGAAACTCTTTCAGCAGCGCAGTTTCCGTTATTATTCCGCTAAAATCGAAAAAGAAACGAATTCCATCGGTCACCTGATCGATACAGATCGAGAGGCTGTTTTCCTGGAACGCTTCCACGGAACGGTCCAATACCGCAAAAAACGAGGCTGTCCATTTTGTGATTTCACTTTCATTTACAGGCTTCGTTTCCGTTTCGTGAAGCACCTCATAATCAAGTTGAAAAAGGTGCTTTTCCCAATTCGCGGTCAGCAAAAGCGTTGCGAACGTTGGCATTTTCAAATTCGAAAGTTTTGATTCGTGCTGTGTTTCAATAATAATCTGGTCAACAATGGCTTTGGCGCGGTCTACCCGGTTCAAATCAAGATTCCCTTTTATAAGCTGAAGGCGATTAAGCCAATCATGGCGGGAATGCCTGAGGACTCGGACAACATCCCAATTTTTCTCCATATACTACTCCTTGTACCCGTTGCTGTTTGCCAATAGTATAACAAAAAAAGAATTCCGCGTATGCAAATATGGCCTATTCAGGGAAATCCTGCTATGTATCCCATTATCCTTTTAGGAAAAAAAGAAAACTCCAACCGTGAAGGCTAGAGTTTCCCAATAATCTTTTAAACTTAAGCTTCTTGAGCTGCTGGATAAACACTTACTTTTTTGCGGTCGCGTCCCATGCGTTCGAACTTCACAACGCCGTCAACTTTCGCGAAAAGAGTGTCGTCTCCGCCGCGGCCTACGTTTTCACCTGGATAGATCTTAGTACCACGCTGGCGGTACAGGATTGATCCACCTGTAACGAACTGGCCATCCGCACGCTTTGCGCCAAGGCGCTTAGAGATGGAGTCACGGCCGTTCTTTGTAGAACCTACTCCCTTTTTGGAAGCAAACAATTGAAGATCCAATTTCAATAACATTTATTCCACCTCCTGGTTTTTGAAGGTAATCCGTATGTGCTTTCCGTATTCTTCCTCAATCGTCCTCAATGAGACAACCATTCCTTCAAGAAGGATTTGGATCGTCCCCTGCTCCTGCGCCGGAATGTTTTCCGGTAGCGCGCAGCGGAGCAGTCCGTCTCCATGTTCAAGTTCCGGGACTATCCCGGTCAGTTCATGGATGGCATTAATCGCGCCAACTGAAACAGCGGATACGCCTGCACAGACGATATCCTTGCCCCTGTTCGCAAAAAATGCGTGGCCGGAAATTGAAAACGACTGGATTAAGCCGGATTCATTTCGGTAAATTGCTGCATCAATCATCCAATCACGCCTTACGCGTTGATTTTGTCGATGACGACTTTAGTGTACGGCTGGCGATGGCCTTGCTTTTTACGATAGTTTTTCTTCGCCTTGTACTTGAAAACAATGATTTTCTTCGCACGGCCCTGCTTTTCAACAGTAGCTGTTACAGAAGCACCTTCAACAACCGGGCTTCCAACTTTCACGTTTTCTCCGCCTACGAAAAGAACTTTATCAAAAGTAACTGTTTCGCCTGCTTCCGCGTTAAGCTTCTCGATGTAGATGGCTTGGCCTTCTTCTACACGGATTTGCTTACCGCCAGTTTCGATAATTGCGTACATGAACTTGCACCTCCTCATAGTCTAAGACTCGCCAGCACAGGCGTTTTGCACGGAGCAAAAGCTTAAAACCTGTTTTGTGCGGTTGTAGCACGGGTGCGCTACAAACATAACATGAAAATACTATCATAATTAGGTGGATAGTGTCAATACGTATTGTCAGCTTTCGTCCTTAATTCATCCTCAGTCCCAAACTGCCTGATTGTATAAAAATGGACAGCCGAACCTATAGGCACAATCAATATTTTAAAACCGAGCGAATCCTCGAGCCGTTTCAGATGGGCTTTTCCTTCCCCTTCGAAAACAGCCTTCACTTCAGGGGTCGTTTCCACCAACACCGCTTCGTCCAACGCTCCCCTGTGCTCCCAAAGCTCCCTTTCAAGTTTGAATGCTTCTGTTTCCGGGCTCGAAATCCTTCCTGTCCCTTCACAGGAAGGGCATTTGGATGTCAGCGTCCCGGAAAGTGACGGGCCCAGCCGCTTTCTAGTGATTTGAAGAATGCCGAGGGACGTGAATCCGACAACCCTCGTCCTCCGACCGTCCTTTCTTAAATCAGCCTCCATTTTCGCGGCCACCTTCGCCCGGTCCTCCTCCGACTTCATGTCAATAAAATCAACAAGGATGACCCCTGCCAAATCCCTGAGCCTGATTTGCCGTGTGATTTCCTCTACCGCAAGCAGATTCGTTTTTAAAACCGTTTCCTCAAGGCTGCTTTTTCCGGAGAACTTTCCGGTGTTCACGTCGATCGCGGTCAGCGTTTCTGTTTCCTCCACTAATAAATAGGCGCCATTCTCCAGCCAGACCACCCTCTTCAGGAGCTTACCGATTTCCTGGTCCGCCCCATGAAGCGCAAAAATGTTTTCCTTACCGGAATAGTAGCTGAACGAAGGTCCGCCTCCCCCTTTTGAGGTCCGTTTTTTCAATTCACTTAAAAGTTCCGGGTCATCTACAACGATTTCCCCTCCGGCCATTTTTTCAATCAATGGAACAAGCTGTTCCACGAATGGATCCCTTTCAGCCACTGGCCCAGGCTTTTTCAAAGAGACGGCTTTTTGGAAAAGCTCCCCCGCAGCCCTTCGCAGTTCGCCTATTTCTTCAATAAGCTCCGAATCCAAAGCTTCCCCCGCCGACGTACGGAAGAGGACACCTTCCGCACCCATCCTCATTTCCGCGCCCAGCTGGCGGAGCTCTTCCCGCCTTGCCGAATCCGCTATTTTTTTCGAAACAGCCATATAGTTTCCAGAGGGCATGTACACGAGATGCGTGCCAGTTACCTCAATTATTCCCGTTACTTTCGCGCCTTTTGATCCCGCTTCGTCCTTTTCGACCTGGACGAGGAGGCGCTCTCCTTGCCGCACGAAGGCAGATATACTTTTCTTCTCTTTGTCCGGAGCCTCCGACTGGATGTATTCGGGCAGCCCGTTCCTGTGAAGGTAAGCATTTTTGCCGGTTCCGATATCGACGAAGGCAGCATTCATGCCTGGAAGTACCTTCGTAACAATGCCGAAAAAAATGCTTCCTACAAGCGATTGGCCTCCAGCCCTGGAGATTTCAAGCTGCTCAATTTTACCTTTATGAATGAAAGCTGCCCGTTTTTCCCTTGCGCCGCTATTTATAATCAATTTGTCCACACGTATTCCCCGCTTCGCAATTTCCTTCCTTCATTATAGACGCAAAAAAAAACGTTCGCCAGGAAATCTGGGGAACGCCTTTTCAATATGCATAAAACAGGTCGCCAATTTTCCCGCCTGTCTTTTTTTCGGAAAAAAAGAAATGGAGAACTTCATTTTCATCAAGAATGCCTTTATCACCGCCATCCCCTCCGACAACAATCGAATGTTTGCAGCCGCGGCGGAATTTTGAAAGAACCTGGAGGACGCCCTCTGTCTCCTCAACCTTGATTGGACTAAGCGCGGGAAAGCCAGACCCGGTTTTTCCATAATACCGCTCCAGCAGGAACCGGATAAAAACATAATGGCGCTGTTTCCATTCAAGGTAAAGGGAAAAATAAAGGAAACCTGCAACGAGCCATATATTCAGATGCAGCGGGACGGTCAGCAGGGTGCCTATTGAGAATAATGTCAGGCAGGCAGCTGAGCATGCAAGCGTCCATTGGTGCGCTTCCGGGAACGGCCGCCAAGTGGATAGGATGAGAAAGAGAAGCTTTCCCCCGTCAAGCGGCCAAACCGGGAAAAGATTAAACACGAGGATCATAAGATTGTATTTTATGAACAAGTCATACGTGTGCTCAGGTATGAGGCCATAAGCATTTAGCAGAAACGCCGCCGCCATCATCCATATGTGCTGGACAGGCCCGGCAAGGATGACGATGGCCTCTTCCCGCAGCGGCCTGTTTCCGTGTTCATCCATTTCGGCTACCCCACCGAACGGCAGGAGCGAAATCCTTTTTATCCGCCAGGAAAAACGCCAAGCGGCGAATGCGTGCCCGATTTCATGGAAGAAAATAATCATAAGAAGTAGGCAAAGCTCCAGGAAATGAGCGGTAAACGCCGCAGTTGCAGCCGCGAGCCACAGGAGGGGATGGATATGGATAAGTTTCAGAAGGGAAACCGCTTTATTCAAAACGAATCACCTGGATGGGATCAATGAAATCCCCGCCCTTTTTGATTGCAAAATAAAACTCGCCCTTCAACTCATCCTCGCCAGCGCCGACGGTTCCGATTACCTTCTCTTTATCAATGTACTCGTATAGTGCCACATCGATTGAATCGAGGTTCCCGTACCATGATTCGGTTTTGTCTGCGTGCTGGATGACGACTGTTTTTCCAATCCCTTCTTTAAACCCCGCATACGTGACGAACCCTTCGTTAATGGCCTCGATTGGTGCCTCCTTTTCCGTTTCAATCATGATACCCTGGCCGTTTTTTTCAAAATTCTCAAGGATTTTTCCTAAAGCAGGCACGGAAAAGTCGGGATGAGGCTCACTCTTTTCTTTTGGTTCCGGTAGAAGGGCGAGCGGCTTGCCGAATTTATCCTCATACCATTTGGTAGCCGCGGCGAATTGAAAGTCTTGGTTGAACCCTTTCACAACCAAATTTTTTATTGGTTCAAGGGCAGGCGATTGGCTCTTGAAAACAATCGCAATCACGAGAAAAAGGACAGCCGAACTCAGCAGCTTGAAAAAGAACACTTCTTTCCGAAAAAGGGGATGCCCTTCATCTCCCGGCCCTACTTCAAAGGTTACGAGGCCGTCCATTCCGTATTTATCATCTTCCGCAAGCCAGGCGGCAGGTTTCCTTCCAGTGGTCTTCCGGTTGTGCAAGCCCCTTTCTTTTTTTCGCCTGGTAATCCGTTTCCGGATTTCCTCCCTGTTTGACATGTACCCCACCAGCCCTTTTATTCCTTTTTGTACAAGTCTATGAAGGAGTTGTCCCGGGTATGACTGTCGTTGATAGTTGCTTAATCATGCGGGGGTGGGACAGCAAAGCCGGTTTCTCTGGTTTGCCGTCTCTTGACTGGGGTTTATCGGACAGCTAAACGGGATTTTCGCTTCGGGTTGTCACGAATCAAGTACTTGTGTAACAACCAAAACACATTTTCGCTCCACTTGTCACGAATCAGGCACTTGCGTGACAACCAAACCGGATTTTCGCTCCTAGTTGTCACGAATCAAGTACTTGCGTGACAACTAAACTGGGTTTTCGCTCCCGGTTGTCACGAATCAAGTACTTGCGTGACAACTAAACTGGGTTTTCGCTCCCGGTTGTCACGAATCAGGCATTTGCGTGACAACCAAACCCGATTTTCTCTCCTAGTTGTCACGAATCAAGTACTTGCGTGACAACTAAACTGGGTTTTCGCTCCCGGTTGTCACGAATCAAGTACTTGCGTGACAACCAAACCGGATTTTCGCTCCGAGTTGTCACGAATCAAGTACTTGCCTGACAACAAAACCGGGTTTTCGCTCCTCGTTGTCACGAATCAAGTACTTGCGTGACAACCAAACCGGATTTTCGCTCCGAGTTGTCACGAATCAAGTACTTGCCTGACAACAAAACCGGGTTTTCGCTCCTCGTTGTCACGAATCAAGTACTTGCGTGACAACTAAACTGGGTTTTCGCTCCCGGTTGTCACGATTCAGGCATTTGAGTGACAACCAAACCCGATTTTCGCTCTTGGTTGTCACGAATCAAGTACTTGCGTGACAACCAAACCGGATTTTCGCTCCTAGTTGTCACGAATCAAGTACGTGCCTGACAACTAAACCGGGTTTTCGCTCCTTGTTGTCACGAATCAAGTACTTGCGTGACAACTAAACTGGGTTTTCGCTCCCGGTTGTCACGATTCAGGCAGTTGAGTGACAACCAAACCCGATTTTCGCTCTAGGTTGTCACGAATCAAGTACTTGCGTGACAACTAAACTGGGTTTTCGCTCCCGGTTGTCACGATTCAGGCATTTGAGTGACAACCAAACCCGATTTTCGCTCATGGTTGTCACGAATCAAGTACTTGCGTGACAGCCAAACCGGATTTTCGCTCCTAGTTGTCACGAATCAAGTACTTGCCTGACAACTAAACCGGGTTTTCGCTCCTAGTTGTCACGAATCAAGTACTTGCGTGACAACCAAACCGGATTTTCGCTCCTAGTTGTCACGAATCAGGCACTTGCGTGACAACCAAACCGGATTTTCGTTCCTGGTTGTCACGAATCAGGCACTTGCGTGACAACTAAATCAGTTTTTCGCCCCCCGTTGTCACGAATCCGGATCCGCGGGTTGCTTGACTGCTTGGAATCTACAACCTTGATACATCCGCTGACCTCAATAACCACTGAAAATCAAAAATCCCGTCCAGCCCTAAGGCTGAACGGGAATGTCTCTTATTCTATCATTCTATGAACGGACTCCGAAGAATTTTTTAATTTTTGACAGCACGCCTTTGTTTTCTTCCTCAAGCTGCTGGAGCGGGATGGACTCGCCAAGAATCCTCCGCGCGATGTTGCGGTAGGCTATCGATGCCTTACTGTTTGGGTTCATTGCAATCGGTTCGCCGTAATGGGAAGCCTTAATGACCTCATCATCATCGGCGACGATTCCGAGCAATTCAATCGATAAATGCTCGGTAATGTCATCAACGTCCATCGTTTCGCCATTGCGCATCATGTGCGGGCGGATCCGGTTGATAATCAGCCTTGGCGGCTCGATGTTTTCTTCTTTTTCAAGGAGGCCGATAATCCTGTCAGCATCACGTACCGCGGACTTTTCAGGAGTTGTGACAACGATGGCCTTGTCCGCGCCTGCAATCGCGTTTTTGTAACCGTGTTCAATTCCCGCGGGGCAATCGATGATAATATAGTCGAACTCCTGCTTTAATTTATCGACAAGGTCCTTCACCTGTTCTGGCGTGACTGCTGTCTTGTCTTCCGTCTGCGCAGCAGGTAGCAAATACAAAAGCCCATCGAAGCGTTTATCCTTTACAAGGGCCTGGTGCATTTTGCAGCGACCGGCAGCCACATCGACAAGGTCGTAAATGATTCTGTTTTCTAGTCCCATGACAACATCAAGATTCCGGAGGCCGATATCCGTATCAACCAGGCATACCTTTTTCCCCAGCAGCGCCAGGGCGGTACCCAAATTAGCAGAAGTCGTCGTTTTGCCGACGCCGCCCTTCCCGGATGTGATTACCATTGCTTCTCCCACGTTAACGCCCTCCTTCAAATCTGGTCAATCCAGGCCGAATGCCCGCTAGAGACTGTAGCCTGTCAAAAACGATCTCATTCATTTCATTTATGTATGCGCACTCCATCTCACGCTGGCTGTCATTCCCAGCGGTTTCCGGGACGCTCGTCAAATAATGGCTGATCCGTAGCTGGGATGGCTTCATGGCTGAAGCGGCGATTACCGCATCCCGGTTGCCGTAGCATCCCGCATGGGCAATTCCCTTCAGGATGCCCATGATGAAAATATTGCCCCCGGCCATCACCACTCCGCCCGGGTTGACGTCCCCGATCAGGAGCAGATCGCCGGGCACTTCAAGCACCTGGCCGGACCGAATCATTTTTGAAACCATGGTTACTGATTCCGCCTGCCTTCGTTCCTCGGCTTCTTCCTTTGTAAGAACGTTCGAGTCGACCGCATCCACAACCAGGTTTTTCTTTTGGCTGATAAGCTCAACAAGTTCATCCTTTTGCACCGCCGTCAAGTAGCGGTTGCCTGTGTTCACTTTTACATGCAGAAGGGTTGATTCCCCATTCCTGGGCTTCTGTGCCGAAAGCTTTTCGACCAGTTCTCGCTTCAGGTCGTCATAGGAGCACAAATCATCAAGGAACAGCGTAATGCCGTCCTTTGTCCCCTTAATCATTACGTTTTGTACTTTGTTCATGGCCGTACTTCACCTCAATTGTAAAAACACGCAGATGGCCTTTCGCCTGAAGGCCAGACCTATTGGGGGCCTTCCACTAATTATTCGACATACCCTGCCAAAATTCCTTTAAGAAAGGATTTCCTGCTCAGCTAATTTTTCAAAGTATCGCTTGAGCGGGTAAAAGGAGGCTACGATGAATATGAGATTCAGGCACAAGGTCGGCAGGAGCCTCGAATTCGCAAATTCCTTCATGCCAATATCGGTAATATTGATGAAGCTGTTCATTTTATAGATTACAAGTTCCAGTAAGGCGATACCAGCCAACATTACGATCGTAACGACCAGTGCGTTCGTCTGAAGAATCTTCATGGCCCTCATAACCAAATAGATTGTAAGAGGAAAAAGGAATAAATAAATCCCGATGATTTCCGTATAAACAATATCAAAGAGCAGCCCAAAAGCAAATCCGTACAAGATGGCGTATTTTTGCGAGCCGTACATCGCCAGCAGCAGCAGGACGGCAATCAGGAACCTTGGGACGAGAATCCATTTTCCATAGAAGAATTCAGATGGAAGGAGCTGGACAAAAATACTTTCAACGGTAAAAAAAACGAACAACAAAAGAGGAAGGAAGAAACGGTTCACAATTCTTCCTCCTTATCGTCCACCATATCCGCTTTATTCGGTTCGGTCATCAGCCTTTTAACGACGATCACATCGCTAATGTCATAAAAGTTTGCACCCGGCTTCACAAGCGCGATCTGGTTCAGTCCGTACTGGTCGGGCTCCACTTCGACAACTTCCCCGACAAGAAGCCCGGCCGGGAATACGCCGCCAAGGCCTGAAGTTATGACAGTCTGTCCTTTTTCCACTTTTGCTTCATATGGGATTTTTTTAACCTTCAGAAGCTTTTTCTCTTCGTCATACCCTTCGACAAAGCCGAAAACTTCAGATTTCCCCTGTGTGACAACCGAAATTCTGTTCTTCGGGTCCATCGCACTTAGAAGTTGGACTGTCGAGGTAAAATCGTTGGCGCTTTTAATTTTTCCAATCAGCCCTTCGGCGGTAATGACAGCCATGTTCTTGCCGACTTTGTCCGAAGTGCCTTTGTTGATGATGATGATTTCATTCCAACGGTCCGGATTGCGGCCAATGACCGCCGCGTGGATTGTCTCGGAATCCCGGAGAGACTCTTTCTTTCCAAGGATCTTGCGAAGTTCCTCGTTCTCCTCTTTAAGCTTGTACACTTCGGATTCAAGACGGACCATGTCTTCCACGCGCGATTTAAGCTCTTTATTTTCGTTGTATGTATCCTGAAGGTCGCCGACATTTTCAAAAAAACCAGCCACATACTGGACCGGCCTCGAGATGAGGGACTGAACCCAGCCGGTGCTGTCTTTCACAAATTGCTCCGGCCAGGACAGTTTTTCCCGCTCCCTTAAAGAAAATCCAATCAATGCTACCAAAAGAATGATACTTACAAGCAAAATAATGAGGCGTTTATTCAAAAAAAGCTGGGGCATGATACTACACCTCTATTTACAAACATTTAGCGAGAATCCCTGGGCTTGTTCTTAAACAAATTGATATGGTCAAGCGCCTTCCCTGTCCCAATCGCGACGCAATCAAGGGGATTTTCTGCTATTAGGACTGGCATATTCGTTTCCTCGCCAATGACCTTGTCGAGATTCCTGAGAAGCGCGCCGCCTCCGGTCAGGACGATTCCACGGTCCATAATATCGGCAGCAAGCTCCGGCGGGGTCTTTTCAAGGGTATTTTTGACGGCATCCACAATTGCATAAACGGTATCATGCAATGCGGTGGCGATTTCTCCCGGTGTAATTTCAATCGTTTTCGGAAGGCCGGTAAGAAGGTCGCGCCCGCGGATTTCCATATTCTCAATGCCTTCAGGTTCACCGGCGGAACCGATTTCCACCTTGATGCTTTCGGCGGTCCTGTCCCCGATCATAAGGTTATACGTCTTCCGGATGTACTGGATGATCGCTTCATCCATTTCGTCACCGGCAATGCGGATAGACTGGCTCGTTACGATGCCGCCAAGCGAAATGATCGCAACTTCGGTCGTTCCGCCGCCGATATCGACGACCATGCTTCCGGTCGGTTCCCAAACAGGAAGGTTCGCACCGATTGCCGCCGCAAACGGTTCCTCGATCGGGAATGCGTCCCTGGCGCCGGCCTGCTTTGTTGCATCAATGACGGCGCGCTGCTCGACAGCCGTGATCCCGGATGGAACACACACCATTATGTACGGCTTCCCACCCCATAAGCTCTTGTTTTTCATCGCCATTTTAATATAATGCTTCATCATAGTCGCGGTTGTTTCGTAATCCGCGATGACACCGTCTTTCATCGGCCTTAGGGCCACAATGTTTCCTGGCGTCCGCCCAATCATATTTTTCGCGTCATTTCCGACAGCGACAATTTGCTTTGTATCCACTTGCAGAGCAACAACAGACGGTTCCCTCAGAACGATGCCCTTGCCTTTTACATATATAAGTGTGTTGGCAGTCCCCAAATCTATGCCAAGGTCTCTTGTCCCAATTCCAAACATGTTTGTATCTCCCTTTCCCATGCAAAAATGCAGTCAATTTCGAGCCGTTTCATTTTATAAAAAATTGAAGTTATTTTTGTTATTCATCCGATTTTTGTAAGTCTGCGCCCGCAAAAATCATAAACAATATTATATCGTAACGTCAAATAAAAACATAGTGTTACAAATACCCTTTTTCCTTCAAACTGACGAATTTATTTTCGCCGATGATGAGATGGTCGAGCAGATCGATGCCAATAATCTTGCCGCACTCGGACAGCCTCTTTGTTACCTCGATGTCTTCCCGGCTCGGAGTCGGGTCCCCGGAAGGATGGTTATGCAGGCAGATGATGGAGGCGGCGGAACGGCGGAAAGCTTCCTTGTAGACCTCTCGCGGATGTACGATCGATGCATTCAGGCTGCCGATGAAAATCGTCTGTTTGTGGAGCACCTGGTTTTTCGTGTTGAGATAGAGGCAAACGAAATGCTCCTGGCTCAGAAAACGCATTTCATTCATCACATAGTTCGCGCCGTCCTCGGGCGACCTGATGACATAACGATCGTTGTTCGTCAGGTTGGCCACACGGCTTCCGAGTTCCAGGGCGGCCATGAGCAGAATCGCTTTCGCGGTCCCGATTCCTTTTATTGCGGTGATTTCCTCTAGCGATGCGGCTTTCAGAAGCCTCAACCCTTCAAAATGGGACAAAAGGCGGTTGGAGAGCTGAAGGACTGACTCGTCCTTTGTTCCGGTCCGGAGCAAAAGCGCAATCAGTTCATGATTTGAAAGGCTGGCCGGCCCGCCTGCGATAAAGCGTTCCCGCGGCCTTTCTTCCTGGGGGTAGTCACGAATCATCAATGAATTTGCAGTCAATCTAATTCCTCCCTATGTTGTAGGGAGCATGGGAGCGGGAAAAAGCCGACAACGGAAAAGCCTTATTACAAGGAAAGCTTTTCCCTCCCAATTCAAAGCTTTAATGGAACGAAGCAGGTTAAAAGGGAAGCGGATAACCGGCCTGGCTCAGTTCACGGACCGTACGCGATACTGGTAGGCCCATTACAGCGAAGTAATCCCCGTCAATCCTTTTGACAAGCATACTGCCAAGCCCCTGGATCCCATAGGCGCCCGCCTTGTCGAAAGGCTCCCCGCTATCTGCATAGTACTCGATTTCCCTGTCCGACAGCTCCCAAAATTGGACTTCTGTCTTTTCGTAAAAACGGGTTATGCCTCCAGGGCTTGCAATGGCAACCCCGGTAAACACCTGGTGCGTCCTGCCGGATAATTGCTTCAGCATCCGGATTGCCTCCCCGCGGCCGGATGGCTTGCCCAAAATGGCGCCATCACAGACGACAACTGTATCAGATCCTATGACAAAGCCATTAGGATACATGTCGAATACAGCCTTTGCCTTCCGCTCGGCAAGGCCCATGACAATTTCATCAGGGGGCGTACCCGGTTCAAAGCTTTCGTCGACATCTGAGCTGTGAATTTCGAATTTCAATTGGAGATTTTCCAGAAGTTCTTTTCTTCGTGGAGATGAAGAGGCTAAAATGAGGTTCGGCATGCAATCACCTTTCTTTTTGCTCGGTTTGGGGAGATACAGATTTATCGTATCAAACTTCCGCCCGGCAAACAATTTCTAATGGTTAAAGTGGCGAAACTTTTTGCTTCTTATTCATTTCCTGTCAGTTTTAATCGGATGGTCGCGGATATAAGCCATCAAAAAACGCCGTGGCAAAAAGCCAGGCGTTTTCTTGTAAAAAATTGTAGTTATAACGCTTGATACTTGGCGATGAAATTCAGGAGTCGGGATTGGGCGGCGATGGCATTTTGCCGGTTCCCCGTTTTTTCATACGTTTCAAGATTCTGGGCAGCCTCCGCCAGTTCGCTGTAAAGATCTTTTATGTCCGGGTTCGCAAGCTTGCTGGCATCAATTGCATCCAGTTCTTTTATTATGTCTGCCGTTCCACCGGCCGTCTTCCCTTCCATTGCCAAACCCGCTGAAGATCCCATTTTTTCGAAAAATTCCGGTACGGTGGCAAGGAATTGTTTTTCCATTGAGGTTGCCTTTTCTTTTTGGCGCGCCGAAAAAGTGACCTCTTTTGCATAAATGGCAATACCCTGCTCGGTTAATTGTTCACCAATGCTTTTCGCGCTTTCGATGCTTCCCGCTATCCCGGCAAGAAGCATACCCTGTCCATCCTTATCAAGCACTGCCGCCGGAATCCCTTTTTCCTCAAGATTCTTCCTGGCGATTTCTGCGGATTCTTTTGAGGAGTATATCCCCTCCTGGACAACAAACGCCGAGAGAGGGGGCAGTTGTATCGTCGAAGCTGAAGGTTTCGTTTCGACGGACGGTTTGGTTATCTCCCCTTCCGGCTGGATGGCGGTAGCGGTTTCTTTGTCGCTAAAGACGAGCTTCCACATGCCCGCTCCAAGGCCTACTCCTACAATAATTGCGAAAACGATTGTGACGATTGCAGGCCTGATTGGAGAACCATTTTTTCGTTTCGTTCCGGTGGATTGCTTCGGATAAATGGATGCTGAATCGGATGCTTCGTTTATAATGATTTTCCCCTGTTCGACAGGTCCTTCTTCCGGAAGGATCCAATCAAAGGCTTCTTCACCCGCTTCAAGAGTGGCGGCCGTTTCTTCTTGAGGAGGTTCGCCTTCAAGGCTTTGCGGGTCCATCATTTGCGGCTTGTCCAATTCGGGCTTATCCATTTCGAACTTTTCCAATTCGCCCTTTTTCAATTTGGGCTTGTCCAGCAATGGACTCGATTCATTATTTAATTTAATCTTTATTGTATTGTTTTTCCGCTTGTCCACAATCAGCTCCCCTTTTGCCGACGGCTGGTTTTTTTCATCCTATCACAGGGGCAAAAAAAAATAACAAGGTTTTTGTCGCCTTGTTATCAGATGCTTTCGCCAATAAGCGATTCAATTTTCATTTATCTTTTCTTCTTCGGATCCTTCACCGCTAAAAGAAGAAAGCGGGTTCCGTTTCCCGGCCGGCTCTGGCGCACCGATATCTGGAAGCTGCTGGGCGAGATCCTCCAAATCAGGCATATAAAAGGCCGATACCGTGATGCTGAATTTAAGTGGTTCATCTTTTTGCTGAAGAGAAGTGATTTCAGCCCCGCCGGTATAGGCAATCGATTCAATCACGGTGATTCGCTTCATACTTTCGAGTGTGGAGACAAATTTTTCAAGCTCGTCATAGCCCGGAGATTCGACGGACAGCTGAACGGTGACTTTTTTGACGCCTTCAGGAACCTGGATGACTGATTTCGGATGGGGTAAAGTCCCTTCTGCCTGGCCTTCCTGGTTTTCACCGGCATTGCCGGTTTCTCCGGTTTGGGTCCCTTCCGTTGTCTCTCCCGTGGCGGCTTCCGTTTCTTCCTGTACGGCCACTTCGCTATCTTTCGCGATGGCCATTGAAAGGATTTTCGATCCAGAAACGACCTCGGCTTTTTCCAAGTCGAGGATCATCTGTTCGACAAGGGGTTTGACTGGTATTTTGTACTGCATTTGCGTGGAGCTTTGAGGAGTAAAATTTTCTGTTTCCTTTTCTTTTCCCTGGATAATGGCAAGAAGCTGTTCCTCTGTTTTCAAGCTATCCTGTTTCATCTTAAGCTCGTCTTTTAATGGCTGAATCGCTAAAAAGTACGCGCCTGCCCCGAACGCAATCAGCAAGAGGCCGAGGATGGCAGCAACCCATTTTTGTTTATTGAATGAATCGATCCTCATAAGCCATCCTCCCCTTCACTTTGGATTGCAGACTTTACAACATCCTTGTTGAGGGTTATCTGGAATTGGCCGGTATAGCGCGGGAGATATTCTTCTATAGGGCTTGCGGCCGCCTGGATGGCACCCGTCCCATCGGCGGCTTGATCCTGTTCGGTTTCTGAAGCGGAAAGGCTTGATAAATCGGCCTCTTTTACCCACCCGGATTGGTTCAGCCTGTTCAGGAAATAGGCTGCTTCTCGGCTAGTGTCGAATTGGACTGTCAATGCAAGTTCTCCTGTTTCCTGATACGCAAATGTAAGGATGAATCCGCGCTCAGGCAGCAAGGACGTGAATTCTTTCATTACAGGGACAGACGGAATTGCGTATTGTTCAGCCCATTCAATTGACTGTTGAAGCTTAGAAGCCGAATCTGCGGATATGACATCATTAGCCTTTTTCTCTTCAAGAGCGGCAATTTTTTTTGTCGTTTCAATCCGATTTTGGACAACCGTGATTTCGTTGTTAAGTGTGGTCGTTTGCCAGTACAGGAAACCACCAACGGCAAGAAACAATAAGGCGAAAGCCAATCCTGTGAAAATAATGCCCGAACTTTTTCGCTCCTTTTTCGGAAGCAGGTTAATATCGATTAGCATTATTTCACCTCTTTCAAAGCAAGGCCAAGCGCCAAAGTATGGCTTGGCGGCAGCATCCTGTTCCGGCCGTTATGGACCGCCTCGGAAGGAAGGGTCACAACAGGCAGGCCAAATTGCTCACCAAGTTCTTTGTGGATTTTGTTTAGCATTGGATGGTCGCCGTCAAGGAGGATTTTCCCTACACCTTTTGTTCCCCCGGACACTGAATAGCGGTAAAAGTCCATCAGCTTGCCCATCTCACTGTAAATGGATGCAAACTGTTCTTCAAGTTCGGCGGCTTCACCTTTGAACGCGTATTCACACGCCCCGGAACGGTCGCGCCGGACATCCCACTTGTCCACATCAAAATCAAGCGGGAAATGCCGCATGAAGTATGGGATATGCCCTTCAAAAATACACATGCTGACACTTGTCAAATTGATATGGGCGGTAAACAGGTTTTCTTCCCGTTGGGCTTTGTCCATCATAAAGTAAATCCGGTAAAGGGCGAGCGGCGAAATATCGGCCGCCACCGGCTGAAGCTTCAATCCAGACAGAATATTTGCGTATTCCATGACAAATTTCTCGGGTGATGCGAACAGGAGAAGCTCCTTTTTTCCGTCCTTCTCACCTAGAGGGTAAACGTCGAAAACCGGATCTTCAAAGGGGAGATGGATACTTGAACCAAGCTCCATATACAGATGGCTTTTCACCTCGTCCTCCTGGATATCCATGGGGATGGCTATTTTCCGAATGATGACTAGCGGGTCAGGGACAATAAAATTCACCTGCCGCCTCTGAATCTTCCATTCTTCAATAGATTCATCAAGAATGGTTGCGAGTGTTTCACCGTCTGTTATTTTCCCATCAGAAATAATCCCTGGCGGAAGGAAACGTTCCCCCCACTTTAACGCAATTGGCGGGTTGACGCTTTTAAGCTCCAGGTAGCGGATGGAGTGATCGTTGAATATAAGGTTGATAATCCGTTTGTTGCCGAAGGAAAGGGAAAAGGCCATTGATACTACCCCTTTATCTATAATGAACCCGGCTGCACTGTACCTGCTCCGGGAAAACCGTCTTTCTCCTAATAACCTCAATAAAAAAAGGTAAAATACCAGTCAATTAGTTTTGAGCCGTAAAAATACGCAACAAGCGTCCCCAGTCCGATAAACGGCCCGAATGGTATCGGCTGTTTACGCTTGACGAGCCTGAGCATAAGTCCAAGTGCGCCAAAAACGGCACCAAACATCGTCGCAAAAAAGAAAGAAAGCAAAACTAGCTTCGTTCCGACCGCGAAACCAATAACTGCGAATAGCTTAATATCGCCTCCGCCCATGCCGCCCTTGCTTACAAGGGCAATTAGGAGCAGCAAAACAAAACCGACTGCCGCGCCAAGAAGGGAGTCCCACCATGGCGAAAGCGGCCAAAGCACCCGTTCAACTAAAAAAATCCCTGCAAACACCAACAATATTTTATCAGGGATGATCATATAGTGGATATCCGATACAAAAATGATCATGAAAAGGGAAATGAGCGTCCAGGCGACGACAAGCTCCCATGACCATCCAAGGACGACCGGAGCCATGGCAAACAGGATGCCAGTAAGCAGCTCGGTTATTGGGTAAATAGGGGAAATCCGCGTACCACAGCCACGGCATTTCCCCCGAAGGAATACATATGAAAATACCGGGACCAGTTCCCACGCCCGCAGCTGCTGCCTGCAATTTGGGCAGGCAGAGCGCGGCTTAACAATTGATTGGCCTTCCGGCACTCGAAGGCCGACGACGTTAAAAAAGGAGCCTAGGGTGATGCCGTAGATGAAAAGAATTAAATTAAGCATAACTATTTGTATGCTAAAAGTTGTTTCTCAGTTATAGATTTAGCTGTAGCATCTCCTCCAAATTTATAAGAATCATGACCAATTAATGTATATCCATTTGTGGCATCCTTTGTGACCTTTGAAAAAACCACTCCATCAGCTTTATCTAAATATGGGGCTAGATCAGTATTTGAAACTTCTTTTTTATCAGGATTTTCAACAAAATACAATTTAGCAGAACTAATTATTTGTAAACCTTCCGCTACAGTAGCCTTGTTTTTAGTATTTTCAATCAAATTTCCAATCGACGGCACAGCAATCGCCGCAATAATCCCCAAGATAACAATAACTGCAAGCAATTCAACCAAGGTCAAGCCGCGTTGGTCTTTCATTTTTTGCCTAATGTTTTTGAACATTTTCCCCACTCCTTATATGGTTTGGTTTGTGAACCTATGTTATTAGTTCTCTCCTATTATACAACAGAGAATGCTGTCAAAAGTACAAATTTTTGGAAGGTTTTCGTCTATTTTTAGTATTTATTATCAAATTGATTGAACATTTCGAACATTGGTACCATTATGCTTGTAACGATGGTTCCGACTAGGGCTGCGAGGACGACAATCATTAGCGGCTCGATTAGTGACTTCAGCTTGTCTGTCCCAATATCGACTTCTTTTTCATAAAATTCGGCGACTTTCGAAAGCATCGCATCCAGGGACCCTGTCTGCTCTCCGATCACGACCATTTGGGTTACAAGCGGCGGGAACGCCCAATGTTCCTGCATTGGAATCGTCATTGACTGTCCTTTTTCAAGAGAGTCACGGGATTTTCGAATGACGCGGGCAATGACTTCATTCTCCACGACATTTTCAACAATGGACATCGCCTGAAGAATCGGAACCGAACTTGAGAATAAGGAGCTTAATGTCCTTGTCATCCTGGCGAGGACCGCTTTTTGCAAAAGCTTTCCGAAAATCGGCATCCGCAATAGGGTGTAATCCAAGTAATACTTTGTCTCCTTTTTCCTGCGGATTGCCACAATTCCGGCCACCATTAAAATGACAATCAGCAGCAGCAGCCACCACCAGCCTTGGACGAACTCGCTCGCGGCGAGGACAAAACGGGTAATAGCTGGCAGTTCTCCTCCGAGGTCATCAAACATCGTCACAAATGTTGGGACAATCGTGGTCAGGAGGAAAATAACGACTCCAATCGCAAGGACTCCGATTACAGCCGGGTACGTTAACGCCGAAACAATCTTTTGCTTCGTATGATGCTGCTTTTCAAAATGGTCGGCGAGCCGCTCAAGCGTATCATCGAGATTTCCGCCGACTTCCCCGGCCCTGATCATATTGACGAACATCGGGACGAAAATTTTTTTATGCTGTGTAACAGCATGTGAAAGCGGATGCCCTTCTCGCAATTCGGATTCTACCGCAATCAGCGCCTTTTTTAAAGGCTTGCTTTCAGTCTGTGAAGCAAGGATTGCAGTCGCATCAACTACCGTTACCCCCGCTTTTAAAAGCGTGGCAAATTGCCTTATATAAATGACAAAATGCTCAAGCTTGACGGGATTTCCAATCGTAATATCCTTCGTCAGCAGTGTTTCCGGCACCTCGGTAATGTCGACAACCCGAACCCCGTGCTCTTTCAGCTTGAAGAGCGCTTCGCGTTTCGAGACCGCGTTTATGGTTCCCTGGCGAGGCCCTTTACGGTCGCGGCCTTCATATTTAAATCTCGCCATACTTATACCATCTCCTGCAAATAAGGCTCCGCCACTTCTCTTTGAATAAAGCCTTTATCGATCAGTTCTTTAATGTTTGACTCAAGCGTGTGCATCCCCAGGGCGCGCGACGTTTGCATAACGCTTGGTATTTGGTGGACTTTTTCATTGCGGATCAGGTTGGCGATCGCTGGATTGTTAATCATGATTTCTGTCGCAGCTTTTCTCCCACGTTTGTCGATGGTCGGAAACAGGCGCTGTGAAATGATCCCGACCAGAACGGATGCCAGTTGGATGCGAATTTGCGCTTGCTGGGCAGGCGGAAACACGTCCAAAATCCGGTTGATTGTAGCCGGGGCGCTTGATGTATGCAAAGTCCCAAGCACAAGGTGGCCGGTTTCCGCGGCGGTAATCGCCGTCTGAATTGTTTCAAGGTCGCGCATCTCTCCAACCAGGATGACGTCCGGATCCTGGCGGAGCGCGGCACGGAGCCCGTTCGCAAAATTGCCGGTATCCATCCCGACTTCACGCTGGTCAATGATCGAATTCCCATGTTTATGCAGGTACTCGATCGGATCTTCAAGCGTAATGATATGCTTGCGCATCGTCATGTTCATGTAATGGATCATCGAGGCGAGTGTCGTTGATTTTCCGCTTCCAGTTGGGCCAGTAACCAACACCAGCCCCTGCGGTTTCTCGGCAAGCTTTTGCAGCGTATCCGGCATGCCAAGCTCCTCGATTGTCGGAATCTTTGACGGAACCGTCCTGAGCGCCATCGCGATGCAGTTTCGCTGATGGTACGTATTGACGCGGAACCGAGACAATCCTGCAATGCTATAAGAAAAATCCAATTCGCCACGTTCCTTGAATGCGTCCCACTTATCGGCCGGAACGATTGACTTTGCCATTCCCTCCGTGTCTTCCGGCCTCATCGGTTCCTTCCCGTACTTTTTCAGTTCCCCATTAATCCGGAAAACAGGCGGGATGCCCACGGTCATGTGGATATCGGATGCTTTAAGTTCAAACGCTGCCCTTAAAATCAGGTCGATTTTTTCCTTCATATGCGGTCTCCTATTCAAGAATGGCTACTCTAAGCACTTCTTCTGTTGTCGTCAATCCTTGTTTTATTTTCAGAAGCCCATCATCAATGAGGAAAATCGTCCTGTTTTTTACAGCAATATCGCGCAATACCTGAAACGACTCCCCGTCCATTATCGCCCGCCTCAGTTCATCATTGACAACGAGAACCTCATGGAGGGCAATCCTGCCTTTGTAGCCAGTCATATTGCAGGATGAGCATCCCCGGCCGCGCGGCACTTTTTCAATTCTGATTCCCCGCCTCTGAAAAATATCAATCTCCCGCTTGGACGGCTCGGCCGTTTCCGCGCAGTCCCGGCACACTTTCCTGACGAGGCGCTGTGCCACAACCCCGCTTAGGGCGGATGCAACCATGAAAGGCTCGACTCCCATATCAACAAGGCGTGTAATCGTGCCAAGCGAGTCATTCGTATGAAGCGTGCTGAGGACGAGGTGGCCAGTCAGGGAGGCCCTGATGGCGACATCGACTGTTTCCTTGTCGCGGATTTCCCCAACCATGACAATATTCGGGTCCTGGCGGAGGATGGAACGCAAACCGGCCGCGAATGTCATCCCGACATTTTGGTTCACCTGAATCTGGTTAATGCCCTCAAGCTGATATTCGACCGGATCTTCAATCGTAATAATATTGACTTCCTCGCTGTTCAGCCTGTTCAGGGCCGCATAGAGCGTCGACGATTTACCTGAGCCGGTCGGGCCTGTGATCAGGACAATCCCTGTTGGCCTTTCAATCATATCGCTGAAACGCTTGAAATTCAGCGTGTTGAAGCCAAGCTTGGTCAAATCGTTCAATGTACTCCCCATGTCCATTAGACGCATGACGATCTTCTCTCCAAATACAGTCGGCAAGGTCGATACCCTTAGGTCGATTGGATGGAAATCAAGATTGACTTTGATTCTGCCGTCCTGGGGGATCCGGTATTCGGTTATATCGAGGTTCGCCATGATTTTAATCCTGGCAGCCAATACACTTTGCATGTTTTTCGGAAGGACGCGTTCAACTCTGAGGATACCATCAATCCGATACCTGACAACCACTTTTGTTTCCTGCGGGTCGATGTGGATGTCGCTCGCTTTTTGCGCGGCTGCGTTTGAAAGCAGCATATTGACAAGCCGCACGATCGGCGAGTCAAGGTCTGTTACGTCAACTTCGCTGGCAATATCCTTTGTTGGAAGGTCACCCAGGAACTCCTCTAGCGCATCATCTGTGTTGTAATACTTATTTATAGCCCTGACAATATCATCTTTTGTCGCAATCGCAACTTCGATTTGAAACCCGGTGGACAGCCTCAAGTCATCGATGGCGAGGAAATCCAATGGATCTGACATCGCAATAAACAGCTTGTCCCCTTCTTTTTTTAGAGGAATGACTAGATGCCTTCGCGCCATTTCCTTCGAAACAAGATTGAAAAGGTTTTTGTCAAATGGATAGCTGAACAGGCTGATATGCGGAATCCCAAGCTGAATCTCCAAAACTTCTATTAATTGCTGCTCTGTTATGGTGCCGCGCTGAACGAGTGCTTCACCAAGCCGCTGCCTCGGAGCTTTTTCAGCAAGGGCGGCCTGAAGCTGCTCTTCCGTGATTAGGCCTGCTTCAACTAGCAAATCACCTAGCCGTTTTTTCGTTCTTATCATAACTATCCCTGCTCATCTTTTTTATTTCGGAACTTCATTCGGTTTTCCCCAAAGGGCTCCATCATCGTTAGAATCAGGAAGGGACTCATCTTGCCCGGGTGCCTGTTCTCCCTCTGCTTCTTCAGGTATCACCAAATCGGGCGTACTGTTTCCATCGACAGGCTCAGGCAATTCCACGCTTCCAACAGGTGGAGTTTCAGACGATCCCCCACCCTGTTGCTGGGAGTCACCTGTTGGCAGGGCATGGACTTCTACCCGGTGTATCGGTGGATAATAATCTTCCCCGATGTATTGCGTATCAAGCAGATTACCCTGGCTGTAAATTTCCCGGTAGATTTTAATAATTGAACCCGACTTTCCTTCTTCGGTAATCTTAATCTGGCCGGCTTTTAAATAAGGGCTGTATTGCTTGATCGTCTTTGGCTGGAACGTTTCTTCCCCGTCAGCGACTGCCTTGTATTCATAAAGGAATCCTCTTCCCTCAATAGTTGCAGTCAGTTTGCCTCCGCTATAGGTAAACGCAATGGCGAACTCGGCGGCATTCGGATTTTTGAAAATAAAATCCTTGCCTGCCGCAGGATCCGCGAATGCCTCGGAACCCAACTTTGCATACTCGGGAAGCTGCTTGCTGATGTTGCGCTCAAGTATGTCAAAATTCGTTTGCAATACCGCGATATAAACAGATGTCGCTAGCATACTCGTTGCCAGAGGAGAAAGGCCGTCTATTCCTTTGCTTTCAATAGCGCGGATGATGGAAAACTCGGTCTCCCCTTCAATCTTTATTCCCGAGAGCTCTTTCGCCGCCATTTCAAGTTCATAGGAAGGCTCTTTGACATCGACGGAACCGGATGCGATCACCCCAGGATTTCCTTGGACATTTGCCAGGAAAGGATCAAGCGCAAAGGAAACCGGTCCGGTTGAAAGCATCTTCGCTGGCTCGGTAAGCCTTTCGCCCATAGTGTTTAGGTCGATTTCTTCTCCTATTAAAGCTGGGGAAATCTTTTCAACCCATTCAATCAGGGTTCTTTCATCCACGCTCACCTGGACCGCATTTTGCTTTCCATCCACGAGCGAGGAAATGGTCCCGTCCGGATCAAATGCAAATCTGGCAACCTCAAGGTCTATTGATTTTTCTTTAAAATGAAGTTTAAAGCTTGAATTTGCCTGCCATTTCGCAATTTCGTCCTGCAGCAGGGAGAGAGCCTCTTGCGGTTTCTTGCCTTCAAGATTGATATTTCCAACCGCTGTTCCTGGAAGGTAGCCTTTTTCAGACGAGAAAAGAGCTCCAAACGCTTTAGGCCCGTAATGTGAAAACCCGAAAACATACGCCGTACTCAGGATGAGGACGACAAATATTTTTAAAACTTGCTGATTCTTCTTCATGCGAAACCGCCCTTCCCTCTTTGGGCAAAAATAAGCCTACCCATTTCGCGAACCCCCTGCTTTCTCCTTTTCAACAGTTGCGGCTGATTCAAGTAAGGCGGTAAGGTAATCATCCTGTTGTTCGAATTGAACATCGTCCTGATCTCTTTTACCAAAATCGAAAACCGGCAATTCCGCATCTTCAGTTTCGACCAGGACTTCCAAATCACGTTCGTCAAATGCAGATGCCGGCCCATCCAAAAACGGGGATGGAGGGATTGATTTTTCCAAAACCTCCTCAATGTCCTCATATAATCCAAGCTCATCGAGAAAGCTGGTTTCCCCCTTCGCCTCTGGATTTTTATTTGCCAGAGGGGTGAATGGCACGAGTTCGTCGCTTTCGAGAACCGGAAGAATTGCATCAGTGTTTTGTGACAGTCCAATTTCTGCAATCTCTTCAGGCTCCAGGTAAGCAAGGGTTTCCGTGTCCTGAAGTTCCGCTTTTATAGGTTGAGCTAAAGACTGGTCCTTTGGAACGACCTCTACATCCGTTAGTTCCAATGGCTCATATTTATTAACAAAATGTGAACTTTTCTCTTGTTCATCCTGGAAAAACGATAATTTATCAATTCTGTTCGGGACATGAAATAAAAAAGCGCCGAATTTACGGGCAAAAATTAGGGACGTTCCTCCAGCTATCGCCATTATTAGAAGGGCGATTTGCCACGGGGGCACGAGTTCCGAAAGATAGATCGCTCCAATGGCAAACAGGGCCGCTGTAAAACCGAGAAAGAGCTTCCCCTTTCCAGTTATACCGATTGGAAGGAAATATAATACAGGAAAAAGCAGGATAAGCGAAGCCAAGCCGAATAACACTTGCATTGGATAAACCTCCAATTCCCTTCGAATTTAGCTAATATTTTTCAAAATATTTCAAATTCACTGGGAAAATCAGATAAAATGACAGTATTCTACTATTATCTTATTGTATAATAAACGTAGATTGTTAGAAAGAGGGTGGTGGACCACAATGAAGAAATATTTCCAAAAACAAGGAGGTTTTACACTACTTGAGGTACTCCTGTCCATTGTGTTGCTCTCAATAATCCTTACTTCCTTCCTGGGCTTTTTTACCCAGTCAGCAAGTTTCGCTAAAAAAAACCAATACAAGCTGAACACGATACAAACTGCCCAGAAAATTGTCAATTTAATTGAATTAAATGTTACAAAACAGGATTTGATAGAGAACAACATAATTGATGGGAGCGGTTTTGTTATAAGTGGAAAAAAAACACTTAACCAAATTGATATCGAGAACTTAATAGAAGAATCAACTGGCCATGATTACAACATTGAGGCAACTGTAACAAATAATAGTGCTGAGAATTTAATTATGTTTAAAATTGTTGTTCAGAATCCTGCCAGTCCTGGTAATACGTCTGAAACCTATACCTATATACGCAGGTGAGCCATGAGAAATGAAAAAGGTATAACATTAATTGAACTTTTAGCAGGAATCTCCATTTTACTTGTCATTTCTTCCGTTATTTTTGGAGTTCTACTAAACTCAAATAAAAATTACAAAAACATATCTGACAAGACTAATTTGAATCAAGAGGCAAATATTATACTAGCGACCTTAAAAAGTTATCATACTAAGCAGGAACTCCACTCTATTGATTCAAACGAAACAGAGACCTACATAATCAAAAATGATCCTTCCTCCCGAAAAGCATACATAGGTAAATCCCCAACAAGTCTTACTCCATTGCAAAGCGAAGGAATATTGATCGATCTTAAGCTGGCTGATTTAGAATTTACTGGAGAAAAAACAATTTCCCCCAAAGATCCACTTTTTGTTTATTTCAAAATATCCAATAAACAAGGCCAGTATCTTGAAATAAATACAATTATTAAGCAGTATTAAGGGGTAGATAAGTTTGAGGAATGAAAGAGGCTATACGTTAATACTTGTAATGATTATTATATCTATTACAATGATTTTTGCCCTTTCTTTAAGCGGCTTGACACTTTCTACAAGAGCACAACTTAATAAAACGGATAAACTGACTAAAGCGACTGACCTGGCAGAGATGGGGATAACATATTATCAGGGGGTAATTACCGAGCATATAGCAGAAGCAAATTCTGAAGCGGCTAAAGAACCATCACTTTATGATACGCGATTTTATAATACACTTTTTAGTAGATTAAATGTTAGTTACCCAGTAGTTGAAGTCGATACCATTAAAAATACGTTCAAAATAAACTTCAAGCATCTGGAAAAAAAGTCCAATTTGATTACTGTCACTTTTGAGAGCATGGGACAGTCTGATACAGAAACATCAAAGGTAACCGGGTATTTTACTATACGAAAAAGTACAAATACCAATAAAGAGGGTGAGCCCATACCATCACCATCCTTTTTTTCAAAAGTGGAAACGAATCCTGTTAACCACGTCAATAGCAAATCCAATAAATCAAAGATTATAACCTATTCCTCTTCCACTTACTTTAAGGAACCTGTAATTATTGAAGGTAACAGGGACTTATCAGTAAATGGTGATGCATACTTTTCCAAGCTAACTTTGCAGGGGGCAGCATCGATTACGATTGTAGGCGATGCAATATTTGAGAGGGAAATTGATATTACACAAGATCCCAATTCGAAATCATATTCCATCTGCGTGTATGGAAACACATACAAACTGGATTCTACCAAGACAAAATTAATAACATATACCCTTCCTAAAAATAGCTGTGCGAAGAATGAATGGGTCTTTGACCCGAATAGTGGAACAAATGTAATGTACTAAAAGGAATGTGACACGTAAAAACTCTTAATACGAAAAGAAGCTGGCTCCAATTTTGGAACCAGCTTTTTTTGATTTCATTATTTGACATACGCGGCGACCCTGTTCCTGCCCGCCCTTTTCGCGCCAACATACAGGGCGCGGTCCGCATGGCGGATGAGGGCCAATGGATCTTCCGCGTCATCGGGTGCCGTCGCGATCCCAAAGGATGCGGTTATTTTTATGGATAGATTATGGCTATTTCCTTCTAGATGTTGGGCGAGAATGAATGGCCAGTTTGCGATTGATTCCCTAATCAATTCGGCCAGGTTATAGGCTTCCCGGCTCGTCACTTCAGGCAGGAGGATGACAAATTCTTCCCCTCCATACCGTGCAACGGTCCCTGAGTCTCCGACAATATTTTGAATCCTTGAAGCCAGTTCCTTCAATACCTCATTCCCACTTTGGTGCCCATATGTATCATTGACTGCCTTAAAGTGGTCAATATCCAATATGATTAACGCAAGCCTATCGCGTACATTCTTTTCAAGCATCCCGAATTCCTTGTACAGGACTTTTTCGAAATAACGGTAATTATGGAGCTTTGTCAGGGAGCAGCGCTCACTCTCTTCCTTAGCCTGCTCATAGTGACGCGCATTTTCAACAGCGATAGCATAATGGGAGCAGAGGATATCCACAATCATCAGCTGGGATTTTTCATAGGCGCGTTTCCTTCTCGATGCAAGTACGACAACCCCGACGATTTTCCCATTTTTCATCATTGGGATACCGAGAATGCTTTCGGCGTCGCCAGGAATATTTGCGCTAACAATGTTGCCCCATTTCTTCCTTGATGTGAAAAGGACAGGCTTTCCAGTTCCCCAAACAGTCCCGCTAATGCCTTGATGTTTTTTAATCCCCATATGGTTGGTTGGCATAACAACCCCATTTTCAACCCGCCTCGCCAAATGGATGTCGTCATTTTCCTGAATTTCAAGGACATACGCATAGTCAATGTGCAGCATTTCGGACAATTTTTGCAAAAACAGGTCGGTTACCTCATTCACATTGACCCGCTCAGCAAGCTGATGGCCGATTTCAGCCGCTTTCTGGAGATATTCATTCACATGCTGGGTTGAGTCATACATTTTCAGGATAAGCGATACACTTGCAAACGGGCCCCCAATGAAAAGCAGCGCCATAATGCCAAGATCAAGATGGAGCATGTACAAAACAAATCCGAGCGGGAGGGTAATCACGCTAGAAACAGTTTCCCAAATGAAATCCTTGCCGAAAAATGAAACCTTGGTCCGGTAAACCAACATTTGATGCAACATGACAATCAACTGGTTGAGAATATAATATATGACGGCGTATGCAAGGCCCAGCCAGATCGGCCCCATCCCTTCCTTAAAGTCGGGGACAACCGTACCGCCGAGGAAGTAATAAAACATACCGCTCAAGAACGAAACAAGGAAGAACATCGCGGAATTCAAAGGAAGCCTGAACATTCCTTCCCTTGGAATCCGGAGTTTCACTAAGAGGACGAGGACAGACATCTGGATTGTGACCAGTTCAATGAATAAGCCATACCTTAGGAATATCGCGATCGATACCCATTGGATTAGAAAAATCGTTACACCGTTAATAACCATCGGCATGGAGGCCACAATCGCCGAAAGGCCCATGAAACCAAGCACATCGATGGCATTCAGATCGGCCGGAGGTGGAGAAACATTGTATGTAAGGACAAGGCCGGGAGGGACAAGCAATAGCCAATAGATCAATATCCATTTTTTCATGCGCGGGGATACAGTCAATGCTTTCCCTCCTATGGTAAAATAGTCACAATTTTAAATATATTTTACCAAATAAAAACATACTTGTCACATGCAGGGAACCTTTTTATAAAATTTTTTCCAATAAATATTTCCTTGCTTCGGAAATGAAGTATAGGGAACCTGTTACAAGTAGAATCCACCCTTCTTGCATTCCATTTATTTCGCCTTTGAGGAAAGTTTTCCAATCGTCCTCTTTCCGGCTTTCCGGGCTTCTGCTAATAGCAAGGAGTTCTGATGCGCTTGCCGCCCGCGGAAAATCAAACGACACGAATGTAATCTTGTCGGACACCTCCTCGAGGCGGTGAATCATGCTGTCGAGCGGCTTATCCTTGAGTGCGGCAAAAACGATGTGGACTTTTTTACCTGAAAACCGAGAAGACAGTTCATTTGCGAGCGATTCGATTCCTTCCGTATTATGGGCACCGTCAAGGATGACAACCGGATTATTCGAAACGAACTCAAGCCGCCCCGGCCAAAAAGCTTTTTTAAGTCCCGTTCTGATCTCCACTTCTCCCGCTTTTATTTGGCCGCTTTCTTTCAGAAACTGTGCGGCAGTGACAGCCAATGACGCATTCGCCGTTTGGTGCACGCCAATCATCGAAACTTCCAAATTGTCCAACTTGGCAAATGGGGATGATACCGTAAACTTTTCCCCCTTGCTTGTTTTCTCATGGGCACTGATTCGGATTTCCTCACCCAGCTTGTAAATTGGGGAATGCTTCCCAGCTGCCTGTTCTATAATGACCGAAAGCGCTTCGGGATGCTGGGTACCTGTAATTACAGGAATGCCTTCCTTGATTATCCCAGCTTTTTCAAACGCAATCTCCCCATATGTATCACCCAGGATTGAAATATGGTCCAATCCGACATTCGTGATGACAGAAACAAGTGGAGTAAGGATATTCGTCGAATCGAACCGGCCGCCAAGCCCGACCTCATAAACGGCAAAGTCTACAGGCCTTACCTCGGCAAAATAGACAAACGACATCGCGGTAATCACTTCGAATTCAGTGGGCCCGCCGAGTTCGGATTGATCCAGTTCATCCGCGAGTGGCTTGATCCTGTTGGCCAGTTCAAGGATTTCCCCATCCGTGACAGGCGTGCCGTTTACACTGATCCGTTCATTGAAACTTTCAATGTATGGAGAAGTATACGTTCCGACGGAATAACCCGCCGCCTCGAGGATGGACCGCAAAAATGTGACAGTCGAGCCTTTCCCGTTTGTTCCCCCGATATGGATCGTTTTTACCTTTCTCTCGGGGTTCCCGAGCCGCTCCATCATCCACTCCATCCGTTTCAGGCCCGGCTTGATGCCAAGCCTCAATCTTGCATGTATCCAAGTAAGCGCTTCATCATATGTTTGAAACATCGTTCATGCCTCCAATGGAAAAGCGGAGGCGCCCGTATGAGCTGGGCGCCGTTGCCAATCCAATTCAAAAATTATTATGATTGGTCATTCTGGTCTTGCTGGTAAACAGCATGTTTACTTTTAAACAAGACCGTTTCAACTGGGATGTTCCCTTCAAACGGTCGTGACAGCCTCTTTCAAGACCAATCCACGTACAAAAACTCTCCATTTTAACAGCCGGAAGACGAACCCCAATTGTGATTCGCCTTCCGTCCGCATATTTCAACAAAACAGGTTTAACCCCTCAATTCCTTAATCCGAGCTTCAACAATTGCGCGTTTTTCGGAGTAGTCCCGTTCCTTGGCGCGTTCTTCTTCAATAACGTTTGCAGGCGCCTTTTTGACGAAGCCTTCGTTGCTAAGCTTCTTCTGGACCCTTTCAACCTCTTTATCAAGGCGCGCCTTTTCTTTTTCAAGACGGGCAATTTCCTCTTCGATGTTGATAAGGCCTTCAAGCGGAAGAATGATTTCTACGCCTGTATTAACGGCCGTCATCGCTTTATCCGGAGTCGCAACATCTGTTCCAATCTGCAGCTCTTCCGGGTTGCAGAAGCGCTCGATGTACGCGCGGTTCTTTTCAACCATTCCAAGAATCGTTTCATCCTTCACCTTAACAAGCATTTTAATCTTTTTGCTCAAAGGCGTGTTCACTTCAGCGCGGATATTCCGTACTGAGCGAATCATCTCAACCAGCAGCTTCATTTCCGCTGCGGCTTGCTCATCTGTCAGCGAAGCATCAGCTTTTGGCCATGCCGCAACTGTAATCGATTCGCCTTCATGTGGGAGGTGCTGCCAGATTTCCTCAGTGATAAACGGCATGAATGGGTGCATCAGCCTCATTGTGTTGTCGAGGACATAAGCCAAAATGGAACGGGTCGTCTTCTTGGCAGCTTCATCTTCGCCATACAAAGGCAGCTTCGCCATTTCAATGTACCAATCGCAGAAATCATCCCAGATAAAGTTGTACAATGCGCGGCCGACTTCGCCAAATTCATAGCGCTCAGACAGGCGGGTTACCGTTTCAATCGTTTCATTCAGCCTTGTCAAAATCCACTTATCCGCAGTCGACTTCTCGCCGCTCAAATCGATTTCATCATACTTTAAGCCGTTCATGTTCATCAATGCGAAACGGGACGCATTCCAAATCTTGTTCGCGAAGTTCCAGGTTGCTTCAACCTTTTCATTGCTGAAACGAAGGTCCTGGCCAGGCGAGCTTCCCGTTGATAGGAAGTACCTTAAGGAATCCGCGCCATACTGGGCGATAACATCCATCGGATCCACGCCGTTCCCGAGCGATTTACTCATCTTACGTCCCTCTGCATCACGAACGAGACCGTGAATCAGAACATCCCTGAACGGACGCTCTCCAGTGAACTCAAGGCTTTGGAAAATCATCCGCGATACCCAGAACCCAATAATGTCATAACCAGTAACGAGAACATCAGTCGGGAAGTAGCGCTTGTAATCTTCGGCATCCTCATTCGGCCAGCCCATCGTCGAGAATGGCCAAAGCGCCGAACTGAACCATGTATCGAGAACGTCGTTGTCCTGCTTCCAGTTTTCTTCGTCGGCAGGAGCATTTTCACCAACATAAACCTCGCCAGTTTCCTTATGGTACCACGCAGGAATCCGGTGGCCCCACCAAAGCTGACGTGAAATACACCAGTCACGGGTGTTTTCCATCCACCGCAGGTAATTGGTTTCAAAGCGGTCCGGAACAAAGTTTACTTTGTTTTCCTTTTCCTGAAGAGCAATCGCCTCATCAGCGAGCGGCTGCATTTTAACAAACCATTGAGTTGAAAGATACGGTTCAACAACAGCGCCGCTCCGCTCGGAATGGCCAACTGAATGCAGATGGTCTTCAATTTTGAAAAGAACGCCCTGCTCCTGAAGGTCCTTTACAATCTGCTTGCGGCATTCGAAACGGTCCATGCCGTTATATTTGCCAGCGCGCTCGTTCATCGTACCATCTTCATTCATGACGAGGACGCGCTCAAGGTTATGGCGATTGCCGATTTCAAAGTCGTTCGGGTCATGGGCAGGCGTAATTTTAACAGCACCAGAACCAAACTCCATATCAACATAATCGTCGCCGACGATCGGAATCTCGCGTCCGACGATCGGGAGAATCACGGTTTTCCCAATAAGGTGCTTGTAGCGGTCATCTTCAGGATGGACGGCAACCCCTGTATCACCGAGCATTGTCTCAGGGCGGGTTGTCGCGATTTCAATATGGCCGGAACCATCGGCCAACGGATACTTCATATGGTAAAAAGCTCCTTGGACATCCTTGTGGATAACCTCGATATCGGAAAGGGCTGTCTTTGTAGCCGGGTCCCAGTTAATAATGTATTCGCCCCGGTAAATCAGGCCTTTTTCATAAAGATCAACAAAAACCTTTTTAACCGCATCGGAAAGTCCTTCATCCAGTGTGAAACGTTCGCGGCTATAATCGAGGCCCAGGCCAAGCTTTGCCCACTGTTGGCGGATATGGCCGGCGTATTCTTCCTTCCAGCGCCACGTTTCCTCAACGAATTTTTCACGGCCAAGGTCATAGCGGGTTTTCCCCTCATTGCGTAGCTTTTCTTCAACCTTCGCCTGGGTCGCGATCCCGGCATGGTCCATCCCCGGCAGCCAGAGAACGTCAAAGCCCTGCATCCTCTTCATCCGAGTGATGATGTCCTGAAGCGTTGTATCCCAAGCATGGCCAAGGTGCAGCTTTCCGGTTACGTTCGGCGGCGGGATAACAACCGTGTACGGCTGCTTCGTTTCGTCGTCCTTCGCTTCGAAAAATTTGCCATTCACCCACCAATCATAGCGTCCCTGCTCGATCGACTGCGGGTCATATTTCGTCGGCATGCTGATTTCGTTTTGATCCATCTTAATTCCTCCTTGGTTTGCTCTTGAAAATGGACTTTGGCGGTATCTGTTTTTCCATAAAAAAACTCCATTCATCCAATAAAAGGACGAATGGAGTGCGCTCGCGGTACCACCTTTTTTCCGGCAAGACATACATGCCGGCACTTGATTGAATAACGGAGTCGATCCGTCTTCCACTACCGGGCCCGGGGCCTTTGGCGGAAGAAGCTCAAGGGTGACATTCCAATGGGCTGCCTGGGAAACCTTTCAGCTAGTAAATTTCCCTCTCTGGAAAGCAACTGGGCATTGTACTCTTCCCTGTCAGTGCTTTTTTGCTATTAATTTATACTCTATACTACCCAAAAAGATGGCGTGACGTCAATCAGGATGGCCAAAATTTTTCGGTTTCAACCCCCTTTTTGGAAAAATGGGCCCACACAATCTGGGCTCCCCCTGCATATAATGGTGTACGATGCACCGGGAGGGATGTTCCATGAAAAGATTCAACCGCTTTATGTACCCGCCGTGGCTAAGGACATGTCGTGCGATAGCCGCGCAGTTCTGCATCCCGTTTTGTATTTTCCAGGCCATAAGGACGATTCTTATACCTACCACATTCGATGTACTTTTGCTTGCCGTTCTCATTTTAATTGCTACCGCTATTTATTTGGAAATTATTTAAGGAGCCCTGGTGATGGTCACTGGGCTCCTTCTTTTGTGGCCTGCTGCATGCGGTCGATTTCCGCGAGTCTCATTACCACATATTCGGTATTTTTGAGATGCCAATATTCCTTCAACAGTTTTCTCGAAAACCTGAACTCATTTTTAGGTCCTCGCTTGTAAAAATAGGCTTCCGCCACCCTTGTGATTTGAAGCGGGTGGGAAAGATAGCTGTAAAACAGCAGCTTTTCATCTGGTTTCAAAGGAAAGTATTTGAAGTAATGCGTTACCCATTCGACCGCCTCTTCACTCCTCCGCGGCTGGGTTTCAAGCATCCGCGACATGAACGGAAGCAAATCATGTGTAGGTGACCCATATCCGGCCTGTTCAAAATTGATGAAATAGCCCTGCCCCGTTTCATTGTAAATGAAGTGCTCGGGAGACAATTTTCCATGGATGATAACCATCCGGGCTTTTTCCAGATCCTTGCTCTCTTCCTTCCATGCTTCAAGCTTCTCCTTCGAAAACTTCAATGCTTGTGAGATTTCACCATAATACAGGCAAAATTGCAGTTCGACAGGTGACATATAGACTTTCTTTTCGCACTGCTCGATAAATCCATCCAGGAACTCCTGGTTTTTTTCATACTGGGCAATCATTTTATCAAAATGGTCCTGCCGCATTTCCTTCTCGACTTTTACCTCGCGGGCCGACAGCGTATGAAGCCTTGCAAGTTCGCGGACCATTTGCAAATTCCGATTGTCAAGCCCTTCCTTTATATCATTCGGAAGCCACGGCATCAGGTAATACAGCTTTTGGCCTTCAAGGATTCCGTATCGCCCATCCATCGCAGGATAAATCGGTACAATACGATTGTAGCCGCGCTGGTACAAATTATGGACATGCCGGATAAAACCGATTCCTTCGCGGGCATCAATCCATTTCAGGGCAAACGTCCCTTTGTTGCTATAAATCTTCTTGATTCTGCCATAATCCTCCACATAGTAGGGATGAATACTGTATGGCTGCAGGATTTCGGCGAATTCCTTCAAGCGGTTCGTTTCATTCATTGGAATTCAGCTCGCTTTTTGGGGAGTCCCCCATTTTAAAAACAAACAGAGAGCGAGTGTGCGCCCGCTCAACTGCTTGTGATCGTCTATTTTTTTGCCAGCGCGAGAGGGATATACAAAACCTGGCCTTCATACACATCCTGGTTCAGGTCAAGACGGTTGTAGCGAAGAAGATTCTGAATGGACACGGAATACCTGTCGGAAATCCGATCAAGTGTGTCTCCTTTCTGGACGATGCAAACTTTAAGCTTTGCCAGCTCCTCTCCTTCATCCTTCCGAGCGAAAAATTCAGTCAGCGACATGCTCTTTTTCTTGCCCTTTTTCTTTTTCACCGGTTCCTGGACCGAGGATGAAGATTCCTCTTGTACGGCATGCTCCGCCTCGACTTCCGTTTGTTCTTCCACTGTCGCTTCTTGTGCAGAGTACTCCTGCTCTGGCTCTTGTGAATGTTCCGACTGCGGCTGGTACCCAACCGGCATGGCATTCATATCCAGATGGACGTCTTCGCTTCGGGCCGGATTGAAAGGAAGGACTCCATGGAACTGATTCCAATACGATGGGAAAGGGAAGGTTGAAAAAGCGGCAGGATTATCAGCCGAATCTTCCTCGGGAATCCGCCTCGCTTCTGCTTCAAAAATCAATTCATCTTCAGGGATATCCACGGTGTATCCTGCATATTCTTCTTCCTCATCATCCATCGCACTTTCGAACACCCGGTCCGTAAGCGCGATTTCTTCGGGCTCATCCCCGGCATCCTCTTCAAAAACAGAACTCTGGCCGTCGTAAATCCCGCTAATGATCAAGTCGGCGGTCAACTTCATGCAGCTTCTTTCGGTAAAAGAATAATCAAACGAGTCCACAATTACATCAATATCATAAATGCTCGCGATTCGGTTTACAGGAATAGTAATGTCAACCGGAAAGCGGTGGGCAAATTCGCAAAGCCCCTCTTCCCTTTGCCCGACTGAATGGACATATCTTAAGCCAGGTGCTCCCTCGGAATCTTCCTCAAGGCCGCCCGATTGGCAAACATATTCCCCTGACAAATCCAGCGCGCCGCGGATGTTGACATACTGGTCATTTTCCTGGATCGTAATATCCGGGCTCAGAGAAATCGATACGAGTTCATCGACTTCCTGTCCTTTCCGAAACCACAAGGATTCCTCCAAAGAAAACCGTAAAGACGATTGCTTCTCTTGGGACAAAGCGACTCCTCCTTTCGTGTCCTTCTAAAAAATCACCATGTCACTTACACTTTATGAGTCCGGGAAAGGCTTTATGATAAAAAATCAGCTTTGAGCAGGGATGTTTGGGCAGGTTCTGTTATTTAAAATACTCGGCGAGGTTCTCAACGGGTTTTGCGTGACATACTTTTTGGGTTTTAACTGGACAAAATCACTCATTTGGATTTGAGTGACACCTTTTCGGCTCTTGCCCAAATCTTTGTCGCTCATCTTGATTTGTGCGACACCTTTTCGGCTTTTGCTCAAATCTTTGTCGCTCATCTGGATTTGTGCGAAACCTTTTCGGCTTTTGCTCAAATCTTTGTCGCTCAGCTAGATTTGTGCGACACCTTTTCGGCTTTTGCTCAAATCTTTGTCGCTCAACTGGATTTGTGCGACACCTTTTCGGCTTTTGCTCAAATCTTTGTCGCTCAGCCGGATTTGTGCGACACCTTTTCGGGTCTTGCCAAAATCTTTGTCGCTCATCTAGATTTGTGCGACACCTTTTCGGCTTTCCGGCAAATCTTTGTCGCTCAGCTGGATTTGTGCGACACCTTTTCGGCCATTGCCCAAATCTTTTGTCGCTCATCCGGATTTGTGCGACACCTTTATAGGATTCTGCCCAATCTTTGTCGCTCAACTGATTTGTGCGACACCTTTTCGGCTTTTGCTCAAATCTTTGTCACTCAAACAGGATTAGCATGTTAATCCACCCCGGCTTTTTGCCAATAGCTGTCACTCTGTAGCTCCCAACCCTATCACAACCACCCAAAATCAAGCACAAAAAAACGCATGGAAGCCCATGCGTTCACATCAATTACGGTTTTAATAGACTAGCAATTTTTTCGATGCCGGTATCAATCGCGTACATATACGCGGTCATATCTGAGTAATCCTTGATTGCTGAGTCGGCCCCATATTCAAGCAACAGCTTTACGGTTTCCTCGTCATCGCCCATTGCAGCGTACATGAGGGCTGTCGTGCCTTCTACGGACTCCTGGTAATTCACGTCGGCCCCGGCCGCTTTAAGCAATCTGACCATTTCAGGATTGCCCTTTTCAGCTGCCGTCATAAGCGGCGTCATTGAATAGCCGGTTTCATAATTCGGGTCGGCTCCTTCTTCAAGGAGGAGTTTGACCATCTCCGTATTCCCGGATTTGATCGCCCAATCCATTGCCGTGTAACTGTTGTAATCCTCGAATTCGAGGTCTGCGCCATCCTTGGCAAGCTTCTCCGCCTTGGCGAGGTCGCCCTCTATGACGGCCTGAATGAGCGGCGAATTTTCTTCCACGCTCCAAGAATCTTCTTCAGATTCCGGGAAAGGATCGAGTGAACCAAAAGCACTCAAGCTGGACCAAACCGATGCAACAAATCCCCCGAATAAGAGGACGATTACCAAAGCATACCCAAAGTGCCCAAAGCTTCTTTTTCGAAAAATAATGGAAGATTCCACTCCGCCAAAGAATGACTCGATTTCATGGATTCTCTTCGGAAGAGGCGGGTGCGTAGACAAAATTTCGCTCAGCCAAACAAAAAAGCCTTTTTCCTGGTTTATTTGATTCATATATTCCTGCTGATTCACACGGTAAAACGTTTTTTTGCCTATTGCCAGCATCGCAAGGCTTGTTTTCGCAGCGCTCGGATTGTCGCTATAATAGGCGGCATAACGGTCACAAGTGTATTCACAGGCTCGCAAATACATTTCCGCAAGTCCCGGAATCCACATTGACGGAAGGATGAACGCCATTTTTCCCAAGTGGTTACGTTTAATATGGGCCAATTCATGAGCAAGAACAAATGTCAGTTCTTCCTCGCAGCCTTCCTCAATCAAATCAAAAATCTCCGAATAAACGACAACCATATTTTTTCGGAAAAAGCGAGTGGCGAACGCGTTCAAGGCTCCTCCAGACTGCATCACATACACATCCGGCACCTTTTTAAGCTCCATTTTCACGCAAAGCTCTTCCACTTTCGTGTAGACTTCGGGAAACTGCACCGGCGACAGCTTTACTGCATTCGTCCTGATTTGCCCCATCATAAGGCCATGCAGCAAAAATGAAAAAATAAATAGCCCTATTAAAATGGGCAGGCCAATGATTGAAATCGCGAAAAGGAAGTATGAAAGAATACTAAAGGAGAAGACAATCCAAAAGTAAATCTTTTCTTTCCGGTAGATTAAATTCATCGGTGCTTGGTCATGGTGGTTCAATAGTTTCTTTGTCCCCTTTAATGTCAGATAAGAGAAATTATAGGTGGTTTTTCAATAATTGTCACTTGCCTCTTTTTGGTAAAAAGGGCATATGATGCCCCATGAAATAGAGTTGTCTCTTAAAACCTGTTTTACTAGATTTTTGAAGACAGATTTGAACCCAATTACACACATAAAACTGTCTTCATCTAGGTTATGCAGTCACTATCTCCAAACACGTTTGGACACAAAAGTGTGGAAAAATGGATTCGGACAACACATGGAGTTTGCTCAGCCTCGGTGTCCAAATGAGCTAGGGATTCGGACAGCAAATGGAGTTTGCTCAGCTTTGATGTCCGAATAACGCTTGGATTCGGACATCAAATGGAGTTTGCTCAGCTTTGGTGTCCGAATAACGCTTGGATTCGAACAGTAAATGGAGTTTAAAGCCGAGTCGCCCCCGAAACTGTCTTCACCCCAATCCCGCGGCGTACAAGATCCCCCAAATAATAAAACCCCCGCCAAAACAGAAACCCGGCAGGGGCAGCAACGATTATTTAAGCTTTGAAAACGCGGTTTCAGCGGCTTTGATCGTTTTGTCAATATCTTCATCCGTGTGGGCGGTGGACAGGAACAATCCCTCGAATTGGGATGGCGGCAGGAACACACCCTGGTCGGCCATTTCACGGTAGTATTGGGCGAAGAATTCGAGATTGGATGTCTTGGCCCTTTCATAGTTAATGACCTCTTCGTCTGTGAAGAAGATGCCGATCATTGAGCCAGCTCGGTTGATGCGGTGCGGGATTCCGTGTTTTACAGCAGCTTCCGTCAAGCCTTTTTCAAGCATGTCCGCTTTCCGGCGGAACTCAACATAATGTTCAGGCGTCAGCTGCACCAGTGTTTCATAGCCCGCCGTCATGGCAAGCGGATTTCCGGACAGGGTACCCGCCTGGTAGATCGGTCCGCTTGGCGCGATTTGTTCCATGATTTCCGCGCGGCCGCCGTAAGCGCCAACAGGTAGGCCGCCGCCGATGACCTTGCCAAGGCATGTCAAATCAGGCGTTACGCCGAAATACCCTTGCGCGCAATGATAATCAACACGGAATCCAGTCATAACTTCATCGAAAATCAATAAGGCGCCATATTCCGAAGTGATTTCACGCAAACCTTCCAGGAATCCAGGAACTGGAGGGACAACGCCCATGTTTCCTGCAACCGGCTCGACGATGACGCCGGCAATGTCCTCACCGAACTCTTTGAACGCATAACGGACGCTATCCATGTCATTGTAAGGCACGGTAATCGTATTTTTAGCAATGCCTTCTGGAACGCCAGGGCTGTCCGGCAAACCCAGTGTCGCGACTCCCGACCCGGCTTTAATCAAAAGAGAATCGCCGTGGCCATGATAGCAGCCTTCGAACTTAAGGATTTTATTCCTACCTGTATAGCCCCTCGCTAGTCGGAGCGCACTCATCGTCGCTTCGGTGCCTGAGGATACCATCCGGATGACTTCAATGGATGGGACACGCTCGATTACAAGCTTCGCCAATTCATTTTCCATCAAGGTTGGCGCACCGTAGCTTGTACCCAGCTCGGCAACCTTTTTAATCGCTTCAACAACTCTGTCGTTGGTGTGGCCGAGGATCAGCGGGCCCCATGAAAGAACGTAGTCGATATACTCATTGCCATCGATGTCGTAAATTTTCGACCCTTTCCCGCGGGCCATGAAAATTGGGTCCATATTGACCGATTTAAAGGCGCGCACAGGGCTGTTTACCCCGCCTGGCATAAGCGTTTTTGCTTCTTTGAATGCTTCGATTGATTTATCGTATGAGCGCATGGCTTTCCCTCTTTCTGTTTTAGGATAGGCGTTGGCCTTTTAAAACCGTACATAAGCTCTCACGGAAAAGTAATACTCCTCCGTTTACTTCTGCTCCTTCAGCCAGCGGGCTGCGTCTTTCGCGTGGTAGGTGATGATCAAATCAGCACCCGCGCGCTTCATGCCTGTCAGCATTTCAAGGACGACTGCTTTCTCGTCGATCCAGCCGTTTTGGGCGGCGCCTTTCACCATTGCATACTCGCCGCTGACATTGTAAATAACGACCGGAAGATTAAAGTTATTTTTCACATCGCGGACAATATCAAGATACGGAAGGCCTGGCTTAACGATTAGGAAGTCCGCTCCTTCAAGTACATCGGATTCCGCTTCACGCATTGCCTCGAGCCTGTTCGCTGGATCCATCTGGTATGTTTTCCTGTCCCCGAACTGCGGCGTGCTGTCGGCAGCATCGCGGAACGGGCCGTAGAATGCGGATGAATATTTGACGGCATAGCTCATAATCGGCACTTCTTCAAAACCAGCCTCATCCAGGCCGGCGCGGATAGCCGCGACAAAACCGTCCATCATGTTGGAAGGCGCGATAATATCCGCCCCCGCTTTCGCCTGGCTGACCGCTGTCTGCACTAAAAGCTCGAGCGATGGATCGTTCAGAACACGGTTTCCTTCCACAACGCCGCAGTGGCCGTGGCTCGTGTATTCGCAAAGGCATGTATCCGCGACAACAATCATCTCCGGATGGCGTTCCTTGATAAACCGGGTCGCCACCTGGACGATTCCGTGGTCATGATAAGCGCCAGAACCGCATTCATCCTTCGTTGCCGGAACCCCGAACAGGATGACGGATTTGATGCCAAGCGAAACGATATCATCGATTTCCTCTCCAAGCAAATCCATTGAAAGCTGGAATACACCCGGCATTGAAGGGACCTCGTTCTTGATGTTCTCCCCTTCAATGATGAAAAGAGGGTAAATAAAATCCGTAGCGTGAAGATGTGTTTCCCTTACCAAAGCTCTCATGTTCGCACTAGTGCGTAAGCGGCGGTGACGTGAAAATTGAAGTTCCATTCTGCTAACCTCCGGACATTTCTGGCAAAACGCCAAAATTATTTCTCTATTCCATTTTATCTGTTTTATCAATGCTTTCCAAATAGTCGATAGTGCTATTGACCATATCTTCCACTGTGTATTGGCCTGGGCTTGCATGGACTTCAATCCCGAGTGAGTTCAGCCGTTTTTCCGTAACCGGGCCGATGCACGCGACAACACAGCGATTTGCCAGTTCCTTTAGCTCTTTCTCCCCCACGGCCTCGATGAAGTGGTTGACCGTAGACGGGCTCGTGAACATCAGGATATCAAGCTCTCTTTTTAACAGCATTTCATTTAGCTTCATTTTGCTTTCTTCTGGCAAGTACGTTTCATAGACGACAATTTCATCGACTGTGTGCCCTTGCTTCCTTAGCATGTTTGCAATATGTTCCCTTGCCAGGTTTCCTTTCGGGATGAGAACCCTGCACCCGTTGTTAATATGTGCGAGGAACTCCTCGGCGAATACCTCGGCGACGTATTTGCTTGGAATAAAGTCCGTATTAAACCCTCTTTCTTTTAAAAAAAGGCCCGTCCTATCCCCGATTGCTGCAATCTTAGGCAGTTTTGCATAACTTCCTTCCTGGCAAAAGGAGAGGAAGGTATCGACAGTCACATTGCTTGTGAATACAATCCAGTCATACGAATTAATCTTCGCCAGTATATGTTGCAGGGTTTCGTCCATTCCAACCGGCCGAAAGGAAATAAGAGGGATTTCGACTGGAATCCCTCCATGCTTTTCAATGAGCCGGGAAAACGATTTGGCATGGTCCGCTCCCCTTGGTACAAGCACTTTTTTATTGCTTAGGGGCAGCGGCCGATTCATTCACGGTCCAGCTCCTCTTTAACCCGGTCAATCAAGTCCTTGGCGCCTCTTTCAATCAAAAGGTCGGCAGCTTTCTCACCCAGCGCTTCGGGATCCTTGCCTGTAACAGTATCCTTGTAAACTTCTTTTCCATCCGGCGAAGCAACAAGCACATTCAGCGTGATGTCACCATTCTCTTCGGCTGTTGCGAAACCACCTATCGGAACCTGGCAGCCCCCTTCCATTTTTTTCAAGAAGGAACGCTCAGCCCTGACAGCAAGGGCGGTTTGTTTGCAGGTGAATTTCTCAAAAATATCGAGCAGTTCCTGGTCATCCTCACGGCATTCAATCGCCAATGCTCCCTGGCCGATAGCCGGGATGCACAAATCCGCATCAATGAATTCCGTAACCACTTCTTTTGACCAGCCGAGGCGGGAGAGGCCTGCGGCGGCAAGGATGATTGCATCGTATTCCCCATTGTTGAGCTTTTCAAGGCGTGTATCGACATTACCGCGAATCCACTTGATTTCAAGGTCCGGCCGGTTTAATAGAAGCTGTGAGCTCCGGCGCAGGCTGCTCGTTCCGACTACCGCACCAGGAGGCAGGTCGGCAAGCTTCACATGCCCTTTTGAAATAAGCGCGTCACGATGGTCCTCACGGAACGGAATGCAGCCGATTGTGAGGCCCTCAGGCAAAACAGCCGGCATATCCTTCATGCTGTGGACAGCCATATCAATCTCTTTATCCATCATCGCTTGTTCGATTTCTTTTACGAAAAGGCCTTTGCCGCCAACTTTTGATAGCGTCACATCAAGGATGCGGTCCCCTTTTGTCACGATTTCCTTCACTTCAAATTCAAAGGAAGGGCCGGCAATTTTCTTCAATTGTTCGATGACCCAATTCGTTTGTGTCAATGCCAATTTACTGCGTCTGGAACCTACTACTATTTTTCTCATAAAAAGCCTCCTAGTCTACGAATACCAAAAGTGGAATGACGACAATTTTCCAAAAAGGAAGAAGTTAATCAAAACAATCAGGAAGGAAGCGATATTCCATAAAGCCAGCGATTTGCCGGCCATGCTTTTCGCTATCCGCAAATACAAATAAACACTGTAGGTGGCCAACAGCAGGAAGGAGCCGATGACCTTCATATCGTACCATGGCATGTCGGGCACTTTGATAAACGCCCACTGCAAACCAAGGATCAGGCTTAACAAAAGCATCGGGACGCCAATGACCGCATGCAGGTAGGAAAAATGCTCAAGCCGTGAGAGGTCCGCAATCCGGACGAGCCTTGTCCCCCACTTTTTTCTTTTAAGCAAGTCATACTGGACCAGATACAGCAATGAAAAAACAAATGACATTGAAAAAGCCCCGTACGACAGGATCGCCATTGTAATATGGATCAAGAGGAGCTCCGAAATGAGCTGTTCCCCCATGACGTGCGACTCATACTGCATGGGTGCGAAGATATGGATTGCCATGACGATGAACCCAAGGATATTCGTGAACAAAACGATGAAATCCATCTTCAGCAGGCGGTTGATCACAAGCGACAAGGTTACAAGCACCCATGCATAAAAATAAAGCCCTTCCATTATCGTGAGAACGGGGAAACGGCCCGTCTTCAACATATATAAAAATAAAAAAAGCGTCTGCAATATCCATACAAATGCAAGTAACCAGAAGGCAATGCGGTTCGCCTTCCGGTTATGGTGGATAAAATCAAAGAAATATAACAGCACGCTTAAGGCATAAACAATAACCGTCAATTCGTGCAATCGCGTCATATGGATGTCAAACATAGACATTACCTCTCTTATGACTGAAAGGAAGCCTGCGGTGCATGAACCATACCTTTATTGGTTTCGGCTGCTTTCGGTTGTTGTTGCTCTTCGACAAGCTCTTTAATATCAAAGATTGTCATAAACAAGTCCAGCGCCTCTTCGGCATCAGGGCGTGCGGCGAGCTCTTTGGCCTGGAGGATCGGATCTTTAAGCAGCTGATTAATTATGCTCTTTGTATGCTTGTTCAATACCTTTTTATCCCGGTCGGAAAGGTTTGGAATCTTGCGTTCAATGCTTGTCATCGTTTCTGCCTGGATTGCAAGTGCTTTTTCCCTCAGAGCCGAAATGACTGGGATGACGCCTAGCATGCCAAGCCACTGTTTGAAATCGACAATTTCCTTTTCAATCATCATCATGATGACGGCAGCCGCTTTTTTGCGTTCCTGGAGGTTCGCTTCAACGATGCCTTCAAGGTCGTCGATGTCATATAAAAAGACATTATTCAATTCGGAAATCCTCGGATCAATGTCGCGTGGCACCGCGATGTCAACCATGAACAGCGGTTTGCCCTTGCGCAGCTTTTCAACCTGTTCCATTATTTCCTTCGAAATGACGAAATTATCCGAACCGGTTGAACTAATGACAATATCCGCTTCGACAAGCGAGCATTGCAGCTCCGATAGCAGTTTCGCACTGCCTCCGAAGCGGCCGGCAAGCTGCTGCGCCTTTTCAAATGTCCGGTTTATGACAGTGACGCTGCCAACCCCGTTTCCATGCAGGTTCTGGGCGGCAAGCTCACCCATTTTCCCGGCACCGAAAATCAGGACATGCTTGTTTTCAAGCGAGCCAAATATTTTTTTTGCAAGTTCGACGGCTGCATAGCTGACGGAAACGGCGTTCGCACCGATATCAGTTTCAGCATGGCCACGTTTTGCAACTGTAATAGCTTGTTTAAAGAGATGGTTGAATACCGTTCCGGTCGTTTCTTCTTCCTGGGAAAGGAGGAAGCTCGAGCGGACTTGGCCAAGTATCTGTGTTTCGCCAAGAATCATTGAATTCAGGCCGCAAGCGACATTGAACAAGTGTTCAACAGCCCCGTCCCCATCATAAATGAACAGAAACGGCGTAAACTCGCTTTGTTCAAGCCCGAACCACTCGGAAAGAAATTCTTTTATATAGTACCTACCAGTGTGAATCTGATCAACGACAGCATAAATCTCGGTGCGGTTGCACGTCGACAGGATGACGTTCTCGAGGATCGCCTTTTTTCCCTTTAGTGTCCTGGCCGCCAACCGAAGTTCATCCTGTTTAAATGTAAGCCGCTCACGGATTTCAACTGGGGCGGTTTTATAATTGAGTCCTACCACTAAAATATGCATCTAGTTAATAACACCCCCAACTTAATCACGTAACTAACTACTCAGATTATATCACGGGCTATTTCTCTGTTTGCCCGAAAAATGTGAACAGAAACCGAAACTGTGTGATATTATAAAAGCGTAGGTTGCCGTTTAGCGCCGTATGGACTGGAGGGCTCCGAACGAGATAAAGGAAACACTATGAACGTAGTGAATCGATGTTGACTTATCGTAAGGAGGAGACCGAAGTACACTAGGCGTTGGCCACCGGAGCTAGATACGTTAAAAGCGTAGGCGGCTTCGTTAGCCACTATTTTCTTTATGGCGGAAAGTCCAGCCAACGCATTAAATTATTTTGTCCATCCTTATGTACATTAGCAAATAAACCGCCATATATCAAGAGAACCTTACTGGAAGCGAGTGTAGGAACGATGAAGAACCAGCAATTATTCCCTGGAATTGTCCTGATCGGTTTCGGGGCTTATTTTTTTCTCCAACAATCGGGAGTTTCCTTCCTTCAAAACTATTATACCTGGCCGACGCTGCTCATTATTGTCGGGGTTGCCTTCCTATGCCAGGGCTATTTTACGAGGGACCATGACGCCATCCTTCCCGGTACGATCCTCGCCGGATTCGGCCTCCATTTCCATGTAGCCGGCAAAGTTCCGTTTTGGCCGAACCATATCGGCTCGTTCATCGCCATTATCGCCCTTGGCTTTTTGCTTCGCTATCAAAAGACGGGGATCGGACTGTTTCACGGGCTCCTTTTCCTTCTGGTCACAATCCTTCTCCTGTTCACGGACAAAGTAGGCGCCTGGCTTGGCGTCGTCCAGAGCAATATGTCGCTCGCCTGGAAATTCTGGCCCGTCCTCTTGATCGCAATCGGGGCCTGGTTTGTATTCGCAAGAAGGAAATAGTCCGGTTTTGGAGTCGTGGCAAAAGATTAATAGGAAGGCCGTCTTTTTAAAAAAGGCCTGGCAAAAGGGTTGTTCTCCAATCCTTGCTGCCAGGCCTTTTCCTGTACTATTCTACAATCGAATCAGTCCATATATTCCTGGAAAAGCGCCCACATCTTGTCCTTTCCTTCCCCGGTTTCCGAGGAAAAAAGGACAATTGGGTCATCCTTCTCCACTTCGAGCGTTTCCTTTGTCACCTTCAAATGCTTCTGCCATTTTCCCCTCGGAATTTTATCTGCTTTCGTCGCTAGAATAATGCATGGGATACCGTGGTGCTTCAGGAAGTCATACATCATCCTGTCGTCGGCAGTCGGCGGATGGCGCAAGTCCGTAATCAGGACGACCGCCTTCAGCTGCTCGCGTGTCGTGATATACGTCTCGATCATCTTTCCCCACGCCTCGCGCTCCTTCTTCGACACCTTCGCGTACCCATACCCAGGCACATCCACGAAAAACAGCTCTTCATTAATAAGGTAGAAATTCAGCGTCTGCGTCTTCCCTGGCTTCGATGATGTTCTCGCCAAACTTCTTCGGTTCAGCATTTTATTGATAAACGACGACTTGCCGACATTCGAACGGCCGGCAAGCGCAAACTCCGGCAAAGCCGAATCAGGATACTGATCCGGCTTCACCGCGCTTATTACAATTTCCGCACTTGTTACTTTCATACACTTCCCCCATCCGACAGCGCGTGCTTCAGCACCTCATCCACATGGGAAACAAGTACGAATTGCATTTCATTGCGCACACTCTCTGGAATATCATCAATATCTTTTTCGTTATCTTTTGGTAAAATCACTTTCGTGAGCCCCGCACGATGGGCGCTTAGCGTCTTCTCTTTCAATCCGCCAATAGGAAGTACCCTTCCCCGCAAGGTAATTTCGCCTGTCATTCCGACTTCGCGGCGGATCGGACGCCCTGAAAGCGCTGAAACAAGAGCCGTAGCGATTGTAATCCCGGCAGATGGGCCGTCTTTTGGTACTGCACCCTCCGGCACGTGGATATGGATATCATGCTTTTCATGGAAGTCCGGTTCGATTCCAAGCTCCTCCGCCTTTGAACGGATGTAGCTGAAAGCCGCCTGGGCCGATTCCTTCATCACATCGCCAAGCTTTCCGGTCAAGACAAGCTTTCCTTTCCCCGGAGAGATGGAAACCTCGATTTGCAGCGTGTCGCCGCCAACCGTCGTATAGGCGAGTCCTGTCGCGACGCCAACCTGATCCTCAAGTTCGGCTTGGCCGTAGCGGAATTTTGGTTTACCGAGGAATTCCTCAAGGTTCTTTTCCGTTACGACAACCTTCTTTTTCTCGCCGGCAACGATGATTTTCGCCGTTTTCCGGCAAATTGTCGCCATTTGCCGCTCAAGGCTCCGCACGCCTGCTTCCCTGGTGTAATACCGGACGGTTTTCAGGATGGCGTCTTCCCTAACCTGCAAGGTGCCTTTCGATAGGCCGTTTTCCTTGATTTGTTTTGGAAGCAAATGGTCTTTCGTAATATGGACCTTTTCAATTTCTGTATAGCCAGCAATCGTGATGATCTCCATCCTGTCACGGAGCGGCCCCGGGATGGTCGCAAGGTTGTTCGCCGTTGCGATGAACATCACTTTTGAAAGGTCATAAGGTTCTTCAATATAATGGTCGCTGAAATTGTGGTTCTGTTCCGGGTCTAGCACCTCTAGCATCGCTGCAGACGGGTCACCGCGGAAATCGCTCGACATCTTGTCAATTTCATCAAGTAGGAATACAGGATTCGTTGTTCCCGCTTTTTTCATCCCTTGAATAATCCTGCCTGGCATCGCCCCGACATACGTCCTTCTATGGCCCCGGATTTCCGATTCATCACGGACACCGCCAAGCGAGACGCGGATGAAATTGCGGTTGAGTGACCGTGCAATCGACCTCGCCAAACTTGTTTTTCCGACCCCTGGAGGGCCCGCGAGGCAAAGGATCGGACCTTTTAGGGAATTGGTCAGCTTTTGGACAGCGAGGTACTCCAGCACCCGCTCCTTGACCTTTTCCAGGCCGTAATGGTCCTCATTCAGGATTTTTTCAGCCCGGTCGATATCCAGGTCATCGTCTGTTTTCTTCGTCCACGGCAATGCCACAAGCCAATCGATATAATTGCGGATAACAGCGCTTTCCGCCGAGCTAGAAGGGACCTTTTCATACCGGTCGAGTTCGCGGAACGCGGTCGCCTTGACATTTTCCGGCATGCCGGCAAGCTCGATTTTTTCTGTCAGTTCGGCGATTTCGCCTGTCTTGCCCTCTTTTTCTCCCAGTTCCTTTTGGATGGCTTTCATTTGCTCTCGCAAATAGTATTCCTTCTGGGTCCGTTCCATCGACCGCTTCACGCGCTGGCCGATTTTCTTTTCAAGGTTCAGGACTTCCTTTTCATTGTGGATGATATCAACGACCTTGGACATCCGTTCCTTTACATTGATGGTTTCAAGGATCTCCTGCTTATCCTTGAGCTTCAGCGGCAAGTGGGAAGAAATGATATCCGCCATCCTCCCAGGCTCTTCGATGTCAGCGACAGATGAGTATGTTTCCGCCGATATTTTTTTTGACATCTTTATGTATTGCTCGAAATAATCCAGCATCGTCCTCATCAAAGCCTGGTCTTCAACATCCTTCGTTTCCTTGTCCTCAAATAGTTTCACAGTGACAGAAAAGTGATCGTCCAAATCCTCGAACGTCACAATTTCCGCTCGGTTAAGCCCTTCTACCAACACACGGATTGTTCCGTTTGGGAGCTTGAGCATCTGCTTAACCCTTGTCAGCGTCCCGATGGTATAAAGATCATCCTCGGATGGCTCATCTATCGAAATATCCTTTTGAGTGGTTAAAAAAATCAGATGGTCATCAACCATCGCTTTTTCGAGTGCCTGAACGGATTTCTCCCGGCCTACATCCAAATGGAGTACCATTGTTGGATAAACCAGCAAACCCCGAAGCGGCAAAAGGGGGACGACTTTTTCATTCGTTTCCGCCATTACCCTTGCACCTCCAAAATGCATTCAATTATCCTAAAGTTAGGATTTGTCTTTGTACAATTCTATCTTATTTGGTAAACCGTGTCTAATATATCGTTACCTCTCCCGTTTGTTGGTAAAGCTCTGCCCATTGCTTAGTATTATTATGGCCGGCCTGGAATATGTCTGTTCTTTTCCGAAAAAAGAAACTTCGGCCCTGCAATGCAACCGAAGTTTCTGTTTATGATTTTCATGGCTTAATGTTCGTTGGTTCTTCCTCCTGAACACGCTTACGCGCGGGCGTTTAAACCGATTCTTTCTTGGATAACTGATTTGACGCGGTTATGACGTTTCTTTCACCGAGGTCCGTGATCATATTGGCAACCCCTTTAGGAGCTACTGCATTTTTCGGTGCATCTTTGGAGGCCGCAATTTCGAGCACTTCGCTCAAATGGGTGACCGGCACAATTTTGATGCCGTCAATTTCCTTCAGGATGGACTGCATATTTTCAGCTGGTATGATCGCCGTTTTGGCACCAGCTTTCTTTGCAGCCATCACTTTGGCAAAAACACCGCCAATCGGCTTTACATTCCCATGGATGGAGATTTCGCCTGTCATTGCCACTTTGTTATCCACCGGAACCTGATAGATGGCGGAATAAATTCCTGTTGCCATCGCAATACCCGCTGATGGCCCATCAATAGGGATTCCGCCAGGGAAGTTGACGTGGATATCGTATTCATCCGCCGGGACTCCCATTGTTCTGAGAACGGTAATAACATTTTCAATTGAGCCGCGCGCCATCGATTTCCTGCGAATGGATTTTCCCTGGCCGCCGATGCTTTCTTCCTCAACGATGCCCGTAATGTTAATTGAACCCTTCTCTTTTGCGGGAATGACAGTTACTTCAATTTCAAGCAGCGCCCCTGAGTTTGGCCCATAAACAGCAAGGCCGTTCACAAGGCCAATCGCTGGAATATCATTGATTTTTCGTTCCATCCTTGGTGTCGCCTGGCTTGAATGGATAACCCATTCAATGTCTTCTTCTTTGATATCTTTCCGGTCTTCCGTTATCGCCAGCCCGGCCGCGGTTTGTACCATATTGACGGCCTCGCGCCCATTCCGCGCGTAATTCGAAAGGATTTCAAGCCCCGTTTCCGGAATGGACATCCCCACTTTATCGGCCGCCTTTTTGGCGACGATATTGATTTCTTCCTGGCTTAGCTCCCTGAAGAAAACTTCCATACAGCGCGACCTGATTGCCGGCGGAATTTCATTCGGCGTCCGGGTCGTTGCCCCAATCAGGCGGAAGTCCGCCGGAAGGCCATTTTTAAAAATATCATGAATGTGGGTTGGGATCGAGCCATTTTCCTCGTTATAGTAGGCGCTTTCAAGAAACACCTTTCTGTCCTCAAGCACTTTGAGGAGCTTGTTCATTTGGATAGGGTGAAGCTCGCCGATTTCATCAATGAACAGTACGCCTCCATGGGCATTCGTTACCGCGCCCTGCTTCGGCTGAGGAATACCGGCCTGGCCCATTGCCCCCGCACCCTGGTATATTGGGTCATGGACGGATCCAATCAGGGGATCTGCTATGCCGCGTTCGTCAAATCTCGCTGTTGTCGCATCCAATTCAACAAAGACGGAGGATGGTTCAAACGGGGATTTTGAATTCTTTTTGGCCTCTTCCAATACAAGTCTTGCCGCAGCTGTCTTTCCGACCCCTGGAGGACCATAAATGATGACATGCTGGGGGTTTGGGCCGCACAGCGCAGCCTTGAGAGCCTTGATTCCTTCCTTTTGGCCAACGATGTCGTCAAAGCTTGCCGGCCGAACCTTTTCGGCGAGCGGCTCCGTAAGCGAAATGGCCCTCATCTTCCTTAGCTGTTCCATTTCCTTGCGTGATTCTTTATCGATTGAGACTTTCTGGGTCCGTTGGTTTCGTAATAAATTCCAAAAATACAACCCGATTATAATCCCAAAGAAGAGTTGTATAAATAGGGCGATTCCGGTCCAACTCATCCTTTTCCCTCCTGAAAACGTAGTTCCGCTATTTGATAGTATTTCCGTTGAATGGAATCACTAAACAAAAAATTGCAAGAAACTCGTCTTACGAAATAGTAGGGGGAAGGTAAAAAGCCGGTTTTAAATGTTTTATCCGCAAATAAATAAAGCTGCCCGGATTTAGTTTCCGGGCAGCTTGGCTAAGCTTCTATTCGTATCCGCTTAGGCAGAATTGCGTTCTTCGTCGATGACGGTGCCATCTTCAAGAATGAGCTTTGGAATGCTGTTATCAGCAACCGTTTCCTTCGTAATGATGCATTTTGTAATATCATCACGGGACGGCAGGTCGAACATGACATCGAGCATGATGCCCTCGATGATGGAACGGAGTCCGCGCGCGCCTGTTTTACGCTCGATTGCCTTTTTGGCAATCTCAACAAGGGCCTCATCCTCGAATTCCAGTTCAACTTCATCAAGCTGAAGCATTTTTTGATACTGCTTCACAAGTGCATTCTTTGGTTTTGTCAAAATCTCAATCAACGCTGACTCATCGAGCTGTTCGAGGCTCGCAATGACCGGAAGTCGGCCGATGAATTCAGGGATAAGCCCGAACTTAAGAAGGTCTTCAGGAAGGACCTTTGAAAGAAGTTCTTTTTGGCTGATTTCCTGCTGTTTCACATCGGATCCAAAACCAATAACCTTTTGGCCAAGACGGCGTTTAATGATTGGTTCAATCCCGTCAAATGCTCCACCGCAGATGAACAGGATATTGGTCGTGTCGATCTGGATAAACTCCTGATGCGGATGCTTCCTCCCGCCTTGTGGAGGGACGCTTGCAACAGTGCCTTCCAAAATTTTAAGAAGCGCCTGCTGGACGCCTTCACCGGAAACATCCCGTGTAATGGATGGGTTCTCGGATTTGCGGGCAATCTTATCGATTTCATCGATATAAATGATTCCCTTTTCGGCCTTTTCAACATCATAGTCCGCAGCCTGGATCAATTTCAGGAGAATGTTCTCAACATCCTCACCAACATACCCCGCTTCAGTAAGCGAAGTCGCATCGGCAATCGCAAACGGTACGTTCAAAATGCGTGCGAGTGTCTGCGCAAGGAGGGTTTTCCCGCTTCCTGTCGGCCCTATCATACAAATATTGCTCTTTGACAGCTCGACATCATCGATTTTGCTGTTGGAGTTAATCCGCTTGTAATGGTTGTATACCGCTACAGACAGAGACTTTTTCGCTTTTTCCTGGCCAATGACATATTCGTCGAGGATTTCGAGGATTTCCCTTGGCTTTGGAACATCCTTAAATTCAACTTCTTCCTCGGTGCCGAGTTCTTCTTCGACGATTTCAGTACATAATTCGATGCATTCATCACATATATATACACCAGGCCCGGCAACAAGTTTTCTTACCTGATCCTGTGTTTTTCCACAGAAGGAGCACTTTAATTGCCCTTTTTCATCATTAAATTTGAACAAACCTTTCACCCCTCAAAGAACGGATTAACATTATTAAAAGCTGCATCTACCGGCAAGCTTGTATGGAAAGTCCGAGAATTCCAAAAAGCAAAGTAGCGTTATGTATTGCATTGTACCACATTTTGTATGTTGACTGAAACAAATAACTCTCTGCAACCCCGTATTCAATCTCTCCATTTTTATCCAACTGCCGTGTCTTCCGTAAAAATATGTACTCCTTTAAGCTTATCCAGTTTTCCCGCTGCTTAAGCCTGAATATAAAGGACAAAAATGATTTTCTTTTTATGTATATGTTTATTATAGTATGTTTCCATAAAATTGTATAAAACAAGGCACGAATACTCGCGCCTTGTTTTCTTTTGCCTCATGTCAATTCATACCTCCACACCGGGAGGGAGAATAAATGGTTTACAGAAACTGCTCAGCAGGTTGTCCAGGCTCATTGGCCCGGCAAACAAGCTGGTGCATGATTCTTATCTTTTATTACTCTGACTTGGACACAGTTTTGCTGTTTTCGATAAGGAAATCGACAGCTTTGTTCTTTTGAAGGTCGGATTTGATTCCTTCCGTTCCACCAAGTGCATTAACGATGTTTTCCACAGTCATGTTGTACATGCCTGCCATTTTTTCAAGCTCAGCATTGATGTCTTCTTCAGTGACTTCAAGCTTTTCGGCTTCCGCAATCGCATCAAGGACAAGGCTTGCGCGAACACGTTGTTCAGCATCGCCTTTCATTTGCTCGCGAAGAGCTTCTTCATCCTGGCCGGAGAACTGGAAGTACAGCTCAAGGTTCATCCCTTGCATTTGCAGGCGCTGTTCAAAATCTTGCATCATACGGTCAGTTTCATTGCGGACCATGACTTCAGGGATTTCAACTTCTGCGTTTGCAGCTGCTTTTTCCACTACGGCATCACGGACATGATGCTCTTTCTCGTGGTTCTTGTCATGCTCAAGGCGTTCCTTGATTTTAGCTTTCAGCTCATCAAGGGTTTCAACCTCGTCATCCACATCTTTTGCAAATTCATCATCAAGCTCAGGAAGTTCCTTCGCTTTGATTTCATGGACTGTAACCTTGAATGTTGCAGGCTTTCCAGCAAGCTCAGCAGCATGGTACTCTTCCGGGAAGGAAACTTCAACATCCTTGGATTCGCCAGTAGCAACTCCTACAAGCTGCTCTTCAAAACCAGGGATGAAGGAGCCTGAACCAAGTTCAAGGGAATAGTTTTCAGCTTCTCCGCCTTCGAAGGCTTCGCCATCAACAAATCCTTTGAAATCGATAACGACTGTATCGCCGTTTTCAGCGGTTCCTTCTTCTTTTACAACAAGCTCGGAGTGGCGAGTTTGAAGTGTTTCGATTTCTTTGTTTACGTCTTCATCGGTAACGGTTGTATCGAATTCTTCCACTTCGATGCCTTTATATTCGCCAAGCTTCACTTCCGGCTTTACTTCAACAGTTGCTTTGAAAATAAAGCTGAATCCTTTTTCAAATTGCTCAACGTCGATTTCAGGACGGTCGATTGGATCGATGCCAGTTTCGTCGATTGCATTTGAATATGCTTCAGGAAGAAGGTAGTCAATCGCATCCTGGTACAATGCTTCAACACCATACATTTTTTCAAAAATTGGGCGAGGCATTTTCCCTTTACGGAAACCAGGCGCATTCACTTTTTTTACAACCTTTTTAAAAGCGAAGTCCAATGCTTCCTTAACTTTTTCTTCGCCAACTTCTACAGTAAGAACCCCACGGTTCCCTTCTAATTTTTCCCATGTAGCAGACATATTGTTCCCTCCAGCTATCTTTTTCCTATTTTATCAATGATAGAATCGCACTTTTTATGTAAAACATTGTATGCTTACATATTGCAACCATTACATTATAGCACACGATTTTGTTCTTTCAACTCTGGCGGCTAAATTATCGGATAAGAAATTTCCTCCACTTTTCGGATCCACTGAATCGCTATCTCTACCTCCTCTTTCTTCACCTTATAAATCGTGGCCATTCCTTGAAGATCATGCAAGGACCCTAGATATGACAAGGCGATGGAATGGAAAGCCGAGGCCCACGCCGATGGGTTCTCCGGCTCCAATTCAAATGGATAAGCAGCAAAGTAGTAACGCTGAATCAGGCTTAAGACATTCTCGAGCAGGACAGGGTCGCGATGTTCAAGCTCCTCGGCAAGGATTTTCCCCGTTTCGAGCTCCAGTTTCAACCCGTGGAGAACCGGCATAATCACCGGATTGACTTCCATTGTAAAACCGAACTTTTTCACCTCTATGTCGCTGTCAATATTCTGCTCCCGAAGCACATTGAGAAGAATTGTTTTGAAGAAGGGATGCCCCTTTTCATCATTCAGGAACCGGGCAATTTCTGGTAGGAAGGGTTGAATGTTTTGCCCGGCTAATATTCCCGCTATCCTCACTTGTTCCTTTAAATCGTGAATCTTAAACAAATCAATTTCCCCGGGCCGGATTTGTTCCTCAAGGCTATCTTCTTCGATGTCTTCAAGTTCGGAATCGGTACTTGGAAGCGGATCATTGTCGGCCAATCTTTTGGAAAATTGCAGGATTGTCAAAAAGTGTTCCCGCTTTTCCGCTGGAACCTCCCTTTCATCAAATAGCGCTTCAAGGACTTCCGTAATTTCCCGATATTCATGCAACTGGATTAAGATCGTGAGGTACATTTCCACAAGCTGAAAATAATCTCCGGACCCTTCCATCAGCATTTCCTTGCAAAGCCACTTGGCTTTTCTCAATGCTCCCGCTTCAAAATACGCAAGCACCAAAGCGGCCGCGATATCGCTATTTGTTTGGTCCAATTCACGCCCCTGCTCAAGGAGGGCAATCGCTTCATTAAACCGTTTCTCTTGTAAGGCCTCAATTCCTTTTTCTGCAAGCCGCCTTTCCACATCCGGAAAAAAGACAATATTCTCGCGGCCCTTCTTTTTCATGGCAGATCATCCTTAGGTAGTTGTTGAAAAAAGTGTAGCACGGTGCACGGCAAAAAACAATTTGGACGGTAGTATGCTTTTAGGGAGGAGTATGTATCGATTCCGGAAATCATCCTGGTTTGAGTGACTTCCTTCCTGGGTTTTGTTCAAACAATTTCACTTATCCGGATTTGAGTGACTTCCTTTCTGGATTTTGTTAAAACAAAGTCACTCATCCTGGATTGAGTGACTTCCTTTCCGAGTTCTGCCCAAACAAAGTCACTCATCCCGATTTGAGTGACTTCCTTTTCGAATTTTGCCCATACAAAGTCACTTATCCCGATTTGAGTGACTTCCTTTTCGAATTTTGCCCAAATAAAGTCACTTATCCAGTCAAGTCCATATTTTTGTGTAAAAGTGTT